>DOWL01000154.1:1615-11589 GCA_003519585.1 Nocardioides sp. | reverse complement strand
CAAGCTCATCGGTGGATCGAGGCTAAGCACCAGCAGGTCGTAGCCGTACCGGGCCCACTCCAGAGAGTCCGAACTTCCCCACAGGACGAACCACTGCTGGCATCGACGGACCCGGTGCGACGCTCCCGGCACCGCGTCCCGGTGGGGTGTCGGATCCGGGACGCGGCGCCGTGGGCGGTCAGCGTCTCGCCGAGGTCTCCGCGATGTCGGCCTTCGCGGCGATCCGTTGTCGCTCGATGGCCCGATAGACCGTGGAGCGGCCAACGCCGAACAGCTCGGCCACCTCGAGGGTGCTGTACTCGCCGCTGTGCACTAAGGAGACCAGGTGGGCTTCCTGCCTCCGGTTGAGCTTGGGTTGCTTTCCTCGGAGCCGGCCCTTGGCCCTGGCGACCTTCATGCCCTCGACTGTGCGAAGCCTGATGAGGTCAGATTCGAACTCGGCAACCATCGCGAGAACGTTGAACAACAGCCGCCCGACGGCGTCAGTGGGGTCGTAGACCGAGCCACCGAGCGAGAGGCTGATCTGCCGGGTGGTGAGCTCGTCGGCGATCGCCCGGGCGTCAGGCAGTGACCTGGCAAGGCGGTCGAGCTTCGTGACCACGAGGGTGTCACCGGCTCGGCATGCGGCGAGCGCCTCGCGTAGCCCAGGCCGCTCGCGGTTGGTGCCAGTCAGGCCGTGGTCGACGTATATCCGCTCGGTCTCGACACCGAGGGCGAGAAGACCGTCACGTTGGGCGGTGAGGTCTTGTTGATCGGTGGAGCATCGGGCGTACCCGACAAGCAATGCGCTCATGACACACCTCCAAGGGTGGGCCCGACCGGTCCACGGGCTGCGGCCGGCTCGGGCATCGGGGCAATGCCCGACCGCATCAGCCAGCGCCCGACTCTCCTCCTGCCGCAAGACCAGGCAAGCGTCCAGTGGGCGTGGACCCGAGAGTGTCAGCAGTTGACGCCCGGCACTCTGGGGGATGGCTCAGTCTCTGGACGCGGTCGTCTCCCATGGATTGAGGCAAGGGACCCCGAGGGGTTCGAAGTGTTTGGTGTTCCGCGTCGCGATGGTCATCTCTGCAGACTCCGCGACGGCGGCGATGAGGGCGTCGTCGAACGGCGCGTGCTCGGGGACCCGATAGGCCGCGAGAAATCGGGCCGCCGACAGGTCGAAAGGCAGCACCCGGCCGGCGAACGTGGGCAGGACGTTCTCCTCGAGCCAGCGACGTAGGACGACTCCTTGCTCGGAGTCGGATCGCTCCTTGGCAATCACTCCCCGCTCGATCTCCGCGATGGTGAACGCTGAGACGAACTGGTCACCTACGGGCACCGACGCTGCCCACAACTCGACGGGTCGGTTGCGTCCTCGGACCCGCAGTGCGGACACCACGTTGGTGTCCAAGAGGGCACTCACAGGCGTGCTGAACGAGCCGTCAGGCCCAGGCGCTCGGGTTCGAACTCGATATCGGCACCGTCCTCGGTGCCTAGGAGGGCGACGATGCTTACGTGCTCGCCCTCCAGAGCCTTGGTGAGCACGTCTCGCGCCTCCGCCTCGACCGAGCTGTGATGTTGCTTGGCACGCGCGCGAAGCGCGGCCTTGGTCCCCGCGGGAAGATTGCGGATCAGGATCTGTTCCACAACAACCACCTCCGATATCACCCCAATGATATCACTGCCCGACTAGAGCCTCAGGACCACTTCAGCGCGACCTCCCCAGTGCCGACTCGGAGTGGCGGCGGCACGCCTTCGACTCCCGGTCGATCACCGGATGCCGATCGCTCAGCGGTCACTTAGCTCGCGACGTGTAAGCGCCGGTGTAGTGGACCGGGCGCGTGCAGATCAAGCCCGGACTGTCGCTTGCGTCTGACGAGGTTCTTCACCATCGAAGCGCCAGGTGACGGTGCACACGGCGTCGGAGTCCGCGCTGCCTCCGAAAGTCTGAATCCAGGGGTACCGCCGGGTGGATCCCGGCGCCATCCGCTCGATCACTTGGTCGCTGTTCAAGACCAGGTTGGCCAAATCCTCAGGCAGGGTGATCGACACATCGAACACCGGGCGGCCCGTCTCGGGGTCTGCCCCGGGTTTGGTTGACACCTGACCTCTGAGGTTTCGGCCTCGGGAGGAAGGATGTCCCTGTGGCAAAGCCCTACCCCAAGGAGTTCCGCGACGACGTCGTGGCCGTGGCCCGCAAGGGCCAGGCATCGCTGGCGCAGATCGCGAAGGACTTCGGCATCTCCGAAGGCTCGCTGGCGAACGGGATGAAGCAGGCCGACATCGAGGACGGCAAACGTCCCGGCGTGACCGAGGACGAGCGCAAGCAGCTGCGCGATGCGAACAAGCGGATCCGGCTCCTGGAGCAGGAGAACGAGGTCCTCCGCAGGGCTGC
This sequence comes from Nocardioides sp., assembly GCA_003519585.1. GTDB lineage: Bacteria > Actinomycetota > Actinomycetes > Propionibacteriales > Nocardioidaceae > Nocardioides. Next base: position 9,215 of record DOWL01000154.1, on the reverse strand, counting down.
CGCCTACCTGTCCCAGGCGAACCTGCCGGGAAAATAGTCTTCCCGCTCGTCCGAGAGATGGCCGCGACCGGCGCCCCGATCAGGGTGCCGGTCGCGGTGGCGTTGCGGGTCCTCGGCCTGTCCAGGCAGGGGTACTACCAGTGGCTCAACGACCCGGTCTCCCAGCGGGACTGGGACGACGCCCACCTCATCGACAAGCTCTACGACCTCCACACCGACGATGCGACGCTGGGCTACAGGTTCCTCACCGACGAGCTCGACCTCGAGCACGGCATCATCGTCGGGGAGAACCGCGTGCACCGGCTGTGTCGCATCGCCGGCATCACCGCCAGCCACCACAAGAAGCGCTCCAAGGCCGGCTCGCCCGGCCCCGCGCCGCATGACGACCTGCTCGCGGTCGTCGACGTGCACGGCGTCGTCCGTCACGAGTTCCTCGCCGACGGCCGGGACAAGGTGTGGCTGTGGGACATCTCCGAGCACCCCACCAGGGAAGGGAAGCTCTACATCTGCGCGATCAAGGACGTGTGGTCGAACAGGATCGTCGGCTACTCCATCGACTCCTACATGAGGTCGTCCCTGGCCCGGGCGGCGATGCGCAACGCGATCGCGCTGCGCAGCCCGGCCGGGACGATCTGCCACTCCGACCGGGGCGGCCAGTTCCGCGCCAAACGCACCCAGCGCCTGCTGGCGAACAACGGCCTGATCGGGTCGATGGGCCGCTCCTACGGCGCCGGGGACAACGCCAGCATGGAGTCCTTCTTCTCCCTGTTGCAGAAGAACGTCCTCAACACCAGGCGCTGGGAGACCCGCGAAGACCTCCGCCTCGCGATCGTCACCTGGATCGAGACCAAGTACAACCGCCGCCGCCGTCAGCGAGCCCTCGGCAAGCTCACCCCGGTCGAGTTTGAGATGATCTACGCGGCCGCAGACGCGGCCTGACTACTGCAAACCCCGAGTGTCAACAAGACCGGGGGCAGACCCCGAAAACGCAACGTTCCCCCTCCATGTTCCCCCTCATTGTTACCGGATTCCGGTAACGCTGTCGTCGCACAGTCGAGGCATGTTCGACCCCAACAACCCGACCCCGAGGTGGTCGGTCTCGACGATGCAGCGAGTGGCCCAGGAACCGACGCTGGCCGGCGCCGCACTCCGATACGCCAACCTCGGCATCCCGGTCTTTCCATGCGCCCCCGGCGGGAAACAGCCGTTGACGCCGAACGGCTTCCACGACGCGACCTCGGTCGCCCGTGTCGTCCACGGGTGGTGGCAGCGCACCCCTGACGCGAACATCGGACTGCCCACCGGCGGGCCCACCGGAGTGCTCGTCGTCGACGTCGACGTCCACTCCTCAGCCAGCGGCTTCGCTGCCTTCGAGCGAGCACGCAGCGAAGGCTTCGGCGACGCGTGGGCATGGCTCGTGCGTACGCCGTCGGGCGGTCTCCACGCCTACTACCCGAACGTCCGCGGCCAGGAGCAGCGAAGCTGGCAGGTGCCCGCCGCGCACGTCGACTTCCGCGGCGACGGCGGCTACGTCATCGCTCCCCCGTCCAGGATCGCGGTCGATGGAGCGACGCGCTCCTACGGCGTCATCGCTGTCGCCACTCACGTTCCGAAGCCCGTCGATGCGGTCGAGCTTCGCCGATTCCTGGAGCCACCCCAACCAGCGCCACAGCGGCCGCCCGCTGGCATGCCCGCGACCGGGTGCCGACCCGACGCCCTCGCCAGAACCGTCGCACTGACCCCGGAGGGCGGCCGCAATCACGCCCTGTTCTGGGCGTCGTGCCGCATGGCCGAGAACGGGCTCAGTCACGCCGACGCCCTGAGCTGGCTCATGCCGGCCGCGCAGTACGCCGGGCTTCCAGACCGCGAGATCGAGACCACCGTCAACTCCGCGTTCCGCATCGCCTCACGGCTCGGCCCCGGGAGCCGCCCGGGCCCTACCCCAGCGAGTGAAGGGATCCACCTGTGAACACGCACGCCGAGTACCGCCGCCACAGCTACCGCCCGCCGGAGCAGCCCGCGGTCACGGAGGGCGACGCGTCCGGCAGCGACGAGCTCGCACGGCATCGCGACCCCTCACTTCAGTCGGCCCAACCGTCACAGGCTCAGACGCAGAAGCGGGTCGCTTGGGTCCGCCCCACCGAGCTGGGTTCGTACCTCGGACCGATGGTCGGCCGCGGGATCGACCTCCAAGCCGAGCTCGTACGACGAGCACGACGTACGCCGACCACGACGACCCGGACGTTCCGCCACCCCGGACCGGAGCGACCGGCGACGCCCACCCGGAGCCAGGAAGGACTGGGACTGTGAGTGCCTCGTTCACCACCCCCGAAGGACTGCGGGCGGTCCTGCAACGCCTGCACGACCGCGAGAGCGTCGGCTACTGGGCATGGCGCCACGACCCCGAGGCGGAGCGGCTGATGCAGTTCACGATCCGCAAGTACCGATCACTCGCGCGCACCCACAACTGCCAACCGGAGGACTCGGCGTACGCCGCGTTCGAGGCCATGCGCTCGCGCGCCGTCAGGTGCGCCGACGACCCGTGGGCGGTAATCACCCGTGCCGTCCAGGTCAGCCTGATCGCTGAGGAACGCGCTGCGGGCCTGCTCTGTTCGACGGCCCAGGCACGAAGGCGGGAGGTCATGCGTCACCACGACGCACGCCGCTTCGGCGAGGACGAGACGGGCTTCCTCGAACTCCTCGCTGAGAGCCGGGGGCCGTCGACGGTCGACCTCGCCCCGGCGGTGCCGCAGGTGAAGCCCGGGGAGACGAAGCCGACGACGGCGTTCGATGCGCTCAATCTGGTGATCAGCATGTTCGTCGCCCTCGGCTGGCCGAGCAGCAGCGCGACCTGCACGCTCGACTACATCGCGACGCGTCTGATGGAAGCCGGCGACCGCCACGTCGCTCACGCCTATCTCCGGCGTGACCTGGCTGGCCGCGTGGCCCTCGACCTGGACCGCGACTCCTGGGCCACTGTGCTGCGGATCGTGCTAGGCAACCCCGACAAGGCTGCCGCCGCGACTCGGGCCGGGGTCGGCGTACTCGCGATGCTCGTCTGCGACTGGAAGGTCGTCGACCTGCTCGCCGACGACGGGCTCGTCGTGGAGATCCGGGACTCGGCGCCGAAGGTCGCGAGGAGGATCGATGTCTGACAAGGGCCACGTCGAGCTCGAGCGGCGGATCGATTCGATTACCGTCGGCGTACGCCACCGCAAGGACCCCGGCGACCTGAACGCACTGATGAAGTCGATCGAGGAGGTCGGCCTGCTCCAGCCCGTCACCATCACGCCCGATGGCGTCCTGATCTGCGGCTGGCGCCGGCTCGAAGCACTGCGTCGGCTCGGGCGGCGCACCTTGAACGTGTGGGTCCGCTCAGGCATCTCCGATCAGCTCTCACACCTGCTCGCCCAGCAGGACGAGAACGAGCAGCGCAAGCCACTATCTCCGGTGGAGACCGCGCGGCTGTACGCCGAGATCAAGATGCTCGAGCAGGAGGATGCCCAGCGTCGAATGGCCGCCACGCAGTTCGGCGGTGGAGGTCGCGATGGCGGAGCCTCCGGCTCCGGGGATTCCCCGGACCCGTGCGGTGACGCCCGAACTCGCGCAGCGCAGCGGCTGACGGGCAGGGACGCATGGCAGCGCCTCGAGCAGACCAACTGGATCGAGTCAGTCTCCAAGGACGAAAAGCTGGGCGAGTCCGTCCGCGAGTTCGCAGCGAACATGCTGAGGGAGATCGACGGCGGTGCCCCGGTGTCACCTGCGTACAAGCGCGTGAAGGCCGCCGTCGAACTGGCGAGCCAGCCCCCTCCGCCGTCCCCGGAGGAGCAGGACGAGGTCGCCCGGCTCGCCGCCGAGGCGCTGAAGCGCGTCCAGGAGGAAGAGAACGCCAAGCGCCTACGCGCTCTGCGGAGCAAGGCCAAGCGCGCCCCGAAGCACCACAGCCCGCGGTCGTTCGTGCTGATGTGGTCCGAGCTCGAAGGGTGGACCGCGCTGTACGACATCGCGGAGCTCGCGGCAGCCCTCAGGGACGACGACTGGGCGCGCTTCGAGCGCGTCGTCGCCGAGACGATCGAGTTGCGTGACCAGCTCCGTGAGGCGCGTACGGCGGCCGCGTCGGCCTGATCGGCGTACCTCCCGAGTGTCCGCCACCTCGACCTCGGAGCCTCGATGCGCAACCTCACCTGGCGCCAGATCGCCGTCATCCTCGGCTGCGTCCTGACCCTCGCGACCCTTGCAGTCGGCATCTACGGACTCGTGCGTGGACCCCAGGCCGCCGAGCCGACCCCGGCGCCTCGACCGTCCGGAGAGTTCCGGGCGATCCCGGAGGAGACGACCCCCGTGGTCACGCTCGACGATCGCGCGCTACCCCACACGACCGATCCGATCGCGTACGCACGTGCCGTGGCGTACTCGCTGTTCGACTGGGACACCAGCCTCGGCTTCCTGCCGACCGACTACACCGCCGCCGTCCTGGCCGATGCAGACCCCTCCGGGGAGGAGACGCCCGGCCTGATCGCCGACGTCGCGACCTACCTGCCGACCGTCGACCAATGGCTCGACCTCGGGGCGATGGAGGTACGGCAGACGATCGAGATCGACGACGCCTACCTCCCCGAATCCTGGACCGCCGCGGTCCAACAAGCACACGGCCACCTCCGACCGGGTACGACCGCCGTCACCGTCACCGGCACGCAGCACCGGAGCGGCGTGTGGAACGGCGAGAGCGCCGAGTCGTCACACCCGGTCGCATTCACCGTCGTCGTCGCTTGCGAGCCCTCGTTCGACCGCTGCCATGTCCTGCGGCTCTCGCAGCTCGACAACCCGCTCAAGTGACGCGACGCCATGGGCACCAAGGTGTTGGCCGTCGGCGCTGCGGCCGCCGTACTCCTCGCACCCGGCGCAGGTGTCCTCGGCGTCGCGACGCTGATCAGCCCCGCGGCGGCCGGATCGGGCAGCTGCATGTGGGACGGTCAGGCGACCGAGAGCCTCGGCGTCAGCGGCCCGGTGCCGGACAGCCTCAGCGCGACGAACACCAACGGCGAGACCGTCACCCTCAACCAGCAGCAGCTCACCCGCGCCGCCGCGATCATCGCCACCGGCCAGAGCGAGAACATCCCGGCCCGTGGCCAGATGATCGCGATCATGACCGCGCTGACCGAGTCGTCGCTGCGGGTCCTGTCGAACATCGGCGCCTACCCCCACTCCGGCAACATCCCGAACGACGGTGACGGCAGCGACCACGACTCCGTCGGCCTATTCCAGCAGCGTCCCGCCGCCGGCTGGGGCACTGTCGAGAACCTGATGGACCCGGTGTGGTCATCCCGCGCCTTCTACGGCGGACCCAGCGGCCCGAACCACGGCTCGCCACGGGGCCTGCTCGACATCGACGGATGGGCATCGATGGTCCCCGGCGCTGCGGCCCAGGCCGTGCAGGTCTCGGCCTATCCCGACCGGTACGCCGTCAACCAGCCCATCGCGGAGCAAGTCCTGGCGACGCTGAGCGGGGTATCGCTCACGAGCGAGCTCGCTTGTGCCCAACCTGCGGGCGAGGTGCCGATGAACCTTCCGCCCGGATTCGCGGGAGACTTCATCAAGGCCGCCGCGTCCCAGCTAGGCAAGCCCTACGTCTGGGGCGGCGGCAACTTCGAGGGGCCCACAGGCGGCGGCTTCGACTGCTCCGGTCTCGTCCTGTACGCGGCCTACCAGGCATCCGGCGGACGCATCCGACTCCCGCACTACTCCGGCGACCAGATCCACGCCGGCACGGGCATCCCCTTCGGCGAGAAGAAGCCCGGCGACCTGATCTTCTTCAGCTACCCCGGCGCCGGCGGTCCGCACCACGTCGCGATCTACGTCGGCGGTGACCGGATCCTCCATGCACCTCGGACGGGTGACGTCGTGCGCTACGGGACCATCGGCGAGTTCTCGGGCGAGGTCATGACCGTCCGTCGGCTCGGCTAGATTGCGCTGGCCTGCCAACTGCCATCGAGATGCTGATAGGCGCTCGGGGCGCCAGAGGTCTGGGGGGGATGCCGCGTGGCATCCTGACCGCATGGAGCACGCTCGCCCGTTCGCGGTGGACGGCTCGGACACCCACGTGGAGGCCTGGAGCCTCGTGCGGTTACCTTTCGAACCGAAAGGCTGGCTACGTGAGTATCGGCGCGACCTCCGCACGGTGCTGCGTTCCATGAGGGAAGGCCAAGCCGGCGTCCTCTACGCCGAGTACGCCACACCAGATCAGAGCTTTGCCGACCTCGAGGACGTGCTCCTCTACAACCTGGGAAGCGGCTGCTTCACCCACCTCGCCCACCAAGGCCTAATCTGCCGCAGGGTCGCGAGCCGCGATGACCTTCACCATGTTCGATACACCAGCATCGAACCGCAGGACGTGCCCCCGCTCGGCGGCCAACTCCTCGCTTCAGCCCGGTTGGTCGATCTACCCCCAGGATCCACGCCGGCGCATTGGTGGTCCGCGTTCCGACAGCAGCTCAAGGTGCACGAAGAAATCGGCACCCATTCACCGTCGTCCTACAGGCATTTCCTGTCCGTTCACATCAGCTGTGCTCGGACATCCAATGTCCATCCAACGGCCACGCGGGCATTCGCCCGAAATCGGGATCCTGGACCACGGGTGACAGCATGACTCGAGTCTATGCGCGGGCCCTGCCAGCAGTTCAGCGACACGGTGAGGCGTTGCCAGAGTGACAGATGTGACTGCGTCGACACCTAGCGTCAGTTGAGTCTGGCGCGGATGGCCTGTACCTGCTCGTCAAGCGCCGGGGGGGGCACGTCGTCACTTCGTGTTCTCGGGGGGGTGCGAGAGCATGAGGCGGATCGTCCGACTCGTCCCGACTGGCTTCTGCGACGGCCCCGCCTGAGACCGCGAGCGAGCCAGGCCATCGTCAGGCACGCCGTCACGGCGTTCCTGCTCGCGGAGCTGGGCCGCGGCCGATCCGCGACATGGTCCCTCGAGGAGGCCGACCGTCTGCCCCGCGTCCACGCACGCATGTCATCGGACCCGGACGGCGCTGACCACCAGCCGGTCGTCGGTGTGGAACAGCTCGGCGCACGTCACCAGCGTCAGCAGCTCGCCGCGCCGAGGCAGCCCTGGGTCGCCGGCCCGGTCGTCGAGCACGGACGCATCCGTGAAGGGCACCCGCCGGACCGTCGCACCCTCGGGGACCTCGTAGGTGTAGCGCTCGGTCGCCGTGCGCAGGACGATCTGGTCGCCGGGCCGGATCTCGGTGAGGTCGCGCAGCGGCTCACCGTGGGTGATGCGGTGGCCGCCGAGGACGACGTTCCCGCCCTCGCCCGGGAGCTCGGTGTCCGTGACGTGCCCGAGGCCCCACGCGAGAGCGTCGTCGTCGTCGCCCTCGACCACCGGCACCGTGTCACCACCGATCGAGTCCGGCAGCCGGGCGACGGCGAAGGCGCCGTGCGGCAACGACCGGTCACCGGCCGCCGGGCCGCGGTCGAACCGCTCGGTCAGGTCGGCCACCAGCCCCTCCTGCCGGTGCTGGGCCACCACGGTGGTGCCGACCAGCTCCCAGACCAGCCAGCCCACCACGAGCAGGCCCGCCGCGACCAGCGCCCAGCC
>DOWL01000154.1:1099-1371 GCA_003519585.1 Nocardioides sp. | reverse complement strand
CGTCGTCGGCCGCGCCGGGCGCGAGGTCCTCCTCGCCCAGGACGAGGACCGCTCCGTCGCTCGGGTCGACCCCGGGCCCGTCGTCGAGCACCGCCACGTTGACCACCTCGGTCCCGGCGGTCACCGACTCGCGGACCTCGGCGACGACCACCAGCATGGTCTCCTCGCCCGCGGGCAGGGAGGCCGGGAAGGTGCACCGGGCGACGTCGCGCTGGGTGCTGCACCGCCAGCCGCGACCCTCGGCCGACACCAGGCGGAGCTCGGCCGGCAGG
>DOWL01000154.1:724-929 GCA_003519585.1 Nocardioides sp. | reverse complement strand
CGTCGACCACCACCAGGGGATGCACGGTGTCGCTGGGACCCTCGTTGGCGACGGTGATCGCGTAGACCACTCTGCCGTCGGCGGACGAGCGCACCCTCTTGTCGATGGTCAGCACCGACGTCGGCGTCACGGCCGCGGCGTCGTCGTCGCTGTTGTCGGTGACGTCGGACTCCTCGGTGGGCGTCGACACCGTGGCGGTGTTGAC
>DOWL01000154.1:0-517 GCA_003519585.1 Nocardioides sp. | reverse complement strand
GGGTGCTGCCCCCGGCCGGCAGGGCGGCGGCGTACTCGCACGTGACGCTGGTGGTTCCCTCGCAGGCCCAGTCGTCGCTGGTCACGCCGGACAGCGTGAGGCCGTCGGGCAGGACGTCGGTGAGCGTGATCGGCCCCGGGTCCTCGGTGGGGCCCTCGTTGGAGACGGTCAGGACGTATCGCGCCTGCTCCCCCACCACGAAGCGGCCCTCGTGGACCTTGTCGAGGGTCAGGTTCACCAACGGTGGCACCGTCACCTCGTCCTCGTCGGTGTTGTCCGCCGGCTCGGGATCGGTCGCCTCCGAGCCGACCTCGGCGAGGTTGGTGACGGTCGGGTACGCCGCCGGCTCGACCAGCACCGTGACGGTGATCGGCGGCGCGTCGGTGTCAGGGGCGAGGGGGCTGCCCAGCACGCATGTCAGCTCCTGCCCGTCCTCGTCACAGGTCCAGTCGTCACCGGTCGCGGAGACCGGGGTCAGGCCCTCGGGCAGCGTGTCGACGACCATCACGTCGCGGGC
>DOWL01000028.1:334-6088 GCA_003519585.1 Nocardioides sp. | reverse complement strand
GCGCTGGATCCTGGCCCACATGGTGCAGGAGTACGCCCGCCACAACGGCCATGCCGACCTGATCCGCCAGTCCATCGACGGCCAGGTCGGAGACCCATGACCATCCGCCCGATGACCGAGCAGGACTGGCCTGAGGTCTGGCCGTTCTTCGACGAGATCGTCCAGGCCGGCGAGACCTACGCCTACCCCCTCGACCTCACCTCCGAGCAGGCTCGACAGCTCTGGACCATGAGCCCGCCCGGCCAGACGGTGGTGCTCGAGGACGACGGGGTCGTGCTCGGCAGCGCCACCATGGGCCCGAACCGTCCCGGCCGCGGACGACACGTCGGCACCGCGTCGTTCATGGTCGCGCCCGCCGCCCGTGGGCTCGGCGTGGGCCGGCGGCTGGGGGAGTACGTCGTGCAGTGGCACCGCGACCAGGGCTATCGCGCCATCCAGTTCAACGCGGTGGTCGAGACCAACGCGGCCGCCGTACGCCTGTGGACCTCACTCGGCTTCGAGATCATCGGCACCGTGCCGGAGGCCTTCGACTCCAGGGAGCACGGACTGGTCGGGCTGCACGTGATGTACCTACGAGTCTGCTGACCCGACGTCGCCTGAAGCAGTCAGGCCGACGCGAACCCAGGCAGGAACTCGGTGAGGATCGCCCGGAACGGCGCCTCCGCCTCGAGTTGGCTCAGCACGCCGATGCCACCGAGCCAGGTGCGGTGGATGAGGAGGTACGACGGCGGCAGGTTGAGCTTCATGGCCACGGTGTACGACGGCTCGCGCGGGTTGTTGATGCGGTTGAACTGGCTGCGCATCCACTCCCGACTGAACCGGAACCGCTCGACCTGGGTCGGCTCGACGAACGGGCTCAGGTAGTCGAGCAGCAGGTCGGGATCGATCTTGGTGCGGTCCTTGATGAACCCCTCGGCGCGCAGCCCCTCCACGAGCCCCTCGCGGTCGCTCTCGGAGGCCACCCGGATCAGCCTGCCCATCGCCTCGGGCAGTCCGTCGCTCTCCAGCCGCGCGACTGCGCCGTAGTCGAGGATGCCGAGGCGGCCCGGGGAGCCGTCCGCGGCGGGCAGCACCCGGAAGTTGCCCGGGTGCGGGTCGGCGTGCAGCATGCCGGTGCGGCTCGGTCCGGCGAACAGGAACCGGACGAACAGCTCGCCGTAGTGGTCGCGTTCCTCCTGGGTGCCGTCGCGGATGACCTGGGCCAGGCTCGCCGGGCTCTCCAGCCACTCGGTGACGATGACCGTCCCGCCGACGGCGACCACGTCGGGCACCACGATCTCGGGGTCGCCCGCGAATGCGCGGGCGAATGCGCGCTGGGCCTCCGCCTCGAGCTCGTAGTCGAGCTCGTCGACGGCGCGGTCCTGCATCTCCTGGATCAGCGGCTTGAGGTCGACGCCGGGTACCAGCGGGGCGATGGTCCGGCCGAGCCGCGCGATCTGCCGCAGGTCGCCCATCAGCGCGTCGCCGGCGCCGGGGTACTGGACCTTGACCGCGACGTCACGGCCGTCGTGCCACGTGCCCTTGTGGACCTGGCCGATCGAGGCCGCCGCGGTCGGCCCCCCGTCGAGCCAGACCAGCTGGTCGCGCCAGCCGGGACCGAGTGCTCCCTCGATCTGGTCGCGCACGGTCTGGGTCGGCATCGGTGGCGCCGCGTCCTGGAGTCGGGTCAACTGCTCGCGGTAGGGGCCCGCGACCTCCTCGGGGAGCGCGGCCTCGAGCACGCTCAGCGCCTGGCCGAACTTCATCGCGCCGCCCTTGAGCTCACCGAGGGTGCGGAACAACTGCTCGGCGGTCCGCTGCTGGATGTCGGTGAGCACGGTCTCCGCCGGTGCCCCGCCCAGCCGCCTGCCGAGGCCGAGCGCGCTCCTGCCGGCGTACCCGAGCGGCAGGGCAGCCAGCCGCGCGGTGCGGGCAGCGGCCTTGCGCGGGAGGTCGCGGTCGGGCACGAGCCCATTGTCCCCGACCGACCCAGCGCCGCCTGTCCGGGACGTTTCGACCGCATGACCCGGGCAGATGCCGCGGGATGGCCGGAAGGACGACATTCCCCGATTCCTGGGACAGGGCAAGCGAATCGCGCACACACTGAAAAACACGCACACATCGAGACGGTGTGATCAGCACCCTCAGTCGGCTCAGGGCGACCGGGTCCCCATACCGTGGCATCACCCGAGGGGGAACGATGACCAGCACATCTGAACACCTGGAAGACCTGGTGGTCGAGCCGTTCGCCGACGACGAGGTCTCCGGAGAGCGCACCGACGAGCCGACAGACTCGGCGGACGAGTCGACCGAGATCACGGACGAGGCAGCCGACAACGCTGACTTGAACGCTGACTTGAACGCTGACTTGAACGCTGACTTGAACGCTGACTCGGACGGTGACGACGCGGTCGACGAGCCCACCGACGAGGCGTCCGGAGAGCCCACCGACGTGGCCGACGAGGCGACCGATGTCGCCGACGACGAGCACGTCCGGGCACCCGCCACGACTCCGTCGGAGGCGGCGGCCCGGCTCCTCGAGCTCGCCGCGCGCAACGCCGACGAACTCGTCGCCGAGGCGGAGGCCGAGGCCGAGGAGGTGCGCGAAGGCGCCCGTGCCGAGGCGGACCGGGTGCTCGACGAGGCCCGCTCCGAGGTCGAGCGCGTCCGCGCCGAACTCGAGGAGACCCGCGAGAAGCTGAACGCCGAGATCGACCGGCTGCGCGAGACCGAGAACGAGCACCGCGAGCACCTGCGCGAGCACCTGCACGACGTGCTCACCCGGGTCGAGACGACCGTCGTCGTCTGAGCTCGACTGATTCCAGCGTCCCTACTCACGCCGCGAGGCGTGAGTAGGGTGCTCGGAATGCGGTCTGTTCGTCCCGTCGCCTTCGCCGTACTCCTGGTCGCCACTCTGGCGCCGGTCGCCACCACGGCCACCTCGGCCAGTGGCTCCGAGGTGCTCGAGAGGGCTCCCGGTCCGGTCGTGACGCTGGCCCCAGCGGCCTGCGTCCCCCAGGGCGGTACGGCGCCGGTCTCGGCGCCCAAGCGGGTCCGGAACATCCCGACCGGCGAGACCGGCTGGTTCTCCTCGCCGGGTCTGGTCGATCTGGACGCGGACGGCCGGCTCGAGATCGTCGCGCCGTTCTACTCGACGTTCGTCTTCGATGCGGCCGGGAAGCTGCTCGGCAAGGGTCGGGCCAGCAAGGGCCGGGTCTACGCCCCCTCGGTGGTGGCCGACCTCGAGGGCGACGGCGTGCCGGACATCGTCGTGGGCGGCAACGAGGGCACCGTGGCGGCCTACGAGTTCCGCGGCGGCCGGCTCCAGCGCAAGGCGGGGTGGCCGGCGTCCACCAACAGTGGCGGTCAGTCGCCCGAGGTTCGTGGCCTGGCCGCGGCCGACCTCGACGGCGACGGCCGGGTCGAGGTCGTCGCCACGACTACCAACACCGCGCGCAAGGGTGCGCAGGTCTTCGTCTTCGCGGCCAACGGCAAGCTGTTCCAGCCGGGCGGGCGAGCGCACGCCTGGCCCCGCAACCGCGGCTACGGCGCGTACGGCGAGAACGTCGGCATCGGCAACATCGACGACGATCCGCAAGTGGAGATCCTGGCCACCTTCGACAACCACCAACTCCACGCCTTCAACCTCGACGGCACCTCCGTGCTGGCCTCGCCGTGGTTCACCAACCCCGAGTCGGGGCGGGCCCAGGGCAAGCGGATGGCCTGGGGCGACTTCATCCGGTGGGCGAGCGCGAAGGTCGAGAAGCGCCACTACCACTTGCACACCGGCGCGTGGCCGAGTCCGGCCCGCCAGCCCTGGCTGCAGTGGACCGCCTCACCGCCGTCCGTGGCCGATCTCGACGGCGACGGCCGCAACGAGGTGGTTGGGCTCCCCAACGTGGAGAAGCACATCCCGTACCGCACCCAGGGCTACGCGTTCATGGCGCTCGACGGCGCGTACGGCGACGGCAGCCGCTCCGCGATGCGCCATCCGGGGTTCCAGAAACTCGTGGTCTCCCGGCGTCCCGTGCACCGTCCCGACGGCGACTGGTACCCACCCTCCGGCATCCCCGCCCCGACCGTCGTGGACCTCACCGGCGACGGCCAGCCCGAGATCGTCGCCGCACTGCCCGGTGGTCAGGTCTACGCCGTGGGGCCCGACGGTCGCCGGCTCTGGACCAGCAGGTATGCGCCGGCGACAGCCAAGACCTTCGCCTCGGAAGTGGTCGCGGCCGATCTCAACAAGGACGGAACCCCCGAACTGGTCTTCGGCACCTACGCGCTGAAGCCGGGATCGGGTCGCCTCTGGGTGCTGAACGCCCAGGGCAAGCAGCTCTCGGTCACCAAGCTGAAGCACCAGGGCCGCGACGGCAACGGCATCGGTGTGGCCGCCGCTCCGTCGATCGGCGACCTGACCGGCGACGGCACCCTCGAGATCGTGCTCACCACCTTCGACCACGGCATCGACGTCTACACCGTGCCCGGATCCGGCACCGGCTGCCTGCCGTGGCCGACCGGGCGCGGCAACCTCCTGCGCAACGGCCAGGGTCCGGCGACTGCGCCGTAGGTGCGTCAGCTCACTGTTTCACAGAGCCCGGCTTGAACTGCCGCACCTCCTGCGGCCAGCCACAGCCCACCGCGATCTTGCCGGCCCACATCCGCGCGGTCTCCTCGTCGGGCACGTCCACGATGGTCAACCCGCCGAGGTACTCCTTGGTCTCGACGAACGGTCCGTCAGTGAACAGCAGCTCCCCGCTCGTCTGGTCCGCGCTGAAGGCCTCCTCGACCTCCTCGACCAGCCCGCCGGCGTACACGAGCTGACCGGCGGCCTGGAGTTCGGCGATGACGGCGCGCGACGGCGCCACCCGTCCCTGGTACCACTCCTCGTCGTGGTCGCCCACCCACTGCTGGTTGAAGTAGATGAGGTATTCGGGCATGTCGTCTCCCTGGGCTCGGGCGGACCCGGCGTCCGCCATACCTACGCTACGAACGGCGGCCGCGGGATACGACAGGGTCAGGCCGGGAACTTCACGCCAGTGTTGGCGGCCCCGACGTGGATGCCCGAGTCAGGCCGACCGGGACTCGAGGAGGTAGTCCTCAAGATCGCCGCGTGCATCGGCGATCGCCAGCAGGACCGCCGACGGCTCCTGACCGCGGGCCAGCATCCGCCGCACCTTCATCTGGGCGGCCTTGACCTCGGACGATGTCACGAAGGTAGCCGTGCGCCCTGGGATCCGACGGTCAACCATCGTCGATCACCTCCACCTCGTAGCTGTCGTTGATGCCAGGGTAGCGCGCGACATCTGCGGTCGGGTCGGCCAGAACGGCGTCGATGACCGCGTCGAGGATCCCCTGATCCTCAGGCTGGAGCATGACTGGCTTCGACCGGTCCAGGGCGTCAAGTACAGACAGCGCCACCAGCCGTCCGTCGGTGTCAATCGCGGTCCCCTTGTCTGCCGCCCACCGAAGCATCCGCATGGTCTCTTCACGTCGCCGCCATCGGTCCAGCTCGCCAGACGCCTTACGGGCGCCGGACAACCACGCGCACCCCAAAGCCGTAGTGCCAGCGATCAGCGCCGGCACCACGGTCAGGACGACCACGAGCCACAGGGGCAGCTGGGTCGTCTCCATCACGGAGCCGACCGTAAGCGGACCCGCCGACACCGTCGGCGAGCCAGCGCATCAGGCGGTCAGGCCGGGAACTTCACGCCGGTGTTGGCGTGGCAGCGGTAGCCGAACGGGTTCTTGGCGAGGTACTGCTGGTGATAGTCCTCG
>DOWL01000028.1:0-199 GCA_003519585.1 Nocardioides sp. | reverse complement strand
GTTCTTGGCGAGGTACTGCTGGTGGGCGTCCTCGGCGTAGTAGTACGGCGTGTCGCTGGCCGGCCGGATCTCGGTGGTGATCTCGCCCAGCCGGCGCCGCTCGAGCTCGTGGCCGTAGACCGCCGTCAGCTCGCGGGCGACCTGCTCCTGCTCGGGCGAGGTGTAGTAGATCGCCGAGCGGTACTGGGTGCCGACGTCG
>DOWL01000213.1 GCA_003519585.1 Nocardioides sp. | reverse complement strand
CTTCGGGGAGGTCGGAGACAGGCGGGAACTCCCCTCCTTGCACCATCGTTCGGAACTCCCGGGGGGTCTGCCCGTAGGCGAGCCGGAAGACCCGCGCGAAGTGCGAAGGATCGGAGAATCCGACCCGCCGGGCGATGTCGGAGATGTGCAGGGTGGGTGGGGTGTGCTGGGCGAGCAGCTCCCGGCTCACCTCGAGGCGCCGGCGCCGGATGTACTGGGCGACGCTGGAACCGGTCTCGCGGAAGATCGAGTGCAGGTAGCGGGGCGAGACGTGGATCGCCCCCGCCACGCTGAGCGGAGTAAGCCCCATGTCAGAGATGTGGTCGTCGATGTAGCCCCAGGCCGCCTGCAGATTCTTCCGGCGCCGCCTCGACGTACGGGTCTCGTCGAGCGATGCCGGGATCGGCTCGTGTCTGGCCAGCCGCTCGGAGATGTGCTCCTCGATCTGCCCGGCCGCCTGCGCCGAGGCCGGCAGCGGGATGTTCGCGAGCCCGCTGCCCCCCGAGGCGAGAAGCCTCTCGGCCTCCTCCGGGCTCAGTTCGACGACCAGGTAACGGTGGTCGCCGGCAAGGTTCGCCCGCATGACGACCAACATCTGAGCCTCTGAGCCGCCACCCACTGCGCGCTCCGTTCCCCCGCGCTTGTCCGAGTCCTAGCCGTGCGGGCGGCCCTGACAGTAGGAGGTCGCCGGCCCCCCGGCCATGGAACGAACGCAATCGTGCGCGCTGCGACCGTAACCATGCGCTGGTCTTCTACCCCGGCGAGTTTTCGGCCCCGAGTTGCGGCAGCCGCCCGATCGCGCGACGGAGCTGTTCGGCCTATGGTGCGGTCGTCACGATGTAGTTCAGGCCGGCCGGGGTGGAGTCGCGCAGCCCGTTCACGGTCGCCCAGACCAGGAGCCGGTGCTTCCCGGGCGCCTGGCCGGCCAGGGTCCAGGTGTACGGCGAGCTGCACGGCGTCGGGGGGCCGCCGTCCAGGGTGCAGGTGAACGTCGCCGCGGCCGAGTCGGATTCGAACGTGATGGTGTTCGTGGGTCCGGTCGGGAACCACTGCGCGGACAGGATCCGGGTCTGCGGCAGCGTAAACGGGCGAGAGACTGTTGACGCGCCGGTGAAGCGCCCGCCGACGGCGAGGCGGATGTCGTAGGTGCGGTTGGCGATCGCCGAGTAGGTGCACACAGCCGTGCCCTCGCCGTTAGCCGCGGTCACGGCGACCTTGGGGCAGAGCGTCTCCCCCGAGGTCGCGTCCAGGAAGTCGACGGTGGCGAACGCGAGATCACCCCTGTTCCCGAGCTCGGCCGCGACGAGATTCGCGGTCAGGGCGACGTCCTGGCGATAGGACAGGACGCCGGTGCCGGTCGAGGTCTGTTTCACCAGGCTCGCGACCGCTCCGGCGGCGACGACGCGAATGGTCAGGGGCACCTCCACGATGTCGCCCCCGTCGGTGACCTGGATGGTCGCCTCGTAGCGGCCCGACTCGTCCTGGACCGCTCCGATCACTGTCCAGGTCGCTGCGTCGTCCGTGCCCTCGCGGGTCAGCTCGAGGCCGGCCGGGAGGCCGGTCGCCGTTGCCCTCAGCCGGGCGCCAGGGCGTTCGGACGTCGCCGAGAACGTCGAGTCCGCCGCACCCACTGCGCCGCCGTAAGGCGCGCTCACCTCGGTGACTGTCGGCGGCTGGACTTCGAGCCCGCGGGTCGACACGCTCGGGTCGATGGTGATCGGGGCGTCGTTGACGTCGAAGAAGTAGTTGTCGACGGCTTCGAGCCTGATCCGCGCCGTCGAGGTCGCGACGTTCGGGATCACCACCTCGGCCGAGCCGTCGTTGGGGGTGTTGGCGGCGAGCACCTCACCCCAGCTCTGACCACCATCGGTCGACATCGTGATCTTCACGTTCGGCGCCAGCGCGGGCTTGTCGGTGCCGTTGACGGCCCAGGTGATGGTCTGGGTGCTGCCCCCCTCGTACGTCGTGGCCGCGGCCTGGCTGGTCACCAGGAACGGGCCGGCGGTCGGGTCGAGGGTGAGCTTCACGTCGTCGTACGACGTGCCGCCGCCGCTCGGGTACAGGTCGCGCGCGGTGAGCCGGAAGTTCAGTGCCGGCGGAGAGGCGTTGCCCGCCGTCACGTCGCCGACGTAGTCGGCGGTGGGCAGGAACTCGGCGTAGCAGTCGAGTACGTCGCCCGCAGGCAACCTGCCGTTCGGGTTGCCGACGGCCGGGCAACGACCGCTGGCAGCGTTGGTTGCCCCACGCAGCACCTGCGCCAGATCCGGGAACGTGCGTGTCGGGCTCGCGTCGGCATGGTGGTGACCCTGGGCGTGGAAGACGGTGTTGTTCGCAACCGTGGCTGTCGTGGCGAACTGTGGGAACAACGGGCCGCTGAGCTTGGTATTGGATTGAAGCGCGGTGCCGCCAGCGGCGGCTCGGTCGTCCTGCTCCCAGGTGTAGACGAGGGCGTCGCCGTCGGCGTCCTCCCCTGAGCCGGTGAGCGCGAACGGCGTCCGGACCGGGATCGTCTTCGCCGATGGCGCGGTCACGGAGGGGCTACGGTTGCTGGTCGCGGTGCCCGTGCTGCCACCAATCCCGTGCGAGCCGCCCTGCACCACCGTGCCCGCGTACCCTGCGACGCCCACAGCGTCCGCTACCGCGGGCGTCCTCACGTCACGGCCGGCGAGTGTCCCGCCGTAGCTGACCTGGAAGCCGTTGTCGTTCCACGTGGCCGCGTCGAAGAACGGAGTCACGGAGATCGTGCCACCGATGGCAGCCTGGATGGCGGCCTTCACGCCGGCCGCGGTGTAGGCGTAGCTGACGCCTGGAACGTCGGTGGCGCCGGTGATCGGAAGCGTCGACGTGCCGTCGTAGTCCAATCGGAACGACGAGGCCGATCCGCGACCCGTGAGTGCCACCTCCTGCACCTCTACGGTGTTGGCAACTGTCAGGTTCACGAGGGCGTTGATCTCGGCCTGGCTCCGAGCCGCGAAGTAGGGATCGGGGTCGCTCTGCAGCGTGTCACCCTCGCACCCTCCGGCGTAGGACATGATCGACGTGCCGCCTCCCGGCTCGACCGATGTGGCGTCGTTGCGCCACGGTCCACACGGACCGGCCGACGCGAACGAGTGGTTGGCACCGAACTGGTGGCCCAACTCGTGCGCGAGGAACCCGAGCGCCATGTAGTCGCCAACCGGGGAGAGGACGCTGCTGCAGCCCATGGCCTTGTCGCGGCCACCCACCACGCCGATTGCGGCGACGCCACCGCCATCCATTCCGCCCACCAGGTGGCCGACATCGAAGTTGTCAGCGCCTGCCAACAGCCCGAGCACGTGCCGCTGCCGGAGTAGCAGGCTGCCCTGGCAGCCGTCGCCAAGTTGGTCGCTGGTGAAGCACGGCGCCGTCCCGCACGGCCCGTTTGCGCCCGTCGCCTTGGCCGTGGTGTTGAGGTTGAGCTTGTCCGTGCCGTCGATCAGCAGCAGCTTGATGGCGAGGTCGTCGTTGAAGATCTCGTTGACCCGGTTCACCAGGGTGACCTTGGCCGCCAGCACCGCGGCGTTCGACGCGGTGTCATCGCCTCCGGTGTTGAGACCTGGTGCGACCTTGGTGGCGAAGGTGGGGTCGTTGAGTAGCGCCCATCGGTAAGTCCGCCGCCTCACGACACTTCCAGCGTTGGCCGCGCGGGCCGCCAACCTCGTGACCGCGCCTTGTGTCTCCACATCGAGCTCGGGCTCCGCCAGCGGGCGTTCGGACGCGGGGAGCGCGGTGCCGTGGTAGGAGAGGTAGGGGCCCTCGTCATCGACGTACGCCGGGTCGACGTACCACCCGGCACCGTCGACGGTGCGGACCGCGGCGTGGAAGCCGTTGGGCGTCACGTCGAGTCGGATGCTCGCGGCGTACCCCTCGGTGACCGAGGTGCCGGCGTAGGTCTTGATGTCCGGGTGGGCGGCAGCCAGGCCGTCCTCCATCACCGGCGACTCGACCAGCGCGAACTCGACCAGCTCACCGGTCGGCGCGGGGACCTCGAGGGTCGGCAGGTTGCGAGCGGCGGCGGCCGTGTCCTCGAGGGGCGCCTGGTCGAGGACGGCGTCGAGCGCCTGGTCGTTCAACGTGTATGCCTCGAACTCGGACGGGTGCACGGTGCGGAGCTGTCCTCCATCGGAGTCCGCGCCCAGCGAGGTGGCCGACCACAGGTCGCTGGACTCCGTGCTGGCGGTGGTCCCGCTGCCGATCACTGTCGTCGCGGCGTCAGCCGGCGGGGTGAGTGCCGGGGCGAGCATCGCGAGCAGGACACTGACGAACGCGGTGGATCTCCGGACGGTCAAGGCTCTCCTCGGGGACAGAGGAGTCACCGAGCAACCGCACGGTTTCCCCCCAGAAACAGATGCAGGTCCGAGCCAAGTCGACGCCGGGTGCGACTCGCGTCATCTCGCGGGGGTAGGTCGGCGTACCCCTGGAGAGGTAGTGGGGTATTGCCCCTCCACGACGACAGCGGGGCCGGGTCCTCTTCGGACCCGGCCCCACCTGTCCCCATCACGATGCGCGACCGGGTGAGGTGTCTCGATCGTGCGGCACCCTGATCCCGGGCAGGCAGGGCCCGGGATCCGCAGCGGGACGACACCATCGTGACCGGCTGTCACGCATCGTGGTCGTCCGAGCGCGAACTAGTGGTCATCTCCGTTGACCACTAGCGCTCGGCTCCGGCAGTTCAGCGTCGCATCAGCGTCGGCCGAAGACCTGGGCGGCGTACCAGGTGCCGTCCGCGGCCTGGACCGCGCCGATCCCGACCCGGTTGTAGCTACTGCGCAAGATGTTGGCCCGATGCTCTGGTGAGTTCATCCACCCATCGGCGACCACCGAAGCACCGGTGTCGAAGCCGTAGGCGACGTTCTCACCGGCCTCCCGCAGCCGGCACTTGCGCAACACCGCGTAGATGTCTTGATGGAACATCTCCTCACGCGCGGCCATCGCCTTGGCCTGACGGACCGCGGCCCGGGCCAGACACTTGTCATCGGCGAGGGTGCGCAGCCCGTTGTCGCTGCGCTGGAGGTTGGTGGAGGTGACCGCCTGCTGGGCGTACTCGGCAGGGGCCTTGAGTGCTACGGCTTGCGGCGCGGTGAGGACCATGGCCACCCACACGAGGGCGGCGAACAGGACCGAGACGGCGCCGATACGGCGTTCCTGACCAGACATGCCGGAACCGTAGGAACCGCGTTGTTACTCGCGTGTGGAAAAGGCACAACGGTGCGTTCGCGTCCTAGAAACCCGCCTAGCAGGTCTAGCCATGGCCCAGACGTGGGCGTGTCGAACCAGTCAATGAAGGACGGCAGCGCCTCCGACGTGGACACTGCGGCCCCGCGGCGACGTGGCTCCGGCTCAGTCGCCGGTCGAGAGCACCCGCACCTCGCCGGCTCGCACCTGCACCACGGCGCGGCCGGTGCTCGCACAGGAGCCGTGTCGGCCGGCGGCGCCGGGTGTGGGCGGAAGGCAGACCCGGACGGCGTAGCGGCCATCGCGGATCCGGCGGTGCGGCGTACTGGGCAGGAAGATGACCGCCGAGGTGTCCGCTGCGATCGCCGGGAACGGCGGCCTGCCCAACTGGTACGTCGCGCGCGTCGAGGTGAGGAACACCGAGGCGCGCGCGCCAGGTGCGGTGCGGTCGGAGCTGTTGGTCAGCGTGACGCTCACGCCGAGACCGGCGCCCGCTTGTGACTCGATGGCCGCCACGGCGGATGGACGCAGCCCATCTGGAGCCACCCTTCCGGTGCCGGCCACGGCCGGCGTCGACGCCAAGGCCAGCGCCGAGATGACGCCCGCCGCAAGGCAGGCCCGGGCCAGCAGTCGTCGCCCCACCATCGACTCCTCCGCATTCGCCACTCCGCCTGAGTGGGCATTCGATCCATCGTGCGCAGACCCGTGGCTCAGCGGTCGACGCAGAGTGCACGGCTGATCGACGCGCCGTGCACGGCGGGGCCAGAGGTCCCGGCGCCGCTCACCCGGATCGACCGCACGAGGGCGTGTCCCAGGAAGCGGCCCGCTCCAAGGGGGTAGAGCGGGCCGCCCCGAGCCCCGCACAGTTCCTCGAGCTGTGGCCGGACCGGCGCGTCGACCGCGCCGGTCGGATGTCGCCGGAGGGAGCAACGGAGCGACTACGACGCTAAACGGACGCGTGTGCGGGTCGGCGACGCAGCGTGCACAGGGCGCCGGAACTGCGTGCACGTCGTGCGGGGAGAGTCGAGAGCGCTCTGAGCAGCCACGGCGTTGCTCTGTCAGTCGACACAGCTCGCCTCCGAAGCACAAGACTGAAGGCTCGGTGGAGCAGTCGGAGCCGTGCCCGAGGCAGGCCCGGTGTCACCATCACCAGCACGTGCGGCCCGCAGCCGCTGTCGTTGCTCCGCGGGTCGCATCACGGATCTCCCGCGCGGCATTGGTCTTCCCGAGAGCCGACGCCGCGCGGGGGGTCTCCCCCGCACTCGCCAACGCCAGCCCGCTCCGTCACTCCCAGCCGTCGAGGTCCGCCATGCATCCCTCAGTCCGCAAGCTCGCCGCGGCTCGCGCCGACGTCGTGGAGCCCGCGATCGCGGCGGCGTACTCCTGCCTGGCCTACGTCGAAATCGTCCTCGGCCCGAGCCGGCCGACGATCGAATCGACCCAGGCGCTGTTCGCCACCCTGGCGCTCACCGTCAGCATCCTGGCCTCGCGGCTGTTCCCCCTGGCCTCCCTCGTGGTCGCCGTCTCCGCGGTGGTGCTCGAGTCGTGGTTGACCGAGCCGCTCACGATCGCGCCGGTCGCCACGCTGTGGTGCAGCTACGCCCTGGCGCTGCGCGCTCCGCGCAGACGGGCCCAATGGGGGCTGCTGGTGATCTGGGTGGGCATCGCCGGCTACTTCCTCGGCACCCCTCCGGACGGTGTGTACGACGTCGTTTCGACCACCGGGATCTGGTCCACGTTCTGGGCGATCGGCTACAGCGCGGCCCGTCGACTCGAGGCCGCCGACCGAGCGCGCGTCGCGGTCCGCGAGCAGCTGCTCGCCCAGGAGCGGGCCGAGCTCGCGGCCGACGTCCACGACATCGTCGGACACACCCTCAACGTCCTGGTCGTCCAAGCCGTCGCGGCGCGGACGATGATCCGTGACGACCCCGCCACCAGTCGCGGCCTGCTGCTGCAGCTCGAGCAGGTAGGCCGGGTCGCGCTGAGCGAGCTCGACGAGGCGCTCGCCGTTCTCTCGCCCAAGCCTGGACGCGGGACGCGCGCCGTGCCTACCACCCTCGGCGTGGCCAGCCTCCCTGAGCTCGTTGACCGGATGTCGGCATCGGGCGTCACTGCTCATCTCACCGTCGACCCGGCGCTCACCGGTCGTGGGCGGTCGATCCCTCGGACGGTCGACAAGGCGGCTTACCGAATCGTCCAGGAAGCACTCACCAACGCGGTCACGTACGCCGCCCCGTGCCGCGTCGAGGTCTCGGTCCGCGCACGTGCCGACGAGCTGTGGGTGGACGTGATCGACGACGGGCCGGGCCAGGTCGCGCCGTGGCGGGCGGGACGTGGTCTGGCCGGCATCACCGAGCGCGCCCTGCGCTGCGGCGGCGAGGTCCGGCACGGCTCGCACCCCGGCGGCGGCTTCCAGGTCGCGGCCCGCCTCCCGCTGCTGGACCTGGCATGACGATCCGGGTGGCGATCGCCGATGACGACGCCCTGCTGCGTGCCGGGCTGGCCGTCGTACTCGGGCACGCTGCCGACCTCGAACTGGTCGGCCAGGTCGGGGACGGTCTTGCGGTGGTGGACCTGTGCCGTACGACGCGCCCCCACGTGGTGCTGATGGACGTCCGGATGCCGGGGATCGACGGCATCGAGGCGACCCGCCGGATCACCGGATCGCCCGGCGGGCCACGCGTCCTGGTGCTGACCACGGTCGCCGACGACGAACTGGTGATGGACGCACTCCACGCGGGCGCCAGCGGGTTCCTGTTGAAGCGTTCCTCACCCGAGCAGCTGGTCGAGGCGGTACGCACGGTCGCCGCCGGCGAGGCGCTCCTCGACTCGGCGGTGACCCAATCCATCGTCGAACGGGTCCTGCGTGGTGCCGCCTCGGCGCGGTGCGGCTCGGCCGAGGGCGATCGGCTGCTGTCTCGACTCACCGAACGCGAACGCGAGGTGCTCCGCCTGGTCGGCGAAGGACTCTCCAACCACGAGATCGCCAGCCTGCTGGTCATCGCGGAGTCGACGGCCAAGACGCACGTCAAGCGAGTGCTCTCGAAGGTCGGCGCGCGCGATCGCGCGCAGGCGGTGGTCTTCGCCCACCGCTGCGGACTGGTCCACCGCTGATCACGAGGACGACTGCACGCAGCGTCAAGTCACCTTCCCTCAGGGACCACACGCGGCAGGTCCGGCTACCTAGCGTTGGCGCCAGAAGCTGGACATCTCTCGGGGCCCTGAGATCCGAACCCCGCCGCGCGGCGGGATGTGGGCAGAGCACCCAGGCCAGCCTCTCCGCGGCGCAGCTCGGACTGTGCTGCTCCATGCCTGCTCACGGGTGCCCGCCCGGTGAGCGTCGACCCCATTTTCCTTCCGAGGAGGACCCCATGAAGCGCGCCCACATCTCCGCCATCGCCGGCCTCGCAGCCGTCACCGCCATCCTCACCGCCAACCCTGCCGTCTCGGCGCCGCGCCCGACCCATCCGCCCACGGTTCCGCCCGCGGCCACCGGCGATCCCGTCGGGGTCCCGGCATCACAGAAGATCGTCGGCATGTCCGCGCCTGCCAGGCTCTGGAGCGAACGCATCAATGAGGTCGGCTCCTGCGGCGTCGAAGCCCGCCGCGTCTTCGCGACGCTCCAGTCCAACGGCAAGGCCCAGTCGAGCATCATCGAGCAGGCCGTCGCCAACGGGATGATGCCGGTCATCTCCTACAAGGTCCCGAGCATCGACACGATGCTGTCCGGCGGCTACGACTCCTGGCTCAAGGCGACCCGGAGCTACCTCGACCGGCTCGGTGTGCCGGTGACCGCGACCTTCTGGCACGAGCCGTACGGCGATGTCGACCCGGCCGACTTCCGCGGCGCGTCGCAGCTGTTCCTGGACGCGATGAAGAGCTCGAACATCAAGGTCGGTCCGATCCTCAACGGCTGGCTGCTCGACAACAAGGTCGCCGACTTCGCCAGCTTCACCAACAAATCCCTGCTCACCCAATGGGACTTCGTCGCCGTCGACTCCTACCAGAGCGGCACCGCCGACAAACCCGGAAACAGGCTCCCCGCCCGCGCCATCCCGCTGCTCGCCACCTGGCTCGACAACCAGGGCTTCCCCGACAAGAAGATCGGCATCGGCGAATACAACGGCTTCTCGGGCGCCGCCATCAAGGCCGCCGGCGAGGCCATCCTCTCCACTCCCGAAGTCTGGTTCGGCCTCGCCTGGAACAGCGCCGCCGGCGACTCCAAGTACGCGCCCCTGACCGGCGACCGACTCACCGAATACCAGAACACCAAAGCCGACACCCGCGCCGCCCGCGACACCGGCTGCTGAACCCCGCCCGCCCCACCTCACCTCATCCCGTCACCGGGGTGGGGCGGCGGTCTCTCCTCACGTCGGCGCAGTGACTTATCCCAGTCCACCGAACCTGGCGTAGGAGTTGTCGAGGATCGGGACCATCTCGTCGAAGGCGTCGGTGAACTCCTCAGCAGGTGCGTGCTCGACCTCGATGCCGAGCACCGTGCCGTCTTGCCGGACCGCCACGTAGATCTGGCCGTGGATGCTGATCGAGCCCTGGTTGTCGACCCACAGCGCTTCGTACTCGAGGCCGGAGAGCGAGACCACCGAGCCGAACGGCTGCAGGGTCTGCACGTCCGAGGTACGCAGCTGCGTGTAGTTCTCCGCCGGCAGGATGTTGGTGAGGTTGTCGGTGATGACGTCACCGGAGCTGAGCGTGGGGTCGCCGACGAAGCTGAAGGCGAACGAGAAGCTGTTGCGCCCGTTGCTCTGGAAGACGCGGTTCTCGTCCTGGAAGTCGATGTCCCAGCCGTTCGGCACGAAGATGTCGACGTCGGTGGCCTCGATCGTGGTGCCACCCCCGCCAGAGCTTCCGGAGTCACCGTTGTCGCCGGTGTCGCCCTGATCTGTCGGCTCCTGGCTGGAACCGTCGCCGGGGCCGATGGTGCCGAGCGGGCTGGGGCTGTCGGTCGCGTCGGCTGCCGGAAGCCGCGCCGCGAACGGCGTCGCCGCGCCGTGCGAGCGCGGCGAAGCGTTGCCCGGCCCGCCGACCGAGCCCAGGAAGCCCCGCGCGGTGCCACCGGGCTGGATCACGTGGTCCTTCGGGACCGGGTCGGGGTCGAACGCGACGCCGGCGATACCGCCCAGCGCGCCCACCGCGAGGGTGGCGGCGGTGATCATCGCGATCACCCGGAGCCGGCTGCTGTTGAAGTAGTCGTCGCTGCTCTTCACCGGCGCAGGACTCTGGGCCGGATGCTGGGAAGTGCTCACTCCGCACCGCCTTCGCTCGACGGGCCGGTGGACCCGGTCGGCGGCGGTGGGGCAGGTGGCTCGGCGGCCGGCGCGGTCGCGGCGCCCACCGGCCTCATCCCCATCGCCGAGCGGGCCTGCCGCGAGCTCGACCGCACCGAGGTGCCACACACGATGCAGAACGAGGCGTTGGTGAGCAGCAGATTCTCGCACTCGGGGCAGTACGTCTCGACGTACGTCGAGCGCTTGTCGTCGGAGCCGTCACCCTTCGCGGCCTCCTCGACCGCGGCCTCGAGCAGCGCCACCTGGAGCATCATCCGGATCTTCACCACCAGGGCGGCCAGGATCAGGAAGCCCCAGATCAGCCCGAGCCCGTTGCCGAACGGCAGGTACGCCATCAGCCGGACGCCGAGCCAGTAGGCGACGTTCGCAGCCACCGCGAGACCGAAGTAGGCGAAGTAGGTCGGCGTGAAGCCGTCGTACCCCTCGCCCTTGCCCGAGAACGCCGCGACCGCGATGCCGGTCGCGGTGCCGTAGATCAGCGACTTCACGACCATCACGTTGGCCACCACGATCATCCACGACGCGACCCCGGTGGTGGTCCGGAAGTCCTGGGCGGTGAAGACCGGCCAGAAGACCACGATGGTCTCGAACGCGGCGTACGCCGTGCCCGCGGCGACGCCGAAGGTCAGGCCGTCGATCATGTCGTCGAACTGCGGCCGCGCGGCGAGCAGCACCGCGAAGACGTTCTTGGCGACCTCGGCGACGACCGGCAGCAGCACCGCGAAGATCAGCAGAGCGGGGAACGACATCGCCTCGATGCCGCCGCGCGCCCGGCTGCCGCTGGCGAAGCTCGCCCACTGCGCGTCGAAGACCCACTGGAAGAAGAACATGGAGATCAGCACGGCGAGCGCGCCGGTCGCCACGAACAGGCCGACCACGACCGCCGCCGGCGCCTCCTCCCAGAGGTTCACGTCGTCGATGTAGACGAGGTAGGCCAGCGGCACCAGGAACGCCGCGGCCGCGATCGCGATCGGCAGCAGGCCGAGCGCGGCAGCGGCGAGGATGAGGGCACCCGAGATGATCATCGCCCAGCGGTAGTTGTCGGCCGAGTGCCGCGAGGTGTGCGGCATCACCGTGGAGATGACCGCGAACTGGGTCACCCCCTCGGCCGACTGAACGGCGTACGACGTCGCACGCTTCGCGTCACCCACCAGGAGCGACGTCCCGCAGCGGTGGCAGTACGACGCCACCTCGGGGTTGTCGGACGAACAGGTCGGGCAGGCCACGTGCATCACTCCTCAAGCACTTCAAGGGTCGGGTCCGGGCACGCGCGCGCGTCGCGACGAGACGCGCTGCCACCGCGCATCGTCCCAGCGCCCACCGCCATCAGTCGAGGACTATCTTTCGTCGCGCCCAGACGGGTCATTGACTTCGGGACAACGGGGACAAGACCATCGCACGGCGATGTTCAACCACAGCTCCGGCCGCCGATGGTGGGCCGTCCCCACGATGGCCGTGGTCGCGCTGGTCGCGACCGGGTGCCAGTCCGCGATCGAGGGCGTCGACGACGATGCCCGCCCCGTGGTCCTCGTGGTCTCCGAGAGCTGGCTGCAGAGTCACCAGGGTGGCGTGGGCGGCGCGGCACCGGGCGAGGCGCAGGCCCGGATCTCCGCGCTGCAGGACAGCATCGACCGGCTGCGCGATGAGACCCACACCGGCTGGGTCGGCCGCCAGGACGACGTGACGGGATACCTCGCCGACCTCTCCGGCGGCAGTTGGCCCGGCGAGCCGCGCGGCTTCATGGACGCGTACGGCGCCGACCTGTTCGGCGTCGACACCGCCGCCCTGGTCCTCGACGAGCCCGACAGCGTCACGGTGCCGAACGTCACCACGACCCGGGCCACCCAGGCGGTCGGCGACGTGCCCGTCCTCGACGCGACCCTGGTCTTCTCGGGCCGGGGCGCAGGCACCGACCTCCGGGTCACCGGCGTCCGGGGACGGGTCTTCCCGGGACTGACCACCTCGACGACCCCGGCGCTCACGGCCGAGCAGGCCACGGCTGCCGCGGTCGCGGCCGCTGGGGGCGGCGCGGCCAGCGGTGCCCCACCGCGGCTGGTGGTCGTGCCCACGGGCACCGGAGCGCTCGCCTGGGAGGTGACGATCGTCGCGGACGCCGCGGACGTGCTGACCGCCGGCGCCTACTACATCGACGCGACCACGGGCGACCTGCTCGACGTACGACCGATCTCCGCCGAGGTCGCGACCCCCGCGCCGGCCTCGCTCCGTCCCGGCGCGACGCCGGACACGAACAGCGTCGAGGTCACCGGCACCGATCCCGGCGGCCGCACGCTGACGGCGTACGGGCTCAAGGTCAAGCGCGGCGTGGAGCTGACCGACACCACCACCGAGTCGTGGGACCCGAGCACCAAGTCGGGCTCGGTCCAGACCTACGACGCCTCGGCGGTGACCAACGAGAACCAGCTCCCGGGCGAGCTGGTGGTCAGCCGGACGACCACGATCAGCGACCCCGACGTGATCGCCGCGCAGGCCTTCAGCCACCGGATCCTCGACTACTACGCGAGCCTCGGACGCGACTCGTGGGATGGCGACGGGGGCACGCTGCTCAGCTCGGTCAACTTCGGGCCCGACAGCTTCTGCAACGCCTTCTTCACCGACTACTTGGCCCAGCCGCAGATGGTCTACGGCAACCCGTGCATCGTCTCGGGCCAGCAGATGTCGGGGACCCTCGTCGAACCTGACATCGCGGCGCACGAGGTGACCCACGGCGTCACGGGCACCTCGGCCGGCCTGCTTTACACCGGCCAGTCGGGTGCGCTCAACGAGAGCTTCTCCGACTACTTCGGCAACGTGATCGGCAACCTCGTGGACAGCGAGGACAACGCCACGATCGCGGAGGACTCCTGCGCGGACATCCCGGCGGCGACGCCGTTCTGCAAGGCCAACCCCGACGGCAGCCTGTCGCTGCGCTACATGCTCAACGGCAGCACCTTCGACGACTACCTGCGGCTGCTCGATCCCGGTCTGCGGCTGATCCAGCTGATGCAGTACAAGCAGGACTCGGGCGGCGTCCACTACAACTCGGCCATCTGGAACAACGCCATGTGGACGATCCGGACCCGGCTGGCCCAGATCGACGGCCAGCCCGGCAACACCTCGCCCCTGGCCCAGGCCTTCGACCGCGCGGCGTACGGCGCCCTGACCACGCGGCTCACGCCACAGAGCGGATTCCTGGACGCCCGGGCCGCCGTGGAGCAGGTGATCGTCGACTCCCAGCTCGATCCGGTGGTGCTGCGCACCGCGCGCGAGGTCTTCGACGCGAGCCGGATCTGCGCCGGCTGCGCGGCGGACATCAAGCTCGGCGGCGACCCGATCAGCACCGCTCCGCAGAGTCAGCAGCAGCCGGGCGTCTCGGGCGACCGAGTGGCGTGGCTCGACCTCAGCTCCAACAGCGACTTCGCCGGGTACGTCGCGACGACCGGCGTCGACGGTGCCGCGCCGAGCCTGTCGCCGACTCCGGACGTCGTCCTGGTCGGGTTCGCCGGCGACGCGGTCGTGAGCATCGACGTGCGCGGTCGGGTGACCCGGACCGCCGGCTCGCAGCGTACGGCGGTCGAGACCGTGGCCGTCCGACCCGCGGTGCTGGCGGGCCTGGGTGGCTCCGACGCCGGCGCGGCCTGGCTGGCCGATGCCTCGACCATCTCCTACCTCGCCGCCGACGGCACCCTCACCAAGGCCGAGGTGCCCGGACTGCAGGGCGATTCGATCACCTCGATCGGAGCGGGCGGCGGGGCCGTCGCCGTCGGCACCGACCAGGGCCGGATCTTCTCCTGGACGCCCGGCTCGGGAGGGTTCCAGCAGGTCGGCAAGATGACGGGGGCGGTCGTCGCCGTCACGACGTACGGCGGTCCGGTCTTCGCCATCGACGACGGTGCCGCCTCCGCACTGGTCACTGGCGGTCAGCAATACCCGGTCTCGAAGCAGGCCACGCCACTCGGCGCCACGATGTCCGACGAGTACGTCGTGTGGGCCGAAGCGGTCGGCCGTGCCGAGACGAAGGTCGGCCGCACCAACTACCCCGACACCGATCTCTTCCTGCTCTCTCTCGGCACCGGCAAGGTCTACGACCTGCGTGATGTCCCCGCCCAGCAAGGGTTCCCGTCCCTCTCGGGTCGCCGGCTGGTCTGGATGGACGCCGCGTTCGGCGGCGACGACATCTTCACCACGACCGTCGCCGGAGGCCTGTGAGCAGGACACGAGCGATCGCGGCCTGGCTGCCTGCGGTCGTGCTGGTCCCGGCCACACTGGCGGCCGCGGTGGCGGTGACCGAGCCCGACGACGACCTCGCGGCGATGCGCGAGGAGCAACCGCTCGACCTCGGCACGACCTGGGTCTACGACGTCCTCGACCACGGCGAGCCGTCCGGCACCCGCACCAGCCAGGTGGTGGGGACCGGCTCGCTCCTCGACTCCGAGAGCGGCGAGCTGCGGCCGGTCCACAAGGTCACGCGCTCCTACAGCGACTACCCCGGGACCGGTCCGCGGACCAACACCGCCTACCTGGCCGTGGAGGGCCAGACGATGTACCAGTACGCCCAGGACGAGCGGGGCACGTGGTACGACATCGTGCCGCGGCTCACCGCCTATCGGCTTCCGG
Organism: Nocardioides sp.; assembly: GCA_003519585.1. Taxonomy (GTDB): domain Bacteria; phylum Actinomycetota; class Actinomycetes; order Propionibacteriales; family Nocardioidaceae; genus Nocardioides. The sequence continues at coordinate 5,283 of DOWL01000213.1, read as the reverse complement.
CGCGGACCGGCGCGGCCTGGAGCTACACGGGGCTGGTGGGCGATGTCGACTTCTCCTCGCGCACCGAGCTGACCGAGATCACCGACGTGGAGGTGGGCGGCCACACGTTCGAGGGCTGCGCCCATTTCGTCAACGAGATCCCGCTCCAACTCGACGACGACGAGACCAACGACCCCGACGCGATCGAACTCCTCGACGAGTGGACCTGCCCGGGCATCGGCACGGTCCGGAGCCGCGACCGGGTCGAGGAGACCGGCGTGGACATCACCGAGGAGCTCGTCGAGTTCCACGGCGTCGAGACGAACTGGTACGCCGACGGCCACCGGCCGCCGCCAGCAGGTGAGGCCGAACCGGTGGCCGGCGCGACGTTCGGCTTCGACGCCGGCCGCTCCTTCGCCGTACCCGACGGGAAGCTCGGCCGGGAGCTCGCCTGGACCGACCTGCGCCGGGAGCACGCGCTGCACCCGCCGGCCTCGGACGGCGAGGTCATGGTCTACGCGGAGCGGGACGGCACCGTCTCGCTGCGCACCACCGGCAGCGGAGAGATGCGCTGGCGGCTGCAGCTCCGGGGGCCGATCCTCACCGCGCCGCTGATCGCGGGGGACGCCGTCGTGGTGGCGGACAGCCTCAAGCAGGTATGGGCGCTCTCGCTGGAGGACGGCCGCGCGCTCTGGGTCCGCGAGCTCGACGACGTCGTGTCGGCCGCACCGGTCCTGGCCGGGGACCGGGTCGCCGTACCGACCGACGACGGCGGCGTCACCGCGCTGGAGCTGACCGACGGCGCGATCGCGTGGGAGCACGACTTGGACGGTGCGGCCCGGACGCCGCTCGCCTACGACGGCGAACAGCTCGTCGCCGGCGATGACTCCGGGACCCTCACCGCACTCGATCCGGGCGACGGCGAGGTCGACTGGTCGACGTCGTTCGACCCCGGGCTGGCGCAGGGGCCGGTCATCGCCGACGGGCGGGTGCTGGTGCTGGACGCGGACGGCGTGGTGCACGCGTTCTCCCCCGACGGCGACATCGAGTGGCAGAGCCGTGGCCGCGGAGCCGGTGACACCCCGATGGTCGCCGGCAACGGCGTGGTCGTCACCACCGAGGCCGACGAGGCGACGGCGTACGACGCCGACGACGGCCGCGAGCTGTGGCGTCGGGAGCTGCCCGGCCGGCACGGCCTGGCCGCCATCGTGGGTGACCAGGTCGTGATCGGGATGCGCGACGGCGAGGTCCGGGTGCTCGGGTTGAGCGACGGTCGGCTCGTGGACCACTGGGCCCTGCCGGTGGCGGCGTCGGGCGACAGCTGGTTCAACGACGTCGCGCCGGCTCTGGTCGGAGACGACCTGGTGCTGGTGGCGGCCGGCAACGGCGAGACCCGCTCGGGACTGTTCGCCTACCCCACGAACGGCGCCACCTCTCCGGGCGTGCGCGTGGAGTTGGCGCATCGCGACGTCCTGGCCGCGCCGGCCGAGCCACCCGTGCTCGTCGGCGACGACATCGTCTCGGCCTCATCCACCCAGCTGCTCCGGATCGCACCGGACGGCGGCACCACCGTCCTCGCCGAGACACCCGACGCGACGCACGCTGGCGCGGTAGTGGCTGACGGCGTGGTCGTGACCCGCACCGGCGACCAGGTCCAGGGGCTGCACCTCGAGGACGGAAAGGTCCTGTGGGAGGCGCCCGGCGGCGAGCCGTCGTTCGGCACGGTCCCCGCGACCGACGGCACCACGGTCTTCTACGGCATCGAGGGCGCTGGGCTGGCAGCCGTCGACCTACACAGCGGCGCGGTCCGCTGGGCCACCTCGGTGCCCGACCAGGAGACAGCTACGACCCCGCTGGTGCTGCCCGACGGCGACGTGGTCTACGGCGGCGGCGGACTGGGCCGCTATGACGGCGCAACGGGCGAGCAGGAGTGGCGGGACGGCGACGCACTCCTCTACGGCCCCGCGGCGTACGCCGACGGCGTGGTCTATGCGCTCACCGTCTCGCGCGCCTCGGACGACGCCACGCTGGCGGCGTACGACGCCACGACCGGCGCGCAGCTCTGGGCCAGACCGGTGTCCGACCCGGCGCTCTACCAAGGCCCCGCCGTCGGCGCCGGGATCGTCGTGACGATGGACGGCCAGACCGCCCGGACCTTCGACGCGACGACCGGCTCGGAGCTCTGGTCGTTGCCGCTGCGCCGGCCGGCGGCCGGCGTACCCGCCGTGTCCGACGGCCGGGTCGTGCTGGTGCAGTCCGGCAACGGCTACGAGCTCGACGACAGCGACTACCGGCTCACGGTGCACGACGCCCGCACCGGGCGATTCCTGGGCGCCTGGCAGCCACCCAGGGCACCGATCCTCACCCGACCTCAGGTCGCCAGCACGCCCGACGGACGGCTGCTGGTGCCGACCCTGGGGTTCACGGTCGTGGAGGTGGTCGGGTGACCCGGCTCCGCCGTCTCCTCGTGGTGCTCCTCGGTCCGCTGTGGGTCCGCACCTTCCGCGACCCGGTGCGCGATGGGCACCTGCGACTCGATCGGCTCTCGCTGTCCGAACGTCAGCTGACCCGCTTCGGCCTGGTGCTGCTCGGCCTCCTGCTCGTCTCGGTGCTGTTCTCGGATCAGTGGCGCACCGGAGCCCTCCTGCAGCTCTCCGGGACCGACAACGAGCTGAGCTTCCTGCCCCGCGCGGCGTTGCCGGTGACCCTGATCGGGCTCGCGCTGAGCTGGGGGTTGTTGGGGTGGGGTGCGCTCGGCAGCAGCCCGCTCGTGCGGGTCGTCGTCGCCGGCCTCGCCCTCACGACCGGGTCGGCGTTCACGATCAGTGGCGCCGACGTCGGGTCTGCTTGGGTCCTGTCGCACGGCTCGGCCGTCGTCCGCGTGGGCCTGTACGGCGTGGCGGCCGCCCTGCTGCTCTCCGCCGTCCTCGACCCGCTGCTGCGGAGCCGGCCGCGCGCCGAGCGCGCCGTCACGATCGGGCTGCGCGCCGCCGTGCTGGTCGCGCTGGCGTTGCAGTACGGCACGCTGCTCTGGGCGAATGTGGAGTCCGAACGCCAGGGACGGCCGCTGCTCGTCCCTGGCCTCGTCGACGCCTCGATCGGCCAGCTCGACGGCTACCTCCTCCCGCTGGTCTACGTCGCCGCGGTCGCGGTCATCGACTTCGCCCTCGACGTCTCGGCCAGCCTCACCGAGCCGGCCCGGCTGCTCCGGCGCCGGTGGCTGCTCGCCGTCCTCGTCGGCCTGCTGGTCGTCAAGCTGGTGCTTCAGGTCGTGCTCGAGGCCGACCGGTGGCGGGCCACGCTCACCTATCAGCCGGTGGCGTTCTGGCGCACGGTGATCTGCGTGGTCGCGCTCGGCGCCGTGGCCGCCCTGGTCACCCGGTTCCCAGCCTCGGACGACTACCAGTTGGCCAAGGAGCGCACGATGTACGGCGCCAGCCTCGCCCTGGCCGCGCCCGTGCTGCTGGGGATGGTCGCCGTCGGCCTGTCGCTCTTCATGGTCGGCCAACTGCACAGCGACCTCGGCAGTCGCATCGACGACGCGATCCCCTACGCGTGGCTCGGCGGCGAGGGGCTCGCACTCGGTGGCGGGCTGGCGGTGCTGGCCGGCGTGATCCTGATGCGTAGGCACCCGGGCGCCTACGGTGACGAGTTCGGCTCGGCGCTGATCGTGGTCGGTGCGTGGTTCCTGATGATCTTCGTCCCTGCCGCAATGGGGCTCGAGCTGGGCTTCGACCACCCCACGGTCGACCTGGTCGTCACGGTCGGCGTACTCCTGGCGCTCCTCGTGCGCTGGCGCTCGCTGACGCGACCGAACCTCATCGCCCTCGCGACGCTGGTGGTCTTCTCCTGGCTGGTGACCAGCCGGGGCGACTACCTCTCGTTCGCCGGCGGGCTGGCCGGATTGCCGGGGATCGTCGTCGTGGTCTTCGGCGTGGTGCTCACGCTGGCCAGCGGCTCGGCGTTCGCGGCCGAGAGTTCGCGCCGGCTACCGGCGGGCGCGCGACCGTTGCTGTTCGTCGGCTACCTGCTGCTCTCGGTGGTGATCCTGCACTGGCTCGAGATCACCCACGAGGAGGGGCAGGACGCCAGCTCGCTGGTCGGCTTCTACGCGATCGGTCTGCCGATGGCCGCCTGGTTGGCGGCCCGCCGGATCGTCCCGCGGGAGCCGGACTCCGCCGCGGTCCGGCGCTGGCCGACCAGCACGATCCCGTCGACGACCTCCACGTCGTACGCCGAGACGGAGACCAGCGGGTCGTCGAGGCACTGACCCGAGCGCAGGTCGAAGCGGTGCCGGTGCTGCGGGGAGGCCACGAACGGGACGTCGCCCTGCCAGCCGACGATCCCCTTCGCGAGCACCGCGTGGCGGTCGAAGGGGTCGTGGTTGGCCAGCGCGTAGACCGTGCTGTCATCGACCCGGAAGATCGCCACCGCCTGGCCGTGCACCAAGGCCGCCACCCCGCGCTCGACGTCGAGCTCGGCGAGCCGGCACACCGGCTGCCACTCGACGGGGTCGGGGCGAGGTGTCACCCGGTCGAACCTAGGCACGCCGTGTTTCTCCGGGCCGTCCCCGTGCAACGGTCGTGTTAACAATCCCCTGCGCGCTCCGGCCTAGTGTCCTGTCAGCGACACTAGGGTGGGCCGGTGGCCGCCGCCGTCGTGATCCTCGCCGCCGGGTCGGGGAGCCGGGTCGGAGCCGAGACCAACAAGGTGCTGCTTCCGCTCGGCGACACGACCGTGCTCGGGCACTCGGTGCGCACCGTGCTCGACGTCGCCGAGGTCACCCGGCTGGTCCTCGGCGTCCGGGCCGGCGACGAGGACGCCGTCCGCGCGGCCGTCGCGCCGCTGCTCGGTGCGCACGAGGTGCGGATGGTCCTCGGCGGAGCGACCCGGCACGCCTCGGAGTGGGCCGCCCTGCAGGCGCTGGCCGACGACGTCGAGACCGGCGAGGTCGACGTGGTGGCGGTCCACGACGGCGCCCGCCCGCTGGCCACCCCGGAGCTGTACGCCGCCACCTTCGCCGCCGCCCGCGAGCACGGCGGAGCGATCCCGACCCTCGAGCTGCCGGGCCTCCTGCGCCGCGATCTGCGTCCGGTCGCGGCTCGGCTGGCCGGGGTGCAGACACCGCAAGCCTTCCGCGCCGTACCCCTGCTGGAGGCGCACCGGCAGGCCGCCGCCGAGGGTTTCGAGAGCACCGACACCGCGGCCTGCTTCCAGCGCTACGCCGGCCTCCCTGTCGTCGCGGTCCACGGCGGCGCCACCAACCTCAAGGTCACCTTCCCCGAGGACCTCGCCGTCGCCGCC
>DOWL01000074.1:28696-28890 GCA_003519585.1 Nocardioides sp. | reverse complement strand
GATGTGCCCCCCACCACCCAGCGGGCCGTCTCACCCCGCCCCAGCCACGACGTCGGCGGCGTCACCAGTCGCGACCTCGATCTGGCCCGCCGGATCAGTGCGATCGCGGCCGAGCTGGGCGTGGCGGCGGCGCCGCGCGAGGTCTCTACCCTCGAGCTCGCGCTCGACGTGCCGGACGCCGACGGGGTCAAGCC
>DOWL01000074.1:28231-28563 GCA_003519585.1 Nocardioides sp. | reverse complement strand
TCAAGCCGTTCTGGGCCGCCGTCCTCGACTACGAGTACCGGGACCAGGCGCCCGAGGTCTTCGACTCGGGCGGTCGCAACAACACGCTGTGGTTCCAGAAGGCCCCCGACGCCACCGGCGAGGTCCAGCAGCGCTTCCACCTCGACATCGTGGTGCCGCGCGAGGTCGCCGAGGAGCGGCTGCAGGCTGCGCTCGACGCGGGCGGCACTCTGGTCAGCGACGAGGCGGCTCCCGCGTTCTGGGTGCTGGCGGACGCCCATGGCAACAAGGTCTGCATCTGTACGGCGGACGGTAGAGAGAGCTAATTGGATACCCCGGCGAGTCTCGGCCCG
>DOWL01000074.1:24602-28019 GCA_003519585.1 Nocardioides sp. | reverse complement strand
AAAGACCGGGTCGCTGCGCTCCCTCCCCCGTCGCGGCCGAGGGTCGTTCTGGGGATTCGGGCTCGCCAGGTGTTGAGATGGGCGTCCCGTATGCTGGGACAGCCGGACGCCGAGATGACGCTCGTCCAGGCGAGCGACTACCGTGGGGCCATGCGCCAGGACCTCCTCGTACGCATGCGACGCGCCGACTGAGCGGCTCACCAGCCGCAGTCAGCGCGTCACCCCTCGTCGCCCAGCGCGACTGAGGGGTTTTTTGTTGCGATGCAGGGGCCGAGCTTGCTCGGGGTCTTGCGGATGAAGAAAGAGATGAGAGAGAAGGACCGCATCGGATGAGCGAGCAGATCACGGGAGCTCAGAGCCTGGTCACGTCGTTGGAGGCGGCCGGGGTCACCGACATCTTCGGCATCCCGGGGGGCGCCATCCTGCCGGCGTACGACCCCCTCATGGACTCCACGATCCGCCACATCCTGGTCCGGCACGAGCAGGGTGCCGGGCACGCCGCGCAGGGGTACGCCGCCGCGACCGGCCGGGTCGGGGTCTGCATGGCGACCTCGGGCCCGGGCGCGACCAACCTGGTGACTCCGATCGCCGATGCGCACATGGACTCGGTCCCGATCGTCGCCGTCACCGGCCAGGTCGGCGCCGCCGCGATCGGCACCGATGCCTTCCAGGAGGCCGACATCCGCGGCATCACGATGCCGATCACCAAGCACAACTTCCTGGTCACCGATCCCGGCGACATCCCGCGCCGGATCGCAGAGGCCTTCCACATCGCCAGCACCGGGCGTCCGGGGCCGGTCCTGGTCGACATCGCCAAGTCGGCGCTACAGGCGATGACGACGTTCAGCTGGCCGACCGAGCTGCACCTGCCCGGCTATCGCCCCGTCACCCGGCCGCACTCCAAGCAGATCCGCGAGGCGGCTCGGCTGATGCTCGAGTCGCGGCGTCCGGTGCTCTACGTCGGGGGCGGCACCATCCGCTCCGGTGCTTCGAAAGAGCTGCTCGAGCTCGCCGAGCTGACCGGCATGCCGGTGGTGACCACGCTGATGGCCCGCGGCGCCTTCCCCGACAGCCACCCGCAGCACCTCGGCATGCCCGGCATGCACGGCACGGTGGCCGCGGTCGCCGCGTTGCAGAAGAGCGACCTGATCATCAGCCTGGGCGCCCGCTTCGACGACCGGGTCACCGGCAACCTCGACTCGTTCGCCCCGGGCGCCAAGGTCGTCCACGCCGACATCGACCCGGCCGAGATCGGCAAGAACCGCCATGCCGACGTCCCGATCGTCGGCGACGTGCGCGAGGTGCTCGTCGACCTGCTGGTGGTCCTCAAGACCGAGGCCGACGCGGGCAACTCCGGTGACTACGAGGGCTGGGTCGCGTTCCTCGAGGGCGTCCGCGACACCTACCCGCTGGGCTACGACAAGCCGACCGACGGGCTGGCCCCTCAGTACGTCGTGGAGCGGCTCGGCGCGATCGCCGGACCCGACGCGATCTACACCGCCGGCGTCGGTCAGCACCAGATGTGGGCGGCGCACTACGTCGGCTACGAGAAGCCGAAGACGTGGATCAACTCCGGTGGGCTCGGGACCATGGGCTTCGCGGTCCCGGCGGCCATGGGCGCCCAGGTCGGCTGTCCCGATCGGGTGGTGTGGGCCATCGATGGTGACGGCTGCTTCCAGATGACCAACCAGGAGCTCGCCACCTGCGCGATCAACAAGATCCCGATCAAGGTCGCGGTGATCAACAACGAGTCGCTCGGAATGGTCCGCCAGTGGCAGACGCTCTTCTACAACGAGCGCTACTCCAACACCGATCTGCACTCCAAACGGATCCCAGACTTCGTCAAGCTCGCCGATGCCTATGGCTGCGTCGGGCTGGCCTGTGAGAGCCCCGACGACGTCGACGCCACGATCACCAAGGCGATGGAGATCAACGACGTCCCGGTGGTGATCGACTTCCGCGTGCACCGCGACGCCATGGTCTGGCCGATGGTCGCGGCCGGCACCAGCAACGACGACATCAAGTACGCCCGGGATCTCGCTCCCCAGTTCGACGAGGACGACCTATGAGCTCGCACACCCTGTCGGTCCTGGTCGAGGACAAGCCCGGCGTGCTGGCCCGGATCGCTGGTCTGTTCAGCCGCCGCGGCTTCAACATCGAGTCCCTGGCGGTCGGCCCGACGGAGCACTCCGAGATCTCCCGGATGACCATTGTGGTCAACGTCGCCGACTCACCGCTCGAGCAGGTCACCAAGCAGCTCAACAAGCTGGTCGAGGTCATCAAGATCGTCGAGCTCGACCAGGACGCCTCGGTGCACCGGGAGCTGGTGCTGGTCAAGGTCGCCGCCACCGCGGAGACCCGCGGTCAGATCCTCGACGTCGTGCAGCTCTTCCGCGCCAGCGTCATCGACGTCGCCACCGACGCCGTCACGATCCAGGTGATCGGCAACGCCGCCAAGATCGCCGACGTCCTCAAGATCCTCGAGCCGTTCGGGATCCGTGAGCTCGTCCAGTCCGGCATGGTCGCGATCGGGCGCGGCTCACGGTCGATCTCCGAGCGCTCGCTGCGCCCGGTGGCCGTGCCCGCCCCGCCGGCCGCTGGGTGACGGAATCCCAACATCTGTTGGGATTCCTGACGTTCTGGGGCGTTGCAACGGCCCAGAACCACCAGAAAAGCCTGAGAAGTCCGCCCATGAAGCACCACCGATAGAAGGAGCAGCCCCGTGGCTGAGATGTTCTACGACGACGACGCCGACCTGGCTCTGATCCAGGGCAAGAACGTGGCGGTGATCGGCTACGGCAGTCAGGGTCATGCCCACGCGCTGTCGCTGCGCGACTCCGGTGTCGACGTACGGGTCGGGTTGCAGCCCGGCTCGAAGAGCCGGGAGAAGGCCGAGGCCGAGGGGTTGCGGGTGCTGACGCCGCGGGAGGCGGCGCAGGAGGCCGACGTGATCGTGATCCTGGCTCCCGACCAGCACCAGCGGAAGCTGTATGCGGAGGAGATCGAGCCGGAGCTGGCGCCGGGTGACACGTTGGTCTTCGGTCACGGCTTCAACATCCGGTTCGGCTACATCACCCCGCCCGAGGGTGTCGATGTGTTCATGGTGGCGCCCAAGGGTCCTGGCCACCTGGTGCGTCGCGAGTACGTCGACGGTCGGGGGGTGCCGGTGTTGGTGGCGGTGGAGAAGGACCCGTCGGGGACCACCTGGCCGTTGGCGCTGTCGTATGCCAAGGCGATCGGTGGGCTGCGTGCGGGTGGGATCAAGACGACGTTCACCGAGGAGACCGAGACCGATCTGTTCGGTGAGCAGGCGGTGCTGTGCGGTGGGGCGAGCCAGCTGATCATGTACGGCTTCGAGGTGTTGACCGAGGCCGGCTATCAGCCCGAGGTGGCCTACTTCGAGTGTCTGCACGAGCT
>DOWL01000074.1:19465-24406 GCA_003519585.1 Nocardioides sp. | reverse complement strand
GAGTACGGCGACTACGTCTCCGGCCCGCGGGTGATCGACGAGCACGTGAAGGAGAACATGAAGCAGGTTCTGGCCGAGATCAAGGACGGCACCTTCGCTGCCCGGTTCATCGCCGACCAGGATGCCGGCTCCCCGGAGTTCAACGCCTTCCGGCAGAAGTCCGAGCAGCACCCGATCGAGCAGACCGGTCGCGAGCTCCGCAAGCTGATGGCGTGGGTCAAGTCCCACGACTCCGACTACGTCGAGGGAAGCAGCGCCCGCAGCTGAGGGTTCGCCGTCGAACGTCGTGAAAGTGCTGTCCGCAATCGGTTGCGGACAGCACTTTCGCGTCACTCGACGATCCAGCACTCCGCCCCCCGTGTGACGGAGTCCTACCTGGACGGTATGAACCAGGCCGACCCGGGCGCGGGGGTTCGCACGAGGTCGGTCCGTCTGCGGAGTATCTGGCCCGTTCGGACTACGACGTCACGAACTCCGAGGTCGAGCGTGTGAGGTTGACGCGCTGGGTGAGGACGCACGCTGAGTACGACATGCGAGGACCCCCGGAGCGGTGTGCTCCGGGGGTCCGTCATCGGTCCGATGGGATGTCGAGGCGCTACTTCACCTCGGACCGCATCACCATCACCAGGCCGATGGCCAGCGGGACGACGAGCCAGATCAGACCGGAGACGCCCAGTTGTGCCCACTCCGTCGAGGTCAGGTGGCCGTCGTACAGCTCGCCCTGCGCCCAGTTGAAGTCCAACCAGGGGCGGATGTCGGCCCACCACTGCTGGAAGTTGCCGAGGACCATCGAGAGGGTCGGGAGCACGAACGAGTAGACGACGAAGCCCACGATCGCGCCGGGCGAGTTGCGGATCAGCACGCCGAGCATGAAGCCGATCAGCAGGTTGAGGACGTTGGCGAACACGAGCAGGACGATCTGGTTGCCCGAGATGTCCCACACGGTGGGGACGCCGGCGATGGCCGTGCCGACGACGTTGCCCAGTGCGCCGATGGCCAGCGCCAACCCGATCGAGACGGCGCCGATCGCCACCGAGACCACCAGCTTGGCCCAGATCACCCGGCCCCGGTGGGGCACGAGGGTGAACGTGGTCAAGCCGCTGCGCTGTGTCCACTCACTGGTGACCGACAAGATCGCCATCACCGGCAGCAACAGGGTCATCGGGATGCCGATCGCCGCCCCGAAGCTGTCGTAGGTCAGCGCGCTGTCGGGTGCGAACGCGATCACCGACGCCGTGGCGATCAGGGCGGTCGCGGCGATGCTCACCATCAGCCAGAACCCGGCCCGGGTGTCGAACATCTTGATCAGCTCGACCTTGAGCAATCGGGCGAAGGGGATGGGCGCGGGCGGCGTGCGCGGCGCCACTCGCGTGGGCGCGCGGTCCAGGGACTCCACGGTGGTGGCGGTCATGCTGCTGCTCCTTCTCGGGAGGTCTCAGAGGTGAGCTCGAGGAACATCTCCTCGAGGCCGGCGCCGTCGGCGGCGCGCAGCTCGGTCAGGGGTACGCCGGCCGCCAGCGCGACCTTGCCGATCAGGTCGGCGTCGGCCTCGGCTCGCAGCCCGTTGGGGCCGGAGGCCACGGCGTGGATGCCGTGTTCGTCGAAGGCCCGGGACAGCTCGGCGATGTTGCTGGAGCGGACCAGCGTGCCCGCGGTGGCGAGCAGTTCGGCCTTGGTGCCCTGCGCGACGATCCGGCCCTGTCCGATGACCACCAGGTCGTCGGCGATGACCTCGATCTCGTGCAGCAGGTGCGAGGAGAGCAGCACGGTGCCGCCCTTGTTCGCGAAGCCGCGCAACAGGTCGCGCATCCAGCGGATGCCTGCGGGGTCGAGCCCGTTGGCGGGTTCGTCGAGGATCAGCACCTCCGGGTCGCCGATCAGGGCGGTGGCGATACCGAGCCGCTGGCGCATGCCGAGCGAGTAGTTCTTGACCCGGCGCTCGGCCTCCTTGTCGGTGAGCGACACGGTCTCGAGCATCGCGTCGACGCTGCTCAGTGGGAGGCCCATGGTGCGGGCGGCGATCTTGAGGGTCTCCCGGCCGGTCCGACCCGCGTGCTGCGCTGAGGCGTCGAGGAGTACGCCGACCTCGCGGCCCGGGTTGGGCAGGTCGGCGTACTTCCGGCCGAGGACGGTCGCGGACCCGGAGGTCGCGGGGGTCAGACCGACCATGACGCGCATGGTGGTCGACTTGCCGGCGCCGTTGGGACCGAGGAACCCGGTCACCCGGCCCGGCTGGGCGGTGAAGGAGACGTTGTCCACGGCCCGGAGGCCGCCGTACGTCCTGGTGAGTGCGGTCACGTCGATCATGGGCTCAAGGTTCGCGTCCGGACGGGGTCGGCCACATCGGGGAGCGGTCCCCACGATCCCCTGGCCCGACCCTGAGAGGGCCTCAGGGGTGACCCTGTGGAGAGACGTTCGCATCCAGGCGGATCACGGCGCATCATCGAGGCGATGGTCGGACTGATCGCTTTCGTGGGTGCCGTGCTCGGATCCGTGCTCGGCTACCTCGGCGCGGTGCGATCGACGCGCGCCGAGGGGCTCGCGCGCAGACGCGAGGAGTGGGGACGTCGGTTCACGCATGCACTTGAGTTGAGCCTGTCGGGCAATGCGCTTGCCCGTCGTCCGGGGATCGCGCTCCTCGAGCTCCTTGGCAGCAGTGAGCTGGCGACCCGCGAGGAGCGCAGCTACGTCCGAGCAGTACTTGCCTCGACGTCGTTCGGCGAGCGCCCGGCCACGCTACGTACACTCGTTGAGCGCGGTGAAGGAGAGCAGGAGGAGTGACGACCATGAAAAGCCTCCCGGTGACCGAGGAGCAGGTTTTCGCGGCTCGGCTCCTGATCAAGTTCGAGGGTGGCCCTGAGCACGTCGACCCCTTGATCGTGGCCATCGCCGAGTCGCAGCCGATGAGCGAGGCCGAGGTCGAGGCCGCCTTCGCGGCGCTGGAGGGAACACACACGTAGTCGCGGGGGTTGACCTCTCGTGCGCATCGAGGTCTGGTCCGACGTCGTCTGTCCGTGGTGCTACATCGGCAAGCGGCACCTTGAGTCGGCGCTGGGGGCATTCGAGCACCGCGACCAGGTCGAGGTGGTCTACCGCTCCTTCGAGCTCGACCCGACTGCGCCCGAGGTCCCGGTCGAGACGACGGTCGAGTCGCTGGCCAAGAAGTTCGGCACCGACGTGGCCGGCGCTCGGCAGTTGATGGCCCGGGCCGACGGGGTGGCCGCTTCGGTCGGGCTCGACTTCCACCATGCCGACGCGCCGCATGCGCGCACCGTCGACGCGCATCGACTGCTGCATCTCGCCCTGGAGGAGGGGCGGCAGGCCGAGCTGAAGGAGGCGCTGCTGGCGGCGTACTTCACCCGCGGCGAGTCGATGGGTGACCATGCGGTGCTCCGCAGGGTCGCCGTGGAGGCCGGTCTCGAACCCAGCCGGGTCGACGAGGTCCTCGCGAGTGAGGAGTTCACCGACGCCGTGCATGCCGACATCGCCCAAGCTCGCGCGTACGGCGCCAACGGCGTCCCGTTCTTCGTCGTCGACCAGCGGTACGGCGTGTCCGGCGCCCAGCCGACCGAGGTCTTCGCCCAGCTGCTGGAGCGGGCGTGGGCCGACGGCCACCCGCAGATCGAGGTGCTCGCCGGCAGGGATGCCGACGCCTGCGGTCCCGACGGGTGCGCGGTCTGAGACTCGGCCCAGAGGCACCCGTGACTGAGGTGAACCTCACCTAGGTTAGCCATGCCTAAGTCGGTGGGCGTACAGTGACCGGTTGTGTTCGCCAACTATCTGATCGGACTGCGTGAGGGGCTCGAGGCCGCGCTCGTCGTGAGCATCCTCGTCGCCTATCTGGTCAAGACCGATCGGCGCCACCTGCTCCCGCGGATCTGGGCCGGCGTGGGGGTCGCAGTCGCGATCAGCCTGGCCTTCGGCGCGGCGCTCACCTTCGGTCCGCGTGGGCTCACGTTCGAGGCGCAGGAGCTGATCGGCGGCCTCCTCTCGATCGTCGCGGTCGGCTTCGTGACCTGGATGATCTTCTGGATGGCGCGGGCCGCCCGCGGGATGGGGACCGAGCTGCGCGGTGCCGTCGACGACGCCGCCGAGGGCGGCCGCTGGTCGCTGATCATCCTCGCGATGCTGGCCGTCGGCCGTGAAGGGCTCGAGACGGCGCTGTTCCTCTGGGCGGCCACCCAGGCCGGGACCCGCGAGACCGTCGGCACCATCACCCCGACCTGGGAGCCGCTGCTGGGCGCCGCCCTCGGCATCGCCACCGCCGTCGTGCTCGGCTACCTCATCTACCGTGGTGCGCTCTCGATCAACCTCAGCAAGTTCTTCACCTGGACCGGCGCCTTCCTGATCATCGTCGCCGGCGGCGTGCTGGCCTACGGCGTTCACGACCTCCAGGAGGCGGGCTTCCTGCCCGGCCTCCACAACCTGGCTTTCGACGTCTCGGACACCGTCGACCTCAACAGCTGGTACGGCACCCTGCTCAAGGGCATCTTCAACTTCTCGCCGGCCACGACCAAGCTCGAGCTCGCCGCGTGGCTGCTCTACGTGATCCCCGTGATGACCCTCTTCCTCCTCGGCGTACGCCGACGCTCGAGTCCGGCGCCGACCAGCGCGCCCAGTTCGCCCAGCCCCGCCTCCTCCACCCACTGAGCCCGATCCACGCACGACCTCCCGAGAGAGAACGACAACACCCATGCGCAAGACCCTCGCCGTGACCGCCCTGGTGGTCGCCGTACCGCTCCTGGCCGCCTGCACGGAGAACAAGGACAGCAGCGACGGTGCCGCCGACGGCGGCGACGCTCGTGCCCTGACCGTCGAGTCCAGCGACGACGCCTGCACGGTGTCGGCGGGAGAGGCCCCGGCCGGGACGCTCACCTTCGACGTCACCAACACCGGATCGCAGGTCACCGAGTTCTACCTGCTCGGGGAGGGCGGGCTCCA
>DOWL01000074.1:16368-19343 GCA_003519585.1 Nocardioides sp. | reverse complement strand
AGTTCTACCTGCTCGGGGAGGACGGGCTCCGGATCGTTTCCGAGGTCGAGAACATCGGCCCCAATCTCAACCGCGAGATGACCGTCAACGCGCCGGCCGGCAAGTACTTCACCGCCTGCAAGCCCGGCATGAAGGGCGAGGGCATCCGCGCCGACTTCACCGTGACCGAGTCCGACGAGGCCCCCGAGGTCACCGCGGACGAGCAGCAGCTCATCGACCAGGCCGTGGCCAACTACGCCGCCTACGTCCAGGACCAGTCGGACCAGTTGCTGATCAAGACCACGGAGTTCACCGATCTCTACAAGTCGGGCGACGACGAGGGCGCCCGCGCGCTGTACGCCGACGCGCGCACCCACTGGGAGCGGATCGAGACGGTCGCGGAGTCCTTCGGCGACCTCGACCCGATGATGGACGCCCGCGAGGCCGACCTCGAGCCCGGCCAGAAGTGGACCGGCTGGCACCTGATCGAGAAGGACCTGTGGCCGCAGCGGGCCGAGAACTACACGCCGCTGACGCCGGAGGAGCGCGCGACGTACGCCGACGACCTGCTCGCCAACACCCAGACCCTCGACGATCGCGTCCAGGACCTCACCTACACCATCGACCAGATCGCCAACGGCTCGCGCGGCCTGCTCGAGGAGGTCGCCACCGGCAAGGTGACGGGCGAGGAGGAGTACTGGTCGCGCACCGACCTGTGGGACTTCCAGGCGAACGTCGATGGCGCCCGGGTGGGCTACGAGGGGCTCAAGCCGATCCTCGAGCAGAAGGACCCCGAGCTGGCCACCGAGCTCGACACCCGGTTCGCCGACCTCCAAGCGCTGCTCGACGAGCAGCGTGAGGGCGACGGCTTCAAGACCTACGACCAGCTCACACCCGACCAGGTCAAGCAGCTCTCCGACGCCGTCAACGCGCTCTCCGAGCCGCTCTCGCAACTCACTGCGTCGGTGCTCTCCTGACCCGATGGGGTCAGGGTTCGGAATTTCGTAGACAGTCGAGGGAAATCGGAAGCGTGAGCCAGCAGGACGACGCGCCGCGCCGGGGAGTCTCCCGGCGCGGCCTCATCGGCGGCGGCGTGGCCGCTGCCGGGGTCGTCGGCGCGTTCGCGATCGGCCGCTCCAGCGACGGAGCCACGCCCGATACGGCGAGCGCCCCGGTGACGTCGTACCCGTTCCGCGGCGAGCACCAGGCCGGCATCGTCACCCCGGCCCAGGACCGACTGCACTTCGCCGCCTTCGATGTCACCACCGACGATCGCGAGGCGCTGGTCGCGTTGCTGCAGCGCTGGACCGAGGCGGCCGAGCGGATGACGGCCGGCGAGTCGGCCGGTCCGGTCGGGCCAGTGGAAGGCCCGTCCAACGTGCCGCCCGACGACACCGGAGAGGCCATCGGCCTTGCTCCCAGCCGGCTCACGATCACCTTCGGCTTCGGTCCGACGCTGTTCCGCACCGACGACGGACGCGACCGGTTCGGCATCGCCGACCGCCAACCGGAGGCGCTGCGGACGCTGCCGCACTTCCCGGCCGACAACCTCGACCCCCGCGCGCTCGTACGGCGACCTGTGCATCCAGGCGTGCGCGGACGATCCGCAGGTGGCGGTGCACGCGATCCGCAACCTCGCCCGCATCGGCTTCGGCACGGTTGCGGTCCGCTGGTCGCAGCTCGGCTTCGGCCGCACGTCCACCACCTCGGTCGATCAGTCCACGCCGCGGAACCTGTTCGGGTTCAAGGACGGCACCATGAACATCAAGGCGGAGGAGACCGCGGACGTCGAAGAGCACGTCTGGGTCGCGAGCGGTGACGACGACGGCGCCGACTGGCTGGCCGGTGGCTCCTACCTGGTGGCCCGCAGGTTCGGGATGACCATCGAGGTCTGGGACCGACAGCCGCTCGGCGACCAGGAGTCGTTCGTCGGCCGCACCAAGGACACCGGCGCGCCGCTGTCCGGCGGCACCGAGTTCGACCAGCCCGACTTCGACATGCCGGGCAGCAACGACCTCCCGGTCATCGCCCCCGATGCCCATGTCCGGCTCGTGCACCCCGACTTCAACGACGGCGCGCGGATGCTGCGCCGGGGCTACAACTTCGTCGACGGTAGCAACGCGCTCGGTGGCCTCGACGCCGGCCTCTTCTTCCTCGCCTTCGTGCGCAACCCCGACACCCACTTCATCCCGATCCAGAACAAGATGGCCTCCCAGGACGCGCTCATGGAGTACCTCAAGGTCACCGGCTCCGCGCTGTTCGCCGTACCCCCTGGTGTCGGCGCGGGCGAGTACGTCGGCCAGTCGCTCTTCAGCTGATCGCCTTTCCGCACCAGGACACGGGCCTGTGGATGGCCGCGGGCAGGATCGGCGGTCAGCGGGCACGATGGCTTGATGGTGGTGCTCGCGGCAGTGATGCTCGTCGCGACTCCGTTGCTGGCGTTCGGCGGCGGGCTGGCGGGCCACGTGCTGAGCCGCCGGTCGGCCCTCGAGCTGGATCGGTGGCGGCGGCGGGAGGAGACGATGCGGATGCTGCGGTGGGCGGTCGAGATGGTTGTTGGGGGCGACGACGAGAGCGTCGGCGCGGGCAGTGTGGCGATGTCTGCGCTCCTGCGGTCTCCGCTTCTCGACGATGAAGACTTCGATCTCGTGGCCAGCCTCGCCGATGCCGTCGCACGTGGCACCATGGCCGCATGACCGCCCGTGCGGATAGCGGCCCGACGTTCCGGCAGATCATGGCAGCGCGGGTCTCGCTCATCGCCTACGAGAAAATGGACAAGCAGCCGCCAGCAGACATCAAGGCCATCGCCGAGACGCCGTTGCCTCACGAGGTCGAGCAGGACACGCCCTAGAGCTGGAGCGTCCGGTCCACGCCGACGTCGGTCAAGAACCGCTGGTCGTGGCTGGCCACCAGGAGCGCGCCGCGATAGGACGCCAGCGCTGAGACCAGCGCGTCGTACGACGCGAGGTCGAGGTTGTTGGTCGGCTCGTCGAGCA
>DOWL01000074.1:0-16194 GCA_003519585.1 Nocardioides sp. | reverse complement strand
GCTCGCCGCCGGACAGGGTGCCGACCGGCTGGTCCGCGGCGGCGCCGCGGAACAGGAACCGGGCCAACTGGGCGCGGATCGGGTTCAGTTCGACACCGGGAGCGCGGAGGACGACGTTGTCGACGATCGAGAGCTCGGGGTCGAGGACGTCCAGCCGCTGGGGGAGGAGCGCCGTCGGGACGTGAGCCCGGATCGACCCCGAACGCGCCGGTACGGCGCCGGCGATGGTGTCGAGCAGCGTGGTCTTGCCGGCGCCGTTCGGGCCGACGACGGCCAGTCGATCGGGGCCGCGGAGATCGAGTTCCACCGACGCGCCCGTGCGGATGACCAGGTCGCGGGTCGTCAGCACCACCCGACCCCGAGGAACCTCGGTCGCCGGCAGTGCTACCCGGATCGTGCGGTCCTCGCGGAGCCGCTCCTGAGCCTCGGTCAGCCGACTCTGCGCGGTGGCGAGCCGGTCGTCGTGCACCTTGCGGTAGGCCGCGGCGTGCTTCTCGGACTTGTTCTTGTAGTAGTCGCGTGCCGCCTTGCCCATGTTGGTCTTGACCGCGTTGCGCTCGCCCTGGCGCTTGCGCTGCGCCACCAATCGCTCGGCCTCGATCCGGTCGGCCTGCTGGCGACGCAGGTCGGCGCGCGCCGTCGTGACGGCCTGCTCGGCTGCCTCCTGCTCGGCCGCGACCTGGGCACGGTACGCCGAGAAGCCGCCGCCGTACCACCGCACCGAGCCCTCGCGAAGATCACCGATCCGGTCCACCCGCTCGAGCAGTTCGCGATCGTGGGAGACGACCAGCAGGGTCCGCGCCCACGAGCCCAGCACGTCGTACAACCGCGACCGAGCTCCGGCATCGAGGTTGTTGGTCGGCTCGTCGAGCAGGAGCACGTCGGGCCGCTGGAGCAGCAGCCGCGCGAGTCCGAGCCGGACCACCTCGCCACCTGAGAGCTCGCCCAGGCGCCGGTCGAGCAGGTCGGCCGCGAGGCCCAGCCGTTCGAGCTCGGCCACGGCCCGTTCCTCGATGTCCCACTGATCGCCGACGGTGTCGAGCTCGGCGGCCCCGCCGGTGCCGGCGTCCAACGCGTGCAGTGCCCGCCGTACGGGCGCGATCCCGAGCAGCTCCTCGACGCGTCTCGATCGGTCCAGAGTGAGGTCCTGAGGCAGATAGCCGACCTCGCCGGCCACCGAGACGGACCCTGAGGTGGGCTTGAGGACACCAGCGGCGAGCTTGAGCAGAGTGGACTTCCCGCAGCCGTTGACACCGACCAGCCCCGAGCGGCCGGCGGGCACGAGCAGGTCGAGCCCGCGGAAGGCGTGAGTGCCGTCCGGCCAGGTCAGGACGACGGCGGAGAAGGACAAGGCAGAGTGGATGTGGGCAGGCATCGGTGACTCCTCGACGAGGGCGGGCATGAGGTCACCGGTTCACTCCACGTCGCGGACGCTACGTGGTTCGCAGGGCAGACGCACCGCATTTGCCGCGGCGCAGCGGGGTACTGTGAGCCGCGGCACAGCGTCGTGCGCGTCCTGGCCCCCACCCCCGAGGATTCCCGCTGTGACCGACGTCCAGACCGACCACTCCTCGCCGGTCGTCCCGCCCGTCGCCTTGCCGGTCGTCCTGATCGCCGAGGAGTTGAGCCCGGCAACGATCGAGGAGCTCGGCCCCGACTTCGACGTCCGGCACTGCGATGGTGCCGTCCGCGCCGACCTGCTCGCCGCGCTGCCCCAGGCCGACGCGCTGCTGGTGCGCAGCGCCACCTCGGTCGACGCCGAGGCCCTCGCGGCGGCGCCGAGGCTGAAGGTGGTCGCCCGCGCCGGCGTGGGTCTGGACAACGTCGACGTACGCGCGGCGACCCAGTCCGGCGTGATGGTGGTCAACGCCCCGACCTCCAACATCGTCTCGGCGGCCGAGCTTGCGGTGGCGCTGATGCTCGCGGCGGCCCGGCACATCAGCCCGGCCCACGCGGCGCTGCGCCAGGGCGAGTGGCAGCGGTCCCGGTTCACCGGCACCGAGCTCTACGAGAAGACCGTCGGCATCGTCGGCCTCGGCCGGATCGGAGTCCTGGTCGCGCACCGGCTGGCGGCTTTCGGGATGGACGTCATCGCGTACGACCCCTACGTCCAGGCGGGTCGCGCGGCGCAGATGGGCGTACGGCTCGTCGACCTCGACACGCTACTGGCCGAGTCCGACTTCATGTCCGTGCACCTGCCCAAGACCCCGGAGACGATCGGGCTGATCGGCGACGCCGAGCTCCATCGAGTCCGTCCGCACTTGGTGCTGGTCAACGCCGCGCGCGGGGGGATCGTGGACGAGGCGGCGCTGTACGCCGCGCTCAAGGAGGGCCGGATCGCCGCGGCGGGCGTCGACGTGTTCGCCCAGGAGCCCTGCACCGACAGCCCGCTGTTCGAACTCGACAACGTCGTGGCCACGCCGCATCTCGGCGCCTCCACCGACGAGGCGCAGGAGAAGGCCGGGCTCGCGGTCGCCCGATCGGTGCGGTTGGCGCTCTCGGGTGAGCTGGTCCCCGATGCGGTCAACGTCCAGGGCGGGGTGATCGCCGAGGATGTCCGGCCAGGCATCCCCCTGAGCGAGAAGCTCGGCCGGGTGTTCACCGCTCTGGCCGGCGAGGTCGCCCAGCAGGTCGATGTCGAGGTGCGTGGCGAGATCACCGAGTACGACGTGAAGGTGCTCGAGCTCGCGGCGCTCAAGGGCATTTTCACCGACGTGGTCGAAGACCAGGTCTCCTACGTCAACGCGCCGCTGCTCGCCGCCGAGCGCGGGGTCGCCGTACGCCTCGTGACCGAGCCGGAGAGCCCCGACCACCGCAACCTCATCACCATCCGCGGCACCCTCGCCGACGGCACCCGGGTCTCGGTCAGCGGCACCCTCATCGGCATCCACCAGCGCGAGCGGCTGGTCGAGGTCAACGGATTCGACGTCGATCTCGAGCCGACCCAGCACCTGGCGTTCTTCAGCTACGAGGACCGACCCGGCATGGTCGGCACGGTCGGCGGCATCCTCGGCGCGGCCGGGGTCAACATCGCCGGCATGCAGGTTGCCCGTGACGCCAAGGGCGGCCACGCCCTGGTCGCGCTGTCCGTCGACTCGGCGATCCCCGCGGAGACGCTGCAGGAGATCGAGAGCGCCATCGACGCAGTCTCGGCGCGCGCCGCAGACCTGGTCTGACTGAATACCTCGCTGATGACAACTACGCGACCATCACCCGGCCTCGGGGCCGGCTGGCACCTGCCTGCCGGGCGCTGACCGCGCGCCACGCGTCGGCGAGGCCCGCAACGGCCTGGTGGAGTTCGTCGATCCGGCGGGTGAAGGGGATCCGGACGAACCGGTCGAGGCCACCGTCGGGTGCGAAGACCGGGCCTGGAGCCACGATCACCCCGTGCCGCTCCGCCTCGTCGGCCAGCGCTGTGCCGAGCCCGCGCCCGGGACCGGGACCGGGACCGGGCAGTTGGCACCACAGCGAGAGCCCGCCCTCCGGTACGCGGAAGGTCCAGTCGGGCAGCGCGGCGCGCACCGCGACCACCAGTGCGTCGCGCTGCTCGCGCAGCCGCGCACGGTGGTCGGTCAGCGTGGCGTCGGGATCCTCGAGCAGCCGGGCGGTCGCCAACTGCTCCATCACCGGTACGCCGAGATCGAGGGTGACCCGCGCATTGGTCAGCCGCTCCATCTGGTCCAGCGGCGCGCGCACCCAGCCGACCCGGAGACCGCCCCAGAACGACTTGCTGACGCTCCCCACCGTGATGGTGCTGGACGCATAGGCAGCGAACGGGCGCGGCATCGCCTGGCCCTCGAGCGCCAGCAATTGGTGTGACTCGTCGACGATGGCGGTGACGTGCCCGCGCCTCAACTCGGCGGCGTACCGCTCGCGCTGGGCATCGCTCATCAGCAGCCCGGTCGGGTTGTGGAAGTCGGGGATCAGGTAGGCGAGCCGGGGCGAGACCTGGCGGACCCGCGCTGTCGCGGCGTCGAGATCCCACTGGTCGGGGTCGACCTCGGTCGTGGCCAGCCGTGCGCCGGCGCTCCGGAGCCGCTCGGCGGCGTTGGGGTAGCCGGGCGTGTCCACCAGCACCCGGTCGCCGCGCGCGGCCAGCGCCGCAGCGACGATCGAGACCCCCGACAGTGCGCCCGGCGTCACCATGATCTGCGCCGGGTCGGTCGGCAGCCCGCGCGCGTCGTACAGCGCGGCGATCGCGGCCTGGAGCTCCGGCATCCCGGCCGGGAAGTAGCCGTGGCTGCCGAGGTAGGCCGGGAGCCGGGCGGCGGCCTCGGCGTACGCCCCGGCGATCTGGGGCGGCGCGCAGGGCGCCGCACAGTTGAGGTCGATCGCCGCGCGGTCACTCTGGCGGGGGAGCAGGGCCCGATCGTGGGCGCGGGCGGCGCCGCCGGGGACCTGGGTGAAGGTGCCCGACCCTTGCCGGGCGTCAGCGAAACCGGCATCACGCACAGCGGCGTACGCGCGGGTGACGGTGGTCCGGGAGACGCCGAGCGCCTCGGTCAGCTCGCGCTCGCTGGGCAGTCGGGTGCCTTCGGGGATCCGCCCGTCGCCGATGAGCAGGACGAGCGCGTCGGCCAGACCGGCGTACGCCGGATTGCGGTCGAACTCGCCGACCAGGGTGGCCACCCGGCGGGCGGTGATGGAGCGGTCCATGCAGGCCACTGTCGCACAATTGGATGTTTCTTGAAAGGCCACTTCTGTGGAGGATGGACGCGTGACCAGCACCGCCGTACCGCCCGTGGCTCCCCGCGTCCTCGTGGACCTCGGCCCCATCGCGCAACTGCGGGCGGGTCGGCTCGGCCGTCGGCTGCCACAGCTCTACGCCGGGCTCGTCCTCTACGGCTTCTCCATCGCGCTGATGGTCCGCGGCCATCTCGGTGTGGCGCCTTGGGACGTCCTGCACTCCGGCCTGGTGCGGCACCTCCCGATCACGCTCGGCGAGGCGTTGGTGATCGTCAGCTTCCTGGTCCTGCTGCTCTGGATCCCCCTCCGGGAGATACCCGGCATCGGCACGATCTCGAACGCGATCGTGATCGGAGTCTCGGCCGACACCTTTCTCGGCCTGTTCGCCCAGCCCGATGCGCTCTGGCTCCGCGGCGTGCTCACGGTCGTCGGCGTGGTGAGCAGCGCGCTCGCGACCGCGATGTACATCGGCGCCCAGCTCGGGCGCGGCCCCCGCGACGGGCTGATGACCGGCTTCGCCCGCCGTACCGGCCTCTCCCTGCGCCTGGTCCGCACCCTGCTGGAGATCACCGTGGTCGTCATCGGGGTGCTCCTCGGTGGCGTCGCCGGCCTCGGCACCATCCTCTTCGCCCTCGCCATCGGCCCCCTCACCCAGGCCATGCTCCCGACCTGGATCGTCGACCTGAGCCCGGTCCCGGACGCCACCACCCGCTGATCGAACCTGTCGAGATCCGCGGCGGGGTGGGCTCCCAGCCCGTCAGCGCTTGGTGGCGATGATCGTGGAGGCGTCGGGGGCGACCATCACCTCGACGGCGGTGAAGCGCTCGTCGGTGAGCCAATGCTCGCGGAGGGTGTCGACTCGGCCGCCGGTGATCGGGGGCCATAGCTCGCAGGGCACGAAGTCGTCGAGCACCACGATGCCGCCGTCCTCGACGAGGTCGGCGATCGCGTCGACCGTGACCTCGGTCGGCTCCCCGGCGTCGAGGAAGAGCAGGGAGTAGGGGCCGCGGTCGCGCAGGGTGGACCAGTCGGCGGCGAGCACCTCGACCTGGTCGTCGTCGCGGAAGATCTCGGCCGCCGCTCCCGCGAGCTTGGGGTTCAGTTCGGCCGTGACGATCCGGGCCTTCTCGCTGCCCTTGTGGCCACGGACCCCGGACCGCAGCCACGCCGTACCGACACCGCAGCCGGTGCCGAACTCGGCCATCGTCCCGTCCCGGGTCGCGGCCAGCATGGCCAGCAGTCGGCCGGTCTCGTTGCGGCAGAACGAGACGTAGCCCGAACGCCGGGAGACGTCGAACGCGCGCCGCACGATCTCGGGCAGCTCGGGCGGGTGGCTCACGGTTCGAGTCTCCCATCTCGGTACGGTCGTCTCGCATCGCGGACGACCTTCGATATCGGCCCCCACGAGAACGACGGACGTCCTACCATCGAACCATCATGCGGAGCGTGTTCGTACTTATCGAGCGCCGCGGCGAGGCCTGACGAGAGGCCACCTCGCCGCGGTGGTCGGCGTTGCGTGGCCTCTCATCGAGTTCCATCAGAGCTCAGGTCGAGACGCCCCCGCGGCGCGGACTCCCGCTTCTGCAGCGCGATCCGCTTCCCAGGCAGGTCCACCCCTCGTGTGATCCACGAGTCGGTACGTCCCCGTTGCGGGGCGTCCTCGGCCAGACCGACTCCAGCACGACACCACACACGAGGAACGAGTAGATCGATGTACGACATGTATCCCGACTGGGGCCCGGCAAGCCACCACCCGGAGAACCCCCGCAGCGCCGAGAACACCAACGCGGCCGTCCAGGCCTCGCTCGATCTGCGGGACAACGGCGGCCAGCTCCCTGACGATAACTAGTCTCGGCGCGTGACTCAGACTCCCGCCCCGACCGGTTCCGTCCAGCTCGCCGTCATCGGCGGTGACGGCATCGGGCCAGAGGTCACCGCCGAGGCCCTCAAGGTCCTGGAGGTCGCCGCGCCGAGCGGGGTGAAGTTCGAGCAGACCAACTACGACCTCGGCGCCGAGCGCTACCTCGCCACCGGCGAGGTGCTGCCCGACTCCGTGCTTGCCGAGATCCGGGAGCACGACGCCATCCTGCTGGGAGCCGTCGGCGGCAAGCCGAACGACCCCAACCTGCCGCCGGGCATCCTCGAGCGCGGACTGCTGCTGCGACTGCGCTTCGAGCTCGACCACTACGTGAACCTGCGCCCGTCGCGGATCTTCCCCGGGGTCACCTCACCCCTGCGACCGGAAATCTCGGGCGAGCCGGGCGAGGTCGACTTCGTAGTGGTGCGCGAGGGCACTGAGGGTCCCTATACGGGCAACGGCGGAGCACTCCGTGTCGGCACGCCGGCCGAGATCGCAACCGAGGTCTCCGTCAACACGGCGTACGGCGTGGAGCGGGTCGTCCGTGACGCGTTCGCGCGGGCCCAGCGCCGGCCGCGCCGCAAGCTCACCCTGGTCCACAAGACCAACGTCCTGGTCAACGCGGGCTCGCTGTGGTGGCGACAGGTCCAAGCAGTGGCGCCGGAGTTCCCCGACGTGACGGTGGACTACATCCACGTCGATGCGGCGATGATCTTCCTGTCCACCGACCCACGGCGGTTCGACGTGATCGTCACCGACAACCTGTTCGGCGACATCATCACCGACCTCGCCGCCGCCATCACCGGCGGCATCGGGCTGGCCGCCTCCGGCAACGTCAACCCGGACCGCACTGCGCCGAGCATGTTCGAGCCCGTCCACGGCTCGGCCCCTGACATCGCCGGCGAGCAGAAGGCCGACCCGACCGCGGCGATCCTGTCCACGTCGCTGCTGCTCGACCACCTCGGGTACGCCGACGCGGCAGCCGCGGTCGAGGCCGCCGCCATCGCCGACCTCGCCGAGCGAGTACCCGGCGCGGTCCGTCGGACCGCGGAGGTCGGCGACTCCATCGCGGCGCGCGTCGCCGGCTGAACCTTCGGCCGTTCCGGTCGACAGTTCGGAGGCTCACTCCCCGGTTGACCGGCGGAGCCAGCCCATGCGCGCCCGGCCTACTTCCCACCCCTGAAAGCGACTACTTTGATGTCCATGGAGATCAGCATCACCCGCACGGAGCGCCCGGTCGACGACGCGCGTCTGGCCGAGATCCTGGCCAACCCCGGGTTCGGCACGCACTTCACCGACCACATGTTCACCGTCGAGTGGACGCCGGACGCGGGTTGGCACGACGCCCGCGTGACGCCGTACGGCCCGCTCACGCTCGACCCGGCCACCGCGGTGCTGCACTACGCGCAGGAGACCTTCGAGGGTATGAAGGCCTACCGCCATGCCGACGACTCCATCTGGGGGTTCCGGCCCGAGGAGAACGCCGCGCGGATGGTGCGGTCCAGCCATCGGCTCGCGCTGCCGGTGCTCGAGGTCGACGACTTCCTCGCCGCGGTGGACGCGCTGGTGACGGTCGACCAACGCTGGGTGCCGGCCAACGCCGACCCGGAGGCGGGGGAGAAGAGCCTCTACGTGCGGCCGTTCATGTTCGCCTCCGAGACCTTCCTCGGCGTCCGGCCGGCCCAGCACGTCACCTTCATGGTGATCGCCAGCCCGGCGGGCGCCTACTTCAAGGGCGGTGTCCGGCCGGTCAGCCTGTGGCTGTCGGAGGAGTACACCCGCGCCGGACGTGGCGGGATGGGCGCCGCCAAGACCGGCGGCAACTACGCCAGCTCGCTGCTGCCGCAGTCGGAGGCCATCGCCCAGGGCTGCGACCAGGTGGTCTTCCTCGACGGCGAGGAGGGGAAGTACGTCGAGGAGCTCGGCGGCATGAACATGTACTTCGCCTTCAAGGATGGCCGGATCGTGACCCCGGCGCTCGGGACCATCCTCGAGGGCATCACCCGTGACTCGATCATCGAGCTGGCCGGGAAGATGGGCCATCAGGTCGAGGAGCGGCGGTTCTCCATCGACGAGTGGCGCGAGGGCGTCAACAGCGGCGACATCGTCGAGATCTTCGCCTGCGGCACCGCCGCCGTGATCACCCCGGTCGGCGAGCTCCGGTGGGACGGCGGCTCGGCCCCCGCGCCGGCCTCGACCGAGCTGACCATGAAGATCCGCAAGGCGCTGGTCGACGTGCAGTTCGGCCGCGCGGAGGACACCTTCGGCTGGATGCGCCGGATCGTCTGACCTCTCGATCTGCCGTGTCCGGGTCTGCTGTCCCGGGCGCAGCGATCAAGTCCGCTCCTCGAACAGCGTGATCTGCAGATTGGCCGGTGCCTGGAGCCGGCTGTTGAGCGATTCCCATGGAGTGCGGGTCGGCGGCGCGATCAGCTTGGCACCCGCGCCGATCAGAGCGTCGGTAGCCGCGCTGGCGTCGTCGACCTCGAAGGCCACCCGCAGCGGCGGCGCGACCCGGCGGCCGACCTCCACGTCGTCGATCATCGCGACCTGAGCCGGGTTGGACAGTTCGAGCGTGGCCCGGCCGGCGTCGAGGATCAGCACGTGCTCGCCGGCATCTCCCTCGAGGTCGAGTTCGACCGGAAGCCCGAGCGCGTCGCGGTAGAACGCGGCGGCCTCGGCGAAGTCGGTGGCCTCGACGACCAAGCGGAGTTGGCCGACGCGGGGCCGACGGGCGTCCTCGCCGAGCGTCGTCCCGGGTGCGAGCCAGTGGTATGCCGTGCCGCCCTCGGCGCTCAGCCACTGGTTGATCCCCGCGCGAGCGCGGTCGTTGACCATCGCGTCGTGGATGCCGATCGCGTGCTCGGCTCGCGTCGCTCGCAAGAACTGGATCGCCTCGACGGTCTTGAGCCAGTTGGCCTGCATCGGGACCAGCAGGGTGGTGACCGGTACGGCGGGCGGCACGAGCGCGTCCCCAGGGTGATAGACGGACTCGTCGGCGTCGGCGACCAGGTAGCCGAGGTTGACGCAGACGTCCTGGCCCGGAACGACCTCCGCATGTCGGCCCCCCACGGTGCGCACCTCGAACCCCTCGAGCGCGAAGGCTTGGTCGGGATCGAGGGGCGTGTAGGGAAGTCCCTGAAGGTCGGCCCCGCGCGGCGCCCACACCGGCAACCCGGCGGTGCGCAGTCGGGCCACGTCGACGTGGTCGGCGTGCTCATGGGTGACCAGGACGGCGTCGGCGCCCGCAAGAGCCTGGGGCTCGCTCCAGATGCCGGGGTCGACGATCACGGTGCGGTCGACCGACTCGAGGGTGACGCACGCGTGGCTCCAGCGGGTGAGGCGCATGGATCCACGCTAGCCACGCCGCAGTTCCAGCTCGAGCGCGTCGAGGCGCTGCTCCCAGAACGCCCGGAACGGCGCGAGCCATGCGTCCACCCCCGCCAGCGGGGCCGGATCGATCGCGTACAACCGCCGCCGTCCCTCCGCGCGTACGCTCGCGAATCCGCTCTCGCGCAGGATCCGCAGCTGCATCGACACCGCCGGCTGGCCGATCCCGAACTCCTCCGAGATCACCTCGACGACCTCGCCGGAGGACCGCTCACCGGCGACCAGCAGCTCGAGGATGCGTCGGCGCACGGGGTCGCCGAGGACGTCGAAAGCGTGCACCGGACGCTTACGCCGGCAAGGTGGTGTACGCCGCGAAGCAGCGCTCCGCGGCAGTCCGCGCCTGCGCGGGGTCGGCACCGGCCGCGACGTCCGCGAGCTCCCATCCCGCACCGGACTCGCGGACGAACGCGGGGTATCCGGGGTCGGTCCAGTCGGGCTCGCCCGGTGCGAACGCCGGGTCGGCCAGCAGCTTGGTGAGGGCGCCGAAGGCCATCTCCCAGCCGATCCCGACCGCGCCCGGGCCGAACTCGCCGTACTTCTCCTGGTCCACCTCGGCGGAGTGCTCGAGCACCAGCCGGGTGCCCGCGCCATCGTCGGCGAGCGTGAGCAGCACCCAGCTCACGTCGCCGCCGAACTCCCAGGTGACCTCCAGCCGCTCGGGCTCGTCACACGCGAGGACGGTCCCGCCGGCGTTCCCCTCGACCTGGTAGCGACCGCCGAGTGCGAGTTCGCCGGAGACCGGCCCGAGCCAGCGGGAGATCCGCTCCGGGGTCGTGACGGCGTGCCAGACCTCTGGCCGAGGTGCGGCGTACCGCTTCTGGAGGACCAGGACCCGGACCTCCACGCCGTTGCGGGTCTCGGTGCGCAGGCTGCGTTCGGTAGCCCCGAACCCGCTCCACATATCAGTGTTCATTGATATGACGATGCCGAACCGTGCGCGCTCGGTCAAGTCGTGGCCGGGAACCTGAGGGGTGTCGTTCTAGTCTGATCTGCGTGACCAGCACGCCGCGGACCCCGGCGCGAGGCATCACCGTCCCGGTGGCCTCCCCGTCGACCCCGCCCGCCCGCACCGTGGGTGGCTACACGCTGCTGGCCAAGATCGGCGAGGGTGGCATGGGGGTGGTCCACCTGGCCCGGCGCGGCGACGGTCCCCGGGTCGCCCTCAAGGTGTTGCGCCCGGCGGTCGTCGGCGACGACGAAGCCCGTCGCAGACTCGCACGGGAGGTCACCTCGCTCACCCGGGTCTCGAGCAAGTGGGTAGCCGAGATCGTCGACGCCGACCCGTGGGCGCCGGTGCCGTACGTCGCGACTCGCTACGTCCCCGGTCTCTCCCTGCACGACCACGTGCACGAGGAGGGACCGATCGAGGGTCGGGACCTCACGTGGTTCGCGGCCTGCCTGGCCGAGGGCCTTGCCTCCGTGCATGCCGTCGGGGTGCTGCACCGCGACGTCAAGCCGTCCAACGTCCTCATGGAGGGCCGGACGCCGATCCTCATCGATTTCGGCCTGGCCCGGGTGGCCGACGACCCGAAGCTCACGCACACCGGGTGGCTGTTGGGCACGCCCGGCTACCTCGCGCCCGAGATCCTCTACGGCGACGACGCCACGGCGGCCTCTGACGTGCACTCGTGGGCGGCCACCGTCGCCTTCGCAGCCACTGGTCGTCCGCCGTTCGGGCGCGGTCCCTCGATGGCGATCATGGACCGAGTCCGGCGTGGTGAGCACGACCTCTCCGACATCCCGCAGCCCCTGAGTCACCTCCTCGCCGAGGCGCTCGACCCCGAACCGGAGCGGCGGCCGACGCTCGCCGCCATCCTGGGCTGGCTGCGGCCGCAGGTCGCCCCGGCCCCCAAGTCGCCGCCGGTCCCGCCGTCCGTGGATCGGCTCACGCTTCCCTACGCCGCGGCTGCGGCGGCCGCCGCTCCCGATGCCCAGGTGACCGACGTGCTCCCGGGCGAGCCGGTGGGAGCCGATGGCACCAAGCTGATCACCGAGCACCAGACAGTGGTCGATCGAGGTGGGTCCCCACCGCCGCCCCGGATCGTTCCGCCGTCGGAGGCACCGATGCCGGTGGAGCAGGGTCAACCGCCGCTCGCCGAACGTACCCGCCGGGCCACGCTGCTGGTGGTCGGTGCGCTCCTCTGCGGGGGGCTCGTGGCGGCGTACCCCTGGATCGGCTCTGGAATCCTGCTGCTCGCCGTCTGGCTGCTGCGCAGCGGCTCCCTCGCGGCGACCGCGGCGGGCGAACGGCGGCTGGTGCGGGGCCGGAAGTGGTACGACGGCGCAGAGATGCTCGTTCGTGCTCCGTGGGAGCTGCTCCGCTCGTTGCCCGGCACAGTGCTGCTGCTGCTCTGGAGTGCGGGCATCGCGGTGGCGGCGGCGCTGCTGTGCTACGCGTTGGTGGCGGGCCAGTCGATCACGCTGTTCGCCTGCGGTGCGGTGTTCGCGGCCTCGGCGTGGACCGGTCCGGGTGGCTCCCGGGTGCGCTCGCCGCTGGCACGGGTGGTCAATCCGATCTCGAAGCGGTGGCGACCGTGGTTGGCCGTCACCTTCGTGCTCCTCGTGCTGGCGACCGGCCTCGGCGGCTACGCGCAGGCGCGCGGCGCGTCCTGGGCTCCGGCTCAGGACCGTCCACTGAGCGGACCGTCTGCCGGACACCCGAGCGGAACCGTGGCAGCATGGTCGTCGTGAGCAGCTGCATCATCATTTCCTAGCGCGTCGAATCCCTCGACGCGCCACCTCTCGTACCCCGAGAGGTTTTTTTATGTGCTGATACCGAACCGAACGGAACCCCGATGGACCTGCACGGCGCCTTCCACGTCTACGACACGACCCTGCGCGACGGCGCGCAGCAGGAGGGGCTCAACCTCTCCGTCGCTGACAAGCTGACCATCGCGCGGCAGCTGGACGGACTCGGCGTGGGCTACATCGAGGGCGGTTGGCCGGGATCGAATCCCAAGGACGTCTCCTTCTTCGAACAGGCCGCCGATCTGGAATGGAAGCACCCCCGCATCCCCGCCTTCGGCAGCACCCGCCGCAAGGACACCCCGGTCGAGGACGACGCCCAGGTGCGCACCCTGCTGGAGGCGAAAACGCCGGTCATCACCTTTTTCGGCAAGAGCTGGCGACTCCACGTCACCGAGATCCTCGGCACCACGGAGGAGGAGAACCGCGCCATGATCCGCGACACGACCCGCTATTTGAAAGAGCACGGTCGCGAGGTGGTCTACGACGCCGAGCATTTCTTCGACGGCTACAAGGACGCTCCCGAGCACGCCCTCGCCACCCTCGCGGCGGCGAAAGAGGGTGGGGCCGACTGGCTCGTGCTCTGCGACACCAACGGCGGCACCCTGCCCCACGAGGTCGCCGAGATCACCGAAATCGTCGTGAAAACCCTCGGCATCCCCGTCGGCATCCACACCCACGACGACACCGGCGTCGGGGTCGCCAACGCCCTCGCCGCCGTCCTCGCCGGCGCGACCCAGATCCAAGGCACCGCCAACGGCTACGGCGAGCGCGTCGGCAATTGCAACCTCACCACCGTGATCCCGAACCTCCAGCTCAAGATGGGGCGTCCCGTCGTGCCCGACCTCTCGCGGCTCACCCATCTCTCCCACTTCGTCGACGACCTCGCCAACTGCGCCCACAACATCCGCGCCCCCTACGTCGGATCGACCGCCTTCGCCCACAAAGGCGGCATGCACGTGAACGCCGTGCAGAAGGGCGCCCACAGCTTCGAGCACATCGCCCCCGCCACCGTCGGCAACCGCCAGCGCATCCTCGTCTCGGAGCTGTCGGGCCAGTCGAACGTGCTCATGAAAGCCGACGAACTCGGCCTGCCCGTGGAAAAAGGCAGCCCCGAGGCTCTCGAAATCCTCAAGAGTCTCAAGTCGCTGGAGGAACAGGGTTACGAGTTCGAGGCGGCCGAGGCGAGCTTCGAGCTGCTCATCCGCCAGCATCTCAAGACCTACCAGCCCTTCTTCGACGCGCAGGAATACCACTGCACCTTCCGCCGCGACGGGGTGCGCGACTACCAAGCCTGCTCCGCCACCGTGAAGCTCGTCGTCAACGGCATCGAGCAATACCACGTCGCCGAGGGGGACGGTCCTGTGAACGCCCTCGACGCCGCCTTGCGAAAAGCCCTGCGCCCCGCCTACCCCCACATCGACGAGATGGAACTGGAGGACTACAAGGTCCGCATCATCGACAGCCACATGGGCACCGCCGCGAAGACCCGAGTCCTCATCCTCAGCTCCGCCGACCACGAGACCTGGGGCACCGTCGGGGTCAGCCACAACATCATCGAGGCGAGCTGGCGCGCCCTCGTCGATTCCTTCGACTACTTCCTCACGAAGCGGAGGGGGGTGGATAGTTGAGAGAGGGTAGTTGAGAGTTGAGAGTCTCGGAATCAACGAAGTTGCCTCAATGCGGCAACGAACCCTTCAAGTGAACTTGGATTCCGGCGCAAGCCGCTCATTTCCAAACTCTCAACCCTCCACTCTCAACCCCCAACTCCTCCTTCACTGGGGATTGGCCATCTTCTTGAGCAGCTTCTCGAAGAAGGTCTTGGACTTCTCTGGCGCGGCCTCCGCCGCGCTCGTCTCCGCCTCGATCACTGTCTCGACCGCCTCCGGCACGCTCGGTCGCGCCGTGTCGGGCGCGGGCCTCGTGTTGGAAGTGAGGTTCGGCAGATCGACCTCGCCAGTCTCGATGCGGTTCGGATTGCTCTTGAGGAAGGTGTTGATCGGCACCCTCACGGGCCGATCCTCGTAGCGCAGGTTGCGGCGGCTGTCGGTGAAGACCTTCGGGATGTGGTAGGTCTGGTAGGTGCGGGGATAGAGGTCGCGCCGCATCCCGACGCGGAGGTCCTTGCGGATCTCGAAGTGCAGGTGCGCGGCATACATCCGCCTCGGTCCACACCCGATCGTGCCGACGACCTGCCCCCGCGTCACCTGCTGCCCCACCTTCACCGAGCGGACCTTGAGCTGCCCGTAGAGGGAATCGACGAAGGCGATCTGCCCGTTGTTCTCCCGATAGGCGTGACGGACGATGACGACGTTGCCCCAGCCCCGCGCATAGTCCTCCGAGAAAACCACGAGGCCGTGGGCGATGGAATAGACGGGATCGCCCTCGTCGGAGGTCCCCCCGCCGTTGACGTTCCAGTCCTCGCCGAGGTGCCCGTTCTGCGTGAACCCGCGAAAAATGTAGTAGCCGTCCCCGTTCGGCTTCCCCACCGGGTAGTCGAAGCCGTCGGCCAGCCTCGCCGTCATGTAGGACTGGGCATGGCCCACTCCCGCCATCGCTTGGAAGGTCAAGAGGAGGATCCCCGCCGCCCTCAGTGCGCGGCAACGTTTGTTTTTTGAAACCATGGAGAAGAGAATCTGTCCGCCGGGGACGCTTTCGATACGTCTGGAGACCGTCCGGAATTAGAGGCATTTCCAAGCCTTCAATCAACCTTTTGCACTAAAATCACAATTCTCAATCTCATAACTGAAATATTTCTCGATTTTCGCTTGTGTTTTTAATAAGTTTGGCCACAATTCCCATAACCGAATGTTTTTCCTCAAGATTGTGGTTTTTAAGCCGACGATCCGCGCAGGTGAAGCGGCCACGACCCAACCCCCCCAAGCAAACGACATGGCAGACGACGAAGCACCCGAATTGATGACCGTCAAAGAGACCGCGGAATACCTGCGGATCCCCCTCCCCACGGTTTACTATCTCGTTCAGCGCGGCCAGTTGCCTGCGATCCAGATCGGCGGGCGCTGGCGTATCAAGCGCAGCCTCCTCGACCGCGACATCCTCAAGACGGACGAGGGCGGCCAGCCCACCGTCCTTGTCGTGGACGACGACCCGCCCCTGCAAACCCTCTTCAAGCAATTCCTGAAAAAGGCCGGCTTCGGCCGCATCGTCGTCGGGACCGGGGCCGAGGCCCTCGCCTATGCCGAGAAGCAGCGTTTCGACCTCGTCTTCCTCGACCTGAAGCTCCCCGACATCCCGGGCGACGAACTCTACGCGAAGCTGAAAGCGATCTACCCCGACCTGCCCATCGTGATCATCACCGGCTACCCCGACAGCGAGATCCTCACCAAGATCCTCTCCAGCGGCCCGGTCACGGTGATCAAGAAGCCGATCGAATACGACCAGCTCAACCGAACCGTGAAGATCCTCGGGCACAAGGGCGCCGACGCCGCCTGACCGGGGGGCACGCCCTGGCCCGTTCTCGGTCGTACCACCCTGCAAAGCACACCCTTGCTCTG
>DOWL01000143.1:17721-18501 GCA_003519585.1 Nocardioides sp. | reverse complement strand
GTCGGCCTCGATCACCTTCGCCTCCGCGATCGACAAGACCCGGCCCGGGCCCTGAGCGACGGCAGGTGTGACGGCTCGGTCGACCAACCCGGCCGCACCGGGGCAGAGTTTGCGGGTCATCGACGCGACTTTCCGTGCCACCCACAGATCCGCCTCGCCGTCGCGGAGGGCGTCGTACAGCTCCGGCAGCCGGTGCCGCAGGTCGAGGACGTCGGCGAGGAAGGCTCGGGTGGCGTGGGTGTGTTGGCTCCGGGCGATGGCGAGTTCGCTGATCGCGAGGTCCTGCATCTTCGGGGTCCCCTCGCCGCCGAGCTGGACCAGCTTCACTCCGCCAGGCACAGTGCCTTCGGGTTCGTGGGGCAGGGCGCCGTGGAGGTCGGCCCAGCGCAACCCCAGCGCGACCTCGTGAGCTTCGAGCGCGCGCCGGTCGCGGACCGCCTGTTCCGCGGCAGCCAGGGTCTGCGCGGCGTCGAACTCCTCGACGTCGGCGAACGCGGTGGGCGGCTTGGACATGACTCAATCCAAGCACTCGGCACCGACAGTCGAACCTGGTCGTAACCTGTTATGCACAAGGGTTTCCGGACCAGGCTGCACTCAGCATCGACTCTCCGCGCAGTCCTCACGGTCGTGGTCGAGCGGGTGCCTTTGCTGCGGGGGTTTCGACCGAACGCGCTAGCGCGCCTTCGGGCTCAACCACCGTCGGACCGCAGCCAAGGCTCGGCGGCAACCCGATACCCAGCCTGCTTGTGGCGCCGTCCGGGGCCGTCAACCCGCCCACGA
>DOWL01000143.1:8604-17389 GCA_003519585.1 Nocardioides sp. | reverse complement strand
GCGCAGCGAGCGTGTCGAAACCCCGCAAGATGGGGCTGGGGCTCAGTCGGGTCAGTGCCTTCCCTGCGGGGGTTTCGACTCCGTCGGCGCTGGGGCGCCTCCGGGCTCAACCACCGCACCGTGGTGGAGCCTAGGCGTTGACCGTGCTCATGTCGCTGTAGCGGTCGCCGACCACGGCGTCGCGGGGGATGGCGTC
The DNA here is from genome assembly GCA_003519585.1 of Nocardioides sp. Lineage (GTDB taxonomy): Bacteria > Actinomycetota > Actinomycetes > Propionibacteriales > Nocardioidaceae > Nocardioides. The sequence continues at coordinate 17,193 of DOWL01000143.1, read as the reverse complement.
CTCGAGTGCCTTGAGGTCGTCGTCGGTGAGGGCGACGGCGGTGGCGCCGAGGTTCTCTTCGAGGTAGCGGACCCGCTTGGTGCCGGGGATCGGTACGACGTCGTCGCCCTGGGCGAGCACCCAGGCCAGCGCCAACTGGCCGGGCGTGCACCCGTGCTCGCTGGCCAACGCCGTGATCTTGTCGACCAGCGCGAGGTTGGCGTCGAACGCCTCGCCCGCGAACCGTGGGAACCGGCCGGTGGCCCGGGAGTCGTTGTCAGCGAGCGTGTCCCTGGTGACGGCGCCGGTGAGGATGCCGCGGCCGAGGGGCGAGTACGGCACCAGGCCGATGCCGAGCTCGCGCACCGTCGGGAGGATCTCGTCCTCCAGGTCCCGGGTGAACAGCGAGTACTCCGACTGCAGCGCGGTGATCGGGTGCACCGCGTGCGCGCGCCGGATCGTGTCGGCGGCGGCCTCGGACAGACCGAGGTGGCGGACCTTGCCGGCTTCGACCAGCTCCTGCATCGCGCCGACCGTCTCCTCGATCGGGACCGAGCGGTCGACGCGGTGCTGGTAGTAGAGGTCGATGTGGTCGACGCCGAGCCGTTGCAGCGAGGCGTCGCACGCCGAACGGACATAGTCGGGGGTGCCGTTGATCCGCACCCAGCTGCCGTCGGGGTTGCGCTCGTTGCCGAACTTGGTGGCCAGCTGGACCTCGTCGCGGCGGTCCTGGATCGCCCGCCCGACGAGCTGCTCGTTGGTGAAGGGGCCGTACATGTCGGCGGTGTCGAGGAAGGTCACCCCGAGGTCGAGCGCGCGGTGGATCGTGTCGATCGCGGTCTGCTCGTCGCTGGTGCCGTAGAACTCAGACATCCCCATGCAGCCGAGCCCCAGCGCGGAGACCTCGAGCGCGGACGTCGTTCCGAGAGTGCGTGGTGTGAGTGCCATGTCCACTACTGAACTCCTTGGAGCGCGCTCCAGGTCAAGCCGCCCCGGCCAGCCGGGTCTCGTAGAGCCCGATCTTGTAGTCGATGGCGCCGAGATGGTCCTGCACTTCGGCGAGTCGGGCGAGCACGGTCTGGCGGTGATCGCGCAGCAGCTCCAGTCGCTCGGCCTCGTTGCCGTCGCCGGCGCGGACCAGGTCGGCGTAGCGGCGTACGTCGCGGATCGGCATGCCAGTGGAGCGCAGCTTGGTGATCAGCCGGATCCACTCGACATCGCGGTCGGCGTACTGCCGGTGCCCGGAGCCAGAGCGCGGGACTGTGCGCAGCATCAGCCCGTCGCGCTCGTAGTAGCGCAGCGTGTCGGCGGAAAGGCCGGTCAGCTCGGCGGCCTCGGCGATGGAGAGTCCCTGGATCACCCATCCAGTGTCAGGGTTGGAGTGCACTCCAGGTCAAGACGAGCGGTCGAACGCCGGGCGCTCGCGCCCGTCGAGGGTGTAGTCCCCGCCGACGCGGGCGTTCTCCTCGGCGTCATCGGGACCCGCCTCCACCCGGTCCGCCCACTCCTCGGCGTCGTCGAGAGGGTCGTAGCCCAGCGCCCGTCCCGGGGCGAGATCCCACCAGGCGCGTGTGTTGCGCGAGATGCCGTAGAGGACCGCGAACCCGGGGCCCGGGCAGGTGAGGGCGGCCTCCACCATCCGTACGCCGTCGTCGTGGGACAGCCAGGTGGAGAGGTGGCGGACGGTCCGCGGCTCGGCACGGAAGGAGCCGATCCGGCACGCGACGGAGTCGATGCCGTGCCGGTCTGCGTAGAGGCTCGCCAGTGCTTCCGCGGCCACCTTGGCGACGCCGTAGAACGAGTCGGGCCGCGGGCGGGCATCGGTCGTGAGCAACCCGTCGGGGAGGCCTGCGCGCGGGGTCTGGCCGACCGCGTGGTTGGAGCTGGCGTAGACGAACCGCCCGACGCCGTGCTCGACCATCGCGTCGAGCAGCGCCGCGGTGGTGACGACGTGCGAGGTGAGCGAATGGGGGAGGGATGCCTCGCCCGCGTGGCCGGCCAGGTGTACGACGGCGTCGAGGCTCGACTCGGCGAACTCGGTGGCGAACACGTCGGCGACCGCGTCGGGATCGGTGCAGTCGGCGGTGTGCCAGGCACCGTCGACCCCGGCGGGTTGGGGCACCAGGTCGACGCCGACGACGTCGTGGCCGCGGTCGGCCAAGCCGTCGAGCAGGACCCGGCCGATGCTGCCGGCCGCGCCGGTCAGGAGTACGCGCACCTCGGCTGCCTAGAGCCGCGGGACGATCTGGGTGAGCAGCGAGCCCATCCGCTGCGCCGCCGCCCGACCCGCCTCGAGGACCTCCTCGTGGTTGAGGGGCGTGCTGCTGATCCCGGCGGCCAGGTTGGTGACCAGGCTGATCCCGAGCACCTCCATCCCCGCCTCGCGGGCGGCGATCGCTTCGAGGGTGGTGCTCATGCCGACCAGGTGGCCGCCGAGCACGCCCGCCATCCGGACCTCGGCGGGCGTCTCGTAGTGCGGCCCGGGGAACTGCACGTAGACGCCCTCGTCGAGGCTCGGATCGACCTCGCGGCACAGGGCACGCAGCCGGGAGCTGTAGAGGTCGGTCAGGTCGACGAAGTTCGCGCCGACGATGGGTGAGCGGCCGGTGAGGTTGATGTGGTCGCTGATCAGCACCGGGGTGCCCGGGCTCCAGCTCTCCTTGAGGCCCCCGCAGCCGTTGGTCAGCACGATGGTGCGGCAGCCGGCGCGACCGGCCGTGCGTACGCCGTGCACGACCGCGGCGACGCCCTTGCCCTCGTAGTAGTGGGTGCGGCTGAGGAAGACCAGGGCGGTCAGCTCGCCGACCCGCACGGAGCGGATCTTGCCGGAGTGGCCCGCGACCGCCGCGGCACCGAAGCCGGGGAGGTCGGTGGTCGCCACCTCGGCCACCGTCTCGCCCAGCATCTCGGCGGCCGGCAGCCAGCCGGAGCCGAGCACGAGGGCCACGTCGTGGCGTTCGACGCCGGTCAGCTCGGCGAGCTTCTCGGCAGCTTCAGAGGCCAGGTCGTACGGCGACACGTCGTTCACCCGCAGAACTCTAGAGGTGAGCGACCTTAGAGCCCCGTCGAGCGGCAGGGGAGAGCACGCAGCCGAAGGACGTAGTCGGCGGGGGCGTCGGCCGCCTCGGCGGCCTCGGCCAGCACACCGACGTACGACGCCGAGGGCAGGCCGCCCTCGTAGGCATCGAGCACGTAGGTCCAGGTGACCGTCGAACCCGTCATCGTGGCCACCCGCACCTTGGTCTTGCGGTAGAGGCCGGAGTCGGCGGCCTCCCAGCCGTCGAGTGCTGTCTCGTCTTCGCGCGAGACGTCGTAGACCGCCACGAACACCTGCTCCAGCGGGTCCTGCACGATCGTCGGGAGGGCACCGTCCCAGCCGTGTTCCTCGCCGCCGAAGGTGAGCCGCCAGCCGGTCAGCCACCCCGTCGTCTCCAGCGGCGAGTGCGGGCAGCGCTCCAGCATCCGGCGCGGGTCCATGTTGGAGCCGTAGGCGGCGTAGAGCGTCACCGCAGCAGGGTAGTGGGCCGTCCGGGCCGGGAAGGCCAACCCCTAGGCTGGTGTTGTGACTGATGTGACCCACTTCGATGTCGTCGTCCTCGGCGCGGGGCCTGGCGGGTACGTCGCAGCCATCCGCGCTGCCCAGCTCGGCAAGAGCGTGGGCATCGTCGAGGAGAAGTACTGGGGCGGTGTCTGCCTCAACGTCGGCTGCATCCCCTCCAAGGCGCTGCTGCGCAACGCCGAGATCGCCCACATCATCACCCACGAGAAGAAGACCTTCGGGATCGAGGGCGAGGCCACGATGGCCTACGGCCCGACCCACCAGCGCAGCCGCGGGGTGGCCGACGCCAGCGCCAAGGGCGTCCACTACCTGATGAAGAAGAACAAGATCACCGAGATCGACGGCTGGGGCACCCTCACCGGGGCCGCGGACGGCAAGCACGGCATCTCGGTGGACAAGGACGGCGCCACGTCGTCCTACACCTGCGACGACCTGATCATCGCCACCGGCGCCCGGGTCCGGATGCTGCCGGGGATGTCGGTCAGCGCCAACGTCGTGACCTACGAGGAGCAGATCCTCGACGCGAACCTCCCCGGCTCGGTGATCATCGGTGGCTCCGGCGCGATCGGCGTCGAGTTCGCCTACGTGATGACCAACTTCGGGGTGGACGTGACGATCGTGGAGTTCCTCGACCGGATGGTCCCCACCGAGGACGCCGACGTGTCGAAGGAGCTGCTGCGCCAGTACAAGAAGCTCGGCGTGAAGGTCCTGCTCTCCACCAAGGTCGAGAACGTCGAGGACACCGGCTCGGGCGTCCGGGTGACGGTGAGCCCGGCTGCGGGTGGAGAGAGTCAGGTCCTGGAAGCCGACAAGATGCTGGCGGCGTTCGGCTTCGCGCCGCGGGTCGACGGTTACGGTCTCGACGCGACCGGCGTCCAGGTCTCCGACCGCGGCGCGATCGAGGTCGATGCGCGCGGTCGCACCAACGTCAAGGGCATCTACGCCATCGGCGACGTCACCGGCAAGCTGATGCTCGCGCACACGGCGGAGGCGATGGGCATCGTCGCCGCCGAGACGATCGCGGACGCCGAGACGATCGAGATCGACTTCGACATGATCCCGCGGGCGACGTTCTGCCAGCCGCAGATCGCGTCGTTCGGCTACTCCGAGGAGCAAGCGAAGGAGAAGGGGTACGACGTCAAGGTCGCGCAGTTCCCGTTCTCTGCCAACGGCAAGGCCCGCGGCATGGCCGAGACCGCAGGCTTCGTCAAGATCGTCGCCGACGCCGAGCACAACGAGATCGTCGGCGCCCACCTGATCGGTCCCGAGGTCACCGAACTGCTCCCCGCGCTCACCCTGGCCCAGAAGTGGGACCTCACCGCCGACGAGGTGGCCCGCAACATCTTCGCGCACCCGACCCTGTCGGAGGCGATGAAGGAAGCCGTCGAGGGCATCGCCGGCCACATGATCAATCTGTGACAGCAGCCGTGAGCGAGGCACGAGCCCACGGCGTGGGCTGTCACAGGTCGAGCAGTCGCGCGGCTGAGGAACGAAGCCGCGACCGACGTGTCGAGACATACGCAAGCTGAAAGGCGGACGCTCGTGACCGACCACGTCGTCGTCATCGGTGGCGGCCCCGGCGGCTACGAGGCCGCCCTCGTCGCCGCCCAGCTCGGGGCCGAGGTGTCGGTCGTCGACACCGACGGCATCGGCGGCTCGGCGGTGCTCACCGACTGCGTACCGAGCAAGACGCTGATCGCGACCGCCGAACTGATGACCGACGTCGGCGGCGCCAACGAGCTCGGCGTGATGATCGGTCAGGACGAAGTTGCGGTGGACCTCGGCCGCGTCAACGCGCGGGTGAAGAAGTTGGCTGCCGACCAGTCGGAGGACATCGCGGCCCGGCTCGCGCGCGAGGGGGTCTCCGTCGTCCACGGGCGCGGCAGCCTCGCCGGGCCGGACCGGGTGGTCGCCGAGCTGGCGGACGGGTCGGAGCAGATCCTGCGCGCCGACGCCGTACTCGTCGCGACCGGTGCCGCCCCCCGCACGCTGCCGACGGCGCAACCCGACGGCGAGCGGATCCTCACCTGGGAGCAGGTCTACGACCTCACCGAGGTGCCGACCGAGCTCGTGGTGGTGGGCTCGGGTGTCACCGGCGCCGAGTTCGCGAGCGCCTACCTCAACCTCGGCATCCCGGTCACGCTCGTCTCGAGCCGCGACCGGGTGCTGCCGGGCGAGGACGCCGACGCGGCGGCCGTGCTCGAAGAAGTGTTGACCCGGCGCGGGATGACCGTCTTGTCGCGGTCCCGGATGGAGTCGGTGACCCGCTCGGGTGACGTGGTCACCGTGACGTTGACCGACGGGGCCACGGTCCAGGGCTCGCACTGCATCCTCGCGCTCGGGTCGGTGCCCAACACCGCCGACATGGGCCTCGAGGAGGCCGGCGTGATCCTCAAGGACGGCGGCTTCGTCAACGTCGACCGCGTCTCGCGTACGTCGTCCCGCGGGGTCTACGCCGCCGGTGACTGCACCGGCGTGCTGATGCTCGCCTCGGTGGCCGCGATGCAGGGCCGGATCGCGATGTGGCACTTCCTCGGCGACGCCGTCCACCCGCTCGACCTCAAGAAGGTCTCCTCCAACGTCTTCACCGCCCCCGAGATCGCGACGGTCGGGTGGTCGCAGCAGCAGGTCGACGCCGGTGAGGTGCAGGTCGAGGCCGTCACCCTGCCGCTCTCCGGCAACGCCCGCGCCAAGATGCAGGGCGTCCACGACGGATTCGTGAAGCTGTTCTGCCGCCCCGGCACCGGCATCGTGGTCGGCGGGGTCGTGGTGGCACCCCGGGCGAGCGAGCTGATCCACCCGGTCGCGTTGGCGGTGGCCGAATCCCTGACCGCCGACCAGTTGGCCCAGGCGTTCACCGTCTACCCCTCGATGTCCGGGTCCGTCGCCGAGGCGGCGCGGCGGCTGCACCACTTCCGCGCGTAGCATCGCTGCATGACCGGAGCGGCCCAGCAGGTGCGCTTCTGCGAGGCACCCGACGGCGTCCGGATCGCCTATGCCGTGTCCGGGACCGGCCCCCCGATGCTGGTGTCGACCTGCTGGCTGAGCCACCTCCAGCACGACTGGGAGAGCCCGGTCTGGGCGCACTTCCTCCGCGACATCGGCCGGTTCGCCACGATCATCAGGTACGACGAGCGCGGCTACGGCCTCTCCGACTGGGACGTCACCGACCACAGCCTGGAGGCGCGGATCGGCGACCTCGAGGCGGTCGCCGATCATGCCGGCTACGACCGATTCGCCTTGATGGGCATGGCTCAGGGTGGGCCGCCCGCCATCTCCTACGCCGTACGCCACCCCGAACGGGTCACCCGGCTGCTCTTCTACGGCAGCTACGCGGGGGCAGGGGCGGGCTCGATCGAGAGCCGGGAGGAGCTGGAGGCGTTCGCCCAGCTCATCAAGGTCGGCTGGGGGCGGCCCCAGCACACGTTCCGCCGGGTCTTCACCTCGATGATGATCCCCGGAGCCACCGAGGAGCAGATGAGGTGGCTCGACGAACTCCAGCGGGTCGCGGCCTCCGCCGAGACCGCCTCCAGCGCCTTGCGGCAGCGCTCCGCGGCCAACTGCCTCGACCTGCTGCCGGGCCTCGACGTACCCACCCTGGTGCTGCACTCCTTGCGCGATCAGATGAACAACTTCGAGTACGGGCGGATGCTGGCCACCCGCATCCCCGGCGCGCGGCTGGTGCCACTCGACAGCGACAACCACATCGTGCTCGGCGACGAACCGGCCTGGCCGGTCTTCGTCGAGGAGGTCCGCCTCTTCGTGGCACCCGACGGCACGCCGACGCCGGCCACCGACGGGTTGTCCCCGCGCGAGCGCGAGGTGCTCGCGCTGGTCGCCGAAGGCCGGTCGAACGACGAGATCGCCGCTGCGTTGCAGCTGAGCGTCCGCACCGTCGAGCGGCACCTGCAGAACTGCTACACCAAGCTCGGCGTCCACGGGCAGTCGGCGCGGGCGGCCGCGGCGGTCCTGGCGCGTACGTAGCCGGGTCGCAGGTCCGCCCCCAACATGGGTGGTTGCCCCGATGTGGCGCACCCGGTCGCGTTCCTAGGTTTCTCGGCATGACCCAGACACAGACCCAGACTCAGACCCAGGCCCACACCCAGACCCCGGCCCAGACCGACGACGCGGCGCTCAAGGCCAAGCACGCGGCCATGTGGGCGATGGGCGACTACCCCGCCGTGGCCACCGAGGTGATCCCCTCGCTCGGCCCGGTCCTCGTCCAGGCCACCGGCATCCAGGCCGGCGACCGCGTCCTCGACGTGGCCGCAGGAGCCGGCAACGCCGCGATCCCCGCCGCCCAGCTCGGCGCCGACGTGGTCGCCAGCGACCTCACGCCCGACCTCGTGGAGACCGGTCGCCAGGCCGCCGAACGGGCCGGCGTGACTCTGCGCTGGGAGGTCGGCGACGCCGAGGCGCTGCCGTACGCCGACGCCGAGTTCGACGCGGTGATCTCCTGTGTCGGCGTGATGTTCGCGCCGCACCACCAGGAGGCCGCCGACGAACTGGTCCGCGTGGTCCGCCCCGGGGGCCGGATCGGCCTGCTGAGCTGGACGCCGGCCGGCTTCATCGGCCGCATGTTCGCCACCATGAAGCCGTACGCCCCGCCGCCCCCGCCCGGCGCCCAGCCGCCGCCGCTGTGGGGGAGCGAGGAGCACGTTCGGGCCCTGCTCGGGGACCGCGTGGTCGAGGTCGAGGCGGAGACCAGGGCGTTGCGCGTCGCCGAGTTCGCCGACGGTGCGGCGTTCCGCGACTTCTTCAAGCGCACCTACGGCCCGACGATCGCGGTCTACCGGTCCCTGGCCGACGACCCCGCGCGTACGGCGGAGCTCGACGCCGCGCTCGCCCAGCTCGGCGACGACGCGTTGGCCGAAGGTACGCCGGGCGACGGCGTGATGGAGTGGGAGTACCTGCTCCTGACCGCTCGCCGTACCTCCTGAGCCTTGGGAGACACCCCTACCCTCGGAGCCCATGACCCGCTCTCGTCTGCTCGGTCCCGGACTGGGCGTCCTGACCGCTGCTCTCGTCGTCTCCGCGTCGCCACCGGTCTC
>DOWL01000143.1:6978-8492 GCA_003519585.1 Nocardioides sp. | reverse complement strand
GTCGTCTCCGCGTCGCCCCCGGTCTCGGCCGAGCCGGTGGCCGGCGCCGCGACGTACACGGTCACCGGCTACGGCTACGGCCATGGGCACGGGATGTCGCAGTACGGCGCACAGGGCGCGGCCAATCAGGGGCTCACGTGGAAGCAGATCGTGGGCTTCTACTACCCCGGCACCCGGCTCGGCCGGGCCCATGGTCCGCTCAAGGTGCTGATCACCGCTGACAAGCGCGACGTCGTCGTCGATGCGCGGGCCGGTCTGCGGCTGACCCGGCTGGCCGGGCGCAAGACCTTCCGGCTCGACAAGGTCCGCCCGCGCGCCACCCGCTGGCAGCTCCTGCCGAAGGGCTCCAAGAGCGTCATCTCCTATCGGGCGCCGGGGCGCGGCGGCTGGACCAAGTGGACGGCGTTCCCCGGGTCAGCCCAGTTTTCGGCGGGCAACAAGCCGCTGACCCTGCGGCTGCCGCACCAGGAGGCGGTCAGCTACCGCGGCGCGCTGCGCTCGGTCGAGAGGCACACCGTCAACGTGCTCTCGCTCGACAGCTACGTACGCGGCGTCGTACCCCGCGAGGTCCCGGCCGAGTGGCCGGCGGAGGCGGTCCGGGCCCAGTCGGTCGCGGCCCGGACCTACGCCGCGTTCGAGCGGGCGAACGCGACGTCGTACTACGACATCTGCGACACCGAGTCCTGCCAGGTCTACGGCGGGGTGGACGACGAGCACCCCGCGTCCGACGCCGCTGTGCGCGCGACCCGCGGGCGGATCCTGACCTACCAGGGCGAGCCGGCGTTCACCCAGTTCTCCTCGAGCAACGGCGGCTACAGCACGGCTGGCTCACAGCCCTACCTCGTCGCCCAGGCCGACCCCTACGAAGCCAGCTCCGACAACCCCAACGACCCGTGGACCGCCACCCTGACCCAGGCCCGGATCGAGAAGACCTGGCCGGAGGTCGGGACGCTGGCCAATATGGTCTTCACCCGCGACGGACTCGGGCCGCACTTCGGAGGCCGGGTCACGTCGGTCACCCTCAGCGGCACCCAGGGCCAGGTGGTCAAGGTCTCCGGCGACGACTTCCGGTTCCGGCTCGGCCTGAAGTCGACGTGGTTGCAGCTGACGCCGGCCTGATCTCTCCTACGCGAGCACCAGCACCAGGTCGCCGCCGTCGACGCCCTGGGTGCCGTTGATCGCGAGCCGCTCGACCGTGCCGTCCACCGGCGCGGTGATCGAGGCCTCCATCTTCATCGCCTCGATGGTGGCGACCACCTCGCCCGCGGTGACCGTGTCGCCCACCGCCACCACGGTGGTGACCGCACCCTGGAACGGCGCGGCGACGTGGCCCGGCTTGGACGTGTCGGCCTTCTCGGCCGCCGCGACCTCGGAGGCGACGGCGCGGTCGCGGACGCTGATCGGGCGCAGCTGGCCGTTGATGGTGGCCATCACGGTGCGGTAGCCGCGCTCGTCGGGCGCGCTGATCGCCTGGAGGCCGAGGATGATCGTCTTGCCCTCCTCGATCGTTACCT
>DOWL01000143.1:6667-6866 GCA_003519585.1 Nocardioides sp. | reverse complement strand
ACCTCGTGCTCCTCGCCGTACCTCAACCCGTAGAGGTAGTCGACGGTCGGCAGCACGGAGATGTCGCCGTAGGTCTCGCGGGCCTCGAGGAACTCCCGGGTCGGGCCGGGGAAGAGCAGCTCGTTGAGCGTCGTACGCCGAGTGTGCGAGTCAGCGGCCAGGCCCGCCGCCTGGTCTTCGGTCAGCTCGGCGGCCGGCG
>DOWL01000143.1:6200-6498 GCA_003519585.1 Nocardioides sp. | reverse complement strand
CTTCGGTCAGCTCGGCGGCCGGCGGCTTCCAGGTGCGGCCCTCGAGTGCCTTGGTGCGGAACGGTTCGGGCCAGCCACCGGGCGGGTCGCCGAGCTCGCCGTTGAGGAAGCCCACGACCGAGTCGGGGAGGTCGAACTTCGCGGGGTTCTCGGCGAACTCGGCCGGGTCGGCGCCGAGGCCGACGAGGGCGAGCGCGAGGTCGCCGATCACCTTCGAGGACGGCGTCACTTTGGGGATGTCGCCGAGGATGTCGTTGGCGGCGGCGTACATGTCCTCGATCTGCTCGAACTTCTCGCC
>DOWL01000143.1:5666-6097 GCA_003519585.1 Nocardioides sp. | reverse complement strand
CTCGATCTGCTCGAACTTCTCGCCGAGCCCGAGCGCGATGGCCTGTTGCCGCAGGTTGGAGAGCTGGCCGCCGGGGATCTCGTGACGGTAGACGCGCCCCGTGGGCGACGGGAGGCCCGACTCGAACGGCGCGTAGACCCGGCGAACGGCCTCCCAGTAGGGCTCGATCGCGTTGATCGCGGCCAGCGACAGGCCGGTCTCACGCGCCGAATGGTCCGTGGCTGACACCAGCGCCGAGAGCGGCGGCTGGCTGGTCGTCCCGGCCATCGAGGCGCAGGCGGCGTCGACCGCGTCGACCCCCGCGTCGATCGCGGCGAGCAGGGTGCCGAGCTGGCCACCCGCGGTGTCGTGGGTGTGCAGGTGGACCGGCAGGTCGAACCGCTCGCGCAGCGCCGTGACCAGCGTGCGCGCGGCCGGCGCCCGCAGCAGGC
>DOWL01000143.1:4258-5520 GCA_003519585.1 Nocardioides sp. | reverse complement strand
AGGCCGGCCATGTCCTTGATCGCGAGCACGTGCGCGCCTGCGTCGACGATCTGCTCGGCCAGGCGGAGGTAGTAGTCGAGGGTGTAGAGGTGCTCGTCGGGGCTCGACAGGTCGCCGGTGTAGCAGAGTGCGACTTCGGCGACGGTGGTGCCGGTCTCGCGCACCGCCTCGATCGCGGGCCGCATCTGCTCGACGTCGTTGAGAGCGTCGAAGATGCGGAACACGTCGAGCCCGGTGTCGGCCGCCTCCTGGACGAACGCGCGGGTCACCTCGGTGGGGTAGGGCGTGTAGCCGACGGTGTTGCGGCCACGCAGGAGCATCTGCAGGCACAGGTTCGGCACCGCCTGGCGCAGCGCCGCCAGCCGCTCCCACGGATCCTCGGCGAGGAAGCGCAGCGCCACGTCGTACGTCGCGCCGCCCCAGCACTCCAGCGACCACAGCTCCGGGGTGCTCCGGGCGACGTACGGCGCCACGGCGAGCAGGTCGGTGCTGCGCACCCGCGTGGCCAGCAGCGACTGGTGGGCATCGCGGAAGGTGGTGTCGGTGACCGCCACCCGGTCCTGCTCGCGAAGCCGGCGCGCGAACGCCTCGGGGCCGAGCTCGAGCAGCAGCTGCCGGGTGCCGTCGGGGGCCGGGACGGCTAGGTCTACGCCCGGGGGCAGCTTTGAGGTGGGATCGAGGGTGACCGGGGCCTCGCCGTGCGGCTGGTTGACCGTGACGTCGGCGAGGTAGGTCATCAGCTTCGTGCCGCGGTCGGCGCTGGAGCGCGCCTGGAGCAGCTGGGGGTGGGTCTCGATGAAGCTCGTTGTGACCCGACCGGCCGCGAAGTCGGGGTCGTCCAGCACCGCCTGGAGGAACGCGATGTTGGTCGTCACGCCGCGGATCCGGAACTCCGCCACCGCGCGGCGCGCCTTCTGGACGGCGGCCTCGAAGGTCCGGCCGCGGCAGGTGAGCTTGGAGAGCATCGAGTCGAAGTGCGCCGAGATCTCCGCGCCGGTGTACGTCGTACCGCCGTCGAGCCGGACGCCGCCGCCGCCGGGGGAGCGGTAGGTGGTGATCACGCCGGTGTCGGGCCGGAAGTTGTTGGCGGGGTCCTCGGTGGTGATCCGGCATTGCAGGGCGGCGCCCCGGACGCTCACGGTCTCCTGGCTCAGGCCGAGGTCGGCCAGCGTCTCGCCGGAGGCGATCCGCAGCTGGGACTGCACCAGGTCGACGTCGGTGATCTCCTCGGTGACCGTGTGCTCGACCTGGATGCGGGGGTT
>DOWL01000143.1:3973-4160 GCA_003519585.1 Nocardioides sp. | reverse complement strand
GTGCTCGACCTGGATCCGGGGGTTCATCTCGATGAAGACGTAATCGCCGTCGGGGTTGAGCAGGAACTCGACCGTCCCGGCGTTCCGGTAGCCGATCTCGCGCGCGAACCCGACCGCATCGGCACAGATCCGATCCCGCAACTCGGGGTCGAGGTGTGGAGCGGGGGCGATCTCGATGACCTTCTGG
>DOWL01000143.1:0-3808 GCA_003519585.1 Nocardioides sp. | reverse complement strand
CGCTGCACCGAGCAGTCGCGCTCGAAGAGGTGAATCACCTCGCCGGTGCCGTCGGCCAGGATCTGCACCTCGATGTGGCGCGGGTCGACCACGGCCTGCTCGACGAAGACGGTGGGATCGCCGAAGGCGCCCTCGGCCTCGCGCATGCAGGTCTCGATCGCCTCGCGCAGGTCCTTGGCGTCGTCGACCCGCCGCATCCCTCTCCCGCCGCCTCCGGCGACCGCCTTCACGAACAGCGGGAACGGGATCTGCTCCGCAGCCCGCGCCAGCTCGTCGACGTCGGTGCTCGGGGGCACGCTCCGCAGGGTTGGTACGCCGGCCGCCTTGGCCGCGGCGATCGCCCGAGCCTTGTTGCCGGTCAGCGTGAGCACCTCGCTGGTCGGTCCGACGAAGGTGATGCCGGCGTTGGCGCACGCCTCGGCCAGCGCCGGGTTCTCGCTCAGGAAGCCGTAGCCGGGATAGACGGCGTCCGCGCCCGCGCGTACGGCCACGGCGACGATCGCGTCGGGGTCGAGGTAGGCCCGGACCGGGTGCCCGCGCTCGCCGATCTCATAGGCCTCGTCGGCCTTGAGCCGGTGCTCGGACCAGCGGTCCTCGTGCGGGAAGACCGCCACCGTCCGGGCACCCAGCTCGTAAGCGGCCCGGAACGCCCGGATCGCGATCTCGCCCCGGTTGGCGACGAGGACCTTGGAGAACATGGTTGGAACGATATAAAAGAACCCCGGGGATGCTCATCCACAGCCCACGCCTCGACCAGGTGAATCCCATAGCTCTTGGATCCACCGCTTCTGGTCATCCTTCGATCGCCACGCGGACGACATCACCAGCCCCGAACATCTCCGTGACTTGGACGAGCTGTTCGCCCGCGTCGACGCCCGCCCCGTCGCTCTCCCACTTGATGTCGGTTGTCGCCGATAGCGTTGACGAAGATGGCCAGCACGAAGAAGCGGAAGAACACCGCTACGCCGAGTGCTCGCACACGGCCGTCCGCCGACGACGCGCACGAAATCGTCTACTTCAAGCGACACGTCGATGATGATTCGGCTCGGGCCGAGCCGGGGCGCGATGCATTGAAGTCGTGGCCGACGTCGGTGCGGGCCAAGGCGAACGCCGTTCTCATCGCGGTTGCGACCGCCCCTCCGAAGCGGTTCGCCGGTGGTGGCTATTGGGAGGCGATGAAGGGCGAAATGAGTGGTTGGTTCGAGGTCCGCATCGACGGGCCGAAACGCCACCACTATCGCCTGTTCTGTCTGCTCGACTACGAGGCGAAGGAACAGCAGAAGCCACTTCTGGTCGTGGTTGACGGCCGAGACAAGCCGTTCCGCACCACGCTTAGCCAGGCCGACTACGCGGACGTGCGCTCGATGGGCGCGGAGTACTTGAGTCGAAACCCGCGCTCGATCGGCTAAGGCCTACGCCGAGAGTTTGGAGCGGGACCGCAGTTCGTGGAGGTGGCGAGCAAGGCTGACCGGGTCCGCGGTGCGTCCCGCCAAGAGCGGTTCTGTGACTCGCGCTCGCTCGTCGTCGGTGAGTGGCTCGATCGTGATCCTCATGCCAAGAGCGGCTGCAACCTCGGCCAACGTGCCAAGCGTCGGGTTGGACTTCTCTGAGGCAAAGAGGCGCCGGATCGTTGCTGGCTCGACCTGGATAGCGCGCGCGAGCTCGGCCTTGGAGAGTCCGGCTGCCGCGCGGGCTTCGTCGAGCGCGTTCACCACCTCATCGATGGTGGCGATGCGCATGGACTCGACGACGAACTCCCGAAGGAACTCTGGATCATCAAGGTCGCGCTCAAGGTCATCCCAGAAGGCGCTGGTGCCAGTCATGTCGATCACCCCTCAGCGGAGCGTATCATAGATGTTACGCTGGCGTGTCGACGCGCAGAACTCTCGTCGACGCTGTGGCCGCCGTACTGGATCAGATGGACGTGTTGTGACTCAGGCGGCGGTGGCCAGCGGCGGTGCCTCGACCGCCTCGACGGGCACCGGCCCGCGGCGCGCGTAGCGCATAAGGGTCAGCACGCTCGTGGCGACCACGCCGACGAAGCCGACGAGGGCGAAGAGCGCGATGACGGCGACGCCGAACCAGCTCACGATCTCGACCATGAGGTCAGGCTAGGGAACCGACGGGACGTTCGCAGGGAAATCGGCGAATTGGCTGACCAGGTCAGGCAGGGCTCGGTGCGCGATCCGGACCGCCTCGTCGTCGGGTACGTCGAGCACCTCGACGGCCTGGTTGCCGCCGGCGGTGGTGGCGACCAGGGTCGCAAGGCCCGCGCGGCGCTGGAACCAGGTGGCGCGGAAGTTCCAGCCGATGACGTGGTCGACCTCGAGCACCCGGCGGCGGCGTACGACGGAGCCCGAGCGGGCCACGAGGTAGCCGGCCACCAGGGCGTGGCCCAGCGAGCGGACCCGGTCGAGGGCCAGCAGCCCGGCCGCCGGTAGCGCGACGAGGCCCACCAGCAGCCAGACCGGGCCGATCAGTCGCCAGCCGACGATGCAGCCCACGGCCACCAGGAGCGCGGGCAGCGTCGCGCGGGTCCAGCGGCGGCGACCGGCCCTCGGCCCGTGGCTCACCAGGGGAGCGGCTATGGGCTCGGCGGTGTCGAGCACCTCGGTGGCGACCCGCTCGACCACGGCGCGGGGGGCCGGGGGCACGAGCGTGGAGCTGCCCCGCTGGCTGCCCGACAGTCCGGTCACGATCGCCGAGAGCCGGGCTCCGTGCGCCAGCCGCAGGCCGAGTGGTTCGGACAGATCGACGCCGGCCAGCCGGTCGTCGTCCAGCGTGGTCTCGCGGGTGGTGACCAGCCCCCGGGTCAGGTGCCAGGTGTGTGCGCCGCCGGTGAGTCGGCTGAGCCGGAACCCGTAGTTGGTCACGACGTACCCGGCGATGGACAGCAGCGAGAGCAGGACGACCAGACCGAGGGCGAGCAGGGGGATGAGCAGGAGGAGGGAGAGCCGCGGCAGCTCCACGGACTCCAGGTGGTCCTCCTGGAAGAAGCCCACCGCCTGCAGCAGCTGGCTGAGCGCGCCGAGCGCTGCGGCGGCGATCACGATCCCGCTGCCGGTGAGCGGCGCGAACCGGACCCACGCCGGGTCGAAGGTGACCACCACTCGCTCGGGATCCGCCTCCTGGGCCGCCGTGTCGTCCGCGGCCGCGGTCTGCAGCAGCTCTGCGCGCAGCTCGCGGGCCCGGTCGAGCGGCAGCCCGTCGAGGTCGATGCGGTCCTCGTCGTTGGTCGAGGCGGTGCCGGTGCCGATCCGGACCGTCGTGAGCCCGAGCAGCCGGTGGATCAACGACGAGGTGAGGTCGACGGTGCGCACCCGATCGACCGGGGTGGACAGCACGTGCCGGCTCAGCAGCCCGCGCTGCAACTCGATCCGGCCCGCGGCGATCCGGAAGCTGGTGGTCAGGTAGCGCAGCACGCCCAGTGCGATCGGGAACGCGACGCCGATCAGCTGCCACTTCTCGCCGCCACCGGCGGTCCGAGCCACCATGATGACGATGAGCACCGGCAGGAACCGGATCAGCTCGCGGATCGGGTGCACCAGGAGCATCCGCGGATCGAGCCGCTGCCACTCGGCGTCGCGGGCGATCTCGCTCACGTGCGCCCGATCATGTGCGCCCGATCATGTGGCATCACCCTCGACGGCGTCTGCCTTCACCGTGAGGTCGTCGACGAGCCGGCGGGCGACGTCCTTGTCCAGCCCGGAGATCTCCAGCGCGCCCGCCGCCGAAGCCGTGGTCGCGGTGACCGTGGCCAGCCCGAAGAGCCTCGAGAGCACGCCCTCGACGTGGTCGACGGTCTGGA
>DOWL01000247.1:56892-64438 GCA_003519585.1 Nocardioides sp. | reverse complement strand
GTTCAGGCCGACCCTTGTACCGCTTCGCGTCGATCACAGATGCCGGCAGGCGTGGTGACAATGTGGTCGATGTGGCCTCGTGCCTGGGATGCGACGGTCGTGCACGACCGCGACCGACGCCGAGACGAGCGGGTCGAGCCGGGCACCAACGCGTTCCTCGCCGGTCCAGTCCGGCCAAGGTGCGCTGGACTGCACGATCGCGTGCGACAGTCCCGTCCCAACCGGATGGCAGAATCACGGGTGATGACCAAGCCGAACGCAGCCGCGGCCAGGTGACCCGCGTGGCCTCACGATCCTGGCGCGACAAGCGCATCGACGAGCTTCTCGAGGCTGTCTCCGATCTCGGCATGACGATGTCTCGTGCCGTCGCCGGCGAGGTGCTGGACGAACGTGTTGCTTACGTCGCCGCGAATATGCGCGTCACCGAGGCCACCGCCCGTCGCTACCTGACCGACGAGGCCCTCGCGGGCCTGGCCAGAACGATCGTCTTCGGCTTCGTCGATGAGACCCCCGGCGCCGACCTCATGAGCGCCCCGCGAACCGCCGCGGTGCCCGTCAGGTTCGCCGGCACGATCTTTGCCGGCCTCGGCGAGGTGGTTCGCATCTTCCTCGTCGAGCGCGACGACCTCGATCACACTCGCGACCGGGTTGCACAAGTGGCCCACACGCAGAGCTACTTCGGCCTCCTGCTCAACGACCAGGAGGCCACGACCGGCTTCTATGAAGAGCCGTCGGTCCAGATGCCCCCCGCCCTTCTGCTCCGGGTGGCGCGCATCCTGGAGACGGCCGCGGACCTTGTGGAGGGCGGCCTGATCGGCTACCAGGCCGACCCGGAAGAGTGTGCCAGACTCCCTGGGGCGCTCCGGCGCGACATCAAGCTGCTGCGCAGCATGGCCGCACAGGAGCCGAGACCGTGAACCCCCGCGGCGAGTCCTCACCCTGCACGCCACCGTCCAGGAGAGGCCACTCGACCACAAGCGCGGTTTCTCCCTCTGCCGAGCGAACTTGTCGTCGAGGAGACCCGGCTACGGCCAGGCCCTCGAGGCAGCGCAGCGTCGGGTCGCGACTGCTGCGGGGGACCTGACTTGGGGGCGTCGGCGGCGGGCTCTACCTTGGCCAGGTGGCGATCACTCTTCACACCAGCTTGAAGCCGAGACCGGGGTACGACGAACAGCAGGATCCCGGCGAGCATCGTCACATCGAAGCGAGCGCTGAGACCTACGACGACGCGTACGCGGAGTTGATCGCCCGGGTGCCTGGCGGGTGGTTGATGGTCGGCATCGCTCGCTGGTGACCCACCCCACGCTCGGTCCTCGCGATTCTTCTAGAGGGGCTGCGGGTTGTCGTCGAGGAGCTTGTCGAAGAAGTTGTTGAGCAGTTCGCGGCCTTGTTCGGCGTTGACCAGCTCGGCGCCGCCGAAGCGGTAGACCTCGTAGCCGGCGAGTCTGAGGCGGCGATCCTCGGCCAGCATCCGGGCGTAGCGCTGGGGATCGGCCTGGCCGTCGTCGGTGGCGTAGTGGTGGCGGCCGTCGACCTCGAGGACGATCCGGCGTCGCTGTGGGAGCAGGAGCAGGAAGTCCATGCGTTGGCGAATGACCACTCCGGGGCGCTCGGCGGGACTGCGTCGCAGGTAGGGGTCGTAGTGCAGGTAGACCTGGGGCGCGGAGGGATCGGCGACGAAGCGGTCGGCGTAGGTGCGGAAGAGCAGATCCTCGGGTGGGCTTGCCAGTGACCGGCTGAGGCGCTGGTAGAGATGGCGCTGGGCGACGTCGAGGTTGGTGCCGTGGAGGACGTCGGCGGCCCACCACTCGGCAAGGTCTGACCAGGTGAGTCCGGCCTCGGTGAGCGGCCGGGAGTAGATCAAGCAGGTGTCGGCGCCCTTGGTGATCTCGACGGTGTTGTTGATCGCGTCGCGCAGGACGATCTGGGGCTTGGGCCCTGTCGAGGCGAAGATGAGGTTCTTCAGTTCGCCCGGTACGCCAGTGACGCCGGCGCGGGCCACGAGCTGCTCGAGCTCATCGTCGTCCCACTCGGCCAGAACGGCGCGAGCGATGGTGAGCAGGTCCGGGAGCTTGCGGTCCTGGAGCCGCGACTTCACGTAGGTGGCCTTGCTCCGAAACGGGTCCTCGCCGTCGCGCTGGGCGGGGAGCCCCACGGTTTCGCAGAATGCAGCGACGTCGTAGGCCTTCACCTCACGCGCGATCGAGTTCGCGATCGCGTCTCTCAACGGCCCGGGCTTCGGCGGCACTCCCACAGACCACATGATGCCCACTGCTGCCGACGCTCCTCCCCTGCTCCGCGTGATCTGCCGCGCCGAACGCCGGTGCGGCGTAGCGTGCAGATCGTGACCCGCGACGTGTACGACGAGGAGGCGAGCGCGGCCGAGCACATGGATGTCGTGCACGAGGTCGACGATCGGCCGACTCCGACCGCGCGCTGGATCGACGCGATGCGACGGCTCAACGCGATCGATGACCCGCTCGCCCGGAGACTGCTGGCATTGCACCGCGACTGCGGGGGCGGATCCGGCCCGTGCGACGCGGTCGACGATGAACCGGAGCCGATGGATGCCCGGCACTCGTGGGGCTGTGAGACCACCGAGGCGATCGCCTTCCACTTCGGCGTGTCCTATCCGGGGCAGGACTGAGCGGCTCGTCGGTACGGCACGGCAAGAACTGTCGGGCCACCGGCGTAGGTTCCAGCCAGTTGGCGAGGCGCGCGGTCCCGGTGCGGGGCCCCTCGATTCACCGGACGAGCCCGCAGGCCCGCCGTTAGCATCGAGCGGGCGCCGATCCGCGACGAGTGGCTTCCTGCCTCGGCTTCAGGAAATGGACGATGGACGACGAGATTCAGCTGATCAGTGACGGCGCCGGCGTGGCGGTGATCGGGGACAATGCCGCTGTCGAACGGTTCCTCGCCACCGAGGGCCTGCCGTCGAAGGACCTCGAGCTCCCCAAGGCTCGCAAGGTTCTCGCGGCTGGGTCTGGGGCTGCGCAGGCCGGCGCGGAGATCGCCGCCAACTCGGGGCGATGGGTGAAGCTGACCGAGGAGTCGGCCCAGATGGTCAAGAAGTACGGCCTGATGGAGAGCAAGACGCCGGGCGTGAGCCACGCGATGGTGGGCAAGCCGGGTGACATCAAGTCGTGGCTGCAGATCGCCAAGGGGCCGGGCGCGGCAGCGGCCAACCCGGCGATGCTGGCAGGTGCGGCTGGGTTGATGGCACAGCTGGCGATGCAGCAGGCGATGGACGAGATCACCGACTACCTCGCCACCATTGACGAGAAGCTCGACGACGTGCTCCGCGCCCAGAAGGACACGGTGCTGGCGCAGATGATCGGGATCGGCCTCCAAATCGAGGAGGCCATGACAATCAGGAGCCACGTCGGCAGGGTGAACGAGGTGACCTGGTCGAAGGTCCAAGCCACCTCCGGAACGATCGCAGACACGCAGGCGTACGCACTGCTGCAGCTCGACGCGCTGGCCGAGAAGCTCGAGAACAAGACGAAGGTCGGCGACCTCGCGACGGCGGCCAAGGCAGCCGAGTCCACGGCGCGCGAGTGGCTCGTCGTCCTGGCCCGGTGCTTCCAGCTTCAAGACGCGATCGCGGTGCTCGAGCTCGATCGCGTCC
This sequence comes from Nocardioides sp., assembly GCA_003519585.1. Lineage (GTDB taxonomy): Bacteria > Actinomycetota > Actinomycetes > Propionibacteriales > Nocardioidaceae > Nocardioides. The sequence continues at coordinate 60,810 of DOWL01000247.1, read as the reverse complement.
TGGAGACCGCCCCAGAGGACCTTGACGGCCACCGGGTCGGACTGAAAGCCGCTCGGGAGGAGCGGCTGGCCACCATCTCCAAGAGCACCGAGCAGCTGATGGCCCGTCTGGACGCAGCAGCGACGCTCGCCAACACGAAGGTGCTCGCCCATCCGTCGAAGTCCCGCGCGGTGGTCCACTCGCGCAACCAGGTCGGGACAGCGGTGGTGGACTTCCAGGGTCTGCTCGGCATCGAGTCCGGCCGTCAAACGGTGGACGCACGGCGCTGGGCCGAGGCCGCAGCGGCGGTCCGCGACCGGGCATTCGATGCGGGTGCTGACCGCGTCGAGGCCGCCAAGAGGTTCAGCATCGATTCCCGCGACCGGGCGCGATCGGCCACGACCAGGCTCTCGGGAGAGATCGCGCAGCGGACCCGCCGGCGCGGTGGCGGCGACCGGGGCGTCGTCGACGACACGGACGAGTGATGTCCCACCGGTCACACCCCGGGGTGGCGTGATGGCGCAGCGGAAGGCAGCCAGCGCGCGTCGTATCGCGAATCAGGCGGCTCGGACTCGGCTGTTGCACAAGGTGATCGGCGACGATGCCCGGGTCCTTCTCCTCCGCTATCGCGAGGTTGACGTGGAGGACCTCGGCAAGGTTCTCGCGCGCGCGCACTCCACGTCTGCTGACGAGGTGCAGACAGCCCTGATGAAAGACCCGCGGTTCGAGTTGTCGGGTTCGAAGGTGGTCCTGGCCGGCGGTGCCGAGCGGCCACGGGCCTCCACGGCGGGCAAGCCTCGGCCGGCGGCCACGTTGGTCGATGACGTCCGGTTCATCTTGACCGAGACCGACACCGAGCGGCTGGTGGTCACCGCACCGGAGCGCGAGGGCGTGCGGGTCTTGCGGTGCGACTTCGTCCGCGGTGATCGGGGCGATGAGATCTGGATCGCCTGGGCCACGACGGAGTCACAGGAGTGGCGGGCTGCCGCACAGGAGGGAGCATGGTCGCTCGGCGCCGGCTGGAAGCTGCCTCTGGTCCGGGCGGCCGAAGCCCCTGATGGTCACCCGCCGGTGCTCGTGTTCCGCGAGCGGTCCGCTGACGACGCCGCGACGCGCGTGCAGGCCGTGTTGGCAACCGTCTGGGGTACGTCGAGCGAGAGCGCCCGGCTGGAGAAGGTGGCGTGCACGCCGGCCGAGCTCGAACGGCGCGTTCTCGGTGAGCAGACGGTTCGTCGGCTGGTCACCCGGGCGACGTCGCGGGGTGTGGCTGTCCGGACGTGCGAGCGTTGTGGGCAGCCCCTGTCGGATCCGGCGAGCGTGGAGGTGGGCATCGGGCCAGAGTGCCGGAAGTACTACTCGGCTGAGATCTTGCGGGCGGTGAAGACACGCAGCGTGGTGCTTCCCAAGTCGTCGGCGCGAAAGCCCACGGCCTGGATCCAGGCGATGCGGGAGTGGCTAGCGCCCTAGCAGGACGGCGACCGGCGCGGCGTCCGACCGGGCCGGAACTGTCGGAGGTCTCCTGCATGATCCGCGCGTGGACCTGCACGCGTTCCTCGACGACGACCCGCGCCAGGTGTGGGCGCTGGATCGCGTCACGGGCGAGTCGGTCTACCTCGAGGACGGCGACGCGCAGCCGATGCGGCCGAGGACTCGCTCCGACCTGCGCTGCCCCTACCCCGACTGCGTCGGCGCGATCACGACGGTCGGCGGAGAGAAGCGGCATCACTTTCGGCACCTGACGGACACGACGCATCCGGGCGGCCCAGAGTCGCTGCATCATGTCGAGGCGAAGTTCATGGTCGCGGACTGGTTCCGTCGGAGCGCGGGCGTCGCCAGGGTCCAGGTCGAGTCCGCGGTGGCGGGTACCGATCGACGCGCGGACGTGCTCGTAGAGCCTCTCGACGGCCGCCCGCTGGCGGTCGAGGTCGAGTACAAGTCGTTCACGATCGAGGCAGCGCTCGCCAAGCGCGCGGACTATGAGTCGGCAGGAGTCGACTGCCTGTGGCTGCTAGGCCATTCGCGCGTACAGGCGTGGCCGGACGAGTCCGGACGGGTGCAGCTTCCCCGGTTCGCTGCCGTCCTGGTCGAGGACGGGGCACGCGTGCTGGTGGCCAACCCATCGACACGCGAGATCGGAACGCTGGGCGACCACGCCAACGTCGACGCGCGCTACGCCGGCGAGCACACGACTGCCCGGATCTCGATCGCACCACTCGCGCAGTGCTGGCATGAGACGGCCACGGCGAACCGGTTCATCGGCACACCAGCCGATCTTCGGCACGACGCGACGTCCCGCGAGCTGGCCGCGCAGCGGGCGGCGCAGCCTCCGACCCACCGGCCGGGCTTCGACTGGCCCCGCCAGCAGCCCCTCCCCCGGCGTGAGGGCGTGGACGAGCAAGCACGTCGCGAGTCGAGCAAGGCCGCGGCTGAAGTCGACGCGTTCGAGGTGCCCGAGGCGTGGAAGACGGCGATCTTCGCCAGCTGCGTCGAGGGAAGACCGAACTGGGCTGTCTTCACCTGGAGCGACATCACCCGGGCAGTAGCTCGGACCGGGACCAGGGCCGCGGGCCCATGGTCATCGGCCGAGTTCGAGGGGGTGCGCGCCTGGCTGGAGGTCCTCGAGTCCGACGGCTGGATCTTCGTCGTCTCGCCGAAGGAGTTCGCGGCCAGTGGGAAGCAGCGGCCTGCCGTCCAGGGACAACTCTTCCAGACAAACTCCGTAACTAGTTGACTAGTTAGAAAGTCAGGAGCACACTGGGCTCATGACCGAGAACTCCCATCAGTCGCCGGGTGTCGGGCAGCCGCGGGAGGTGGCGGCCGTTCGGATCCGGCTCGGTGCGGACCGTCCGGCACCCCAGCCCGATCCGCTCGGCAGGCAGCGGATCGGCTTCGCCGACGGTGTCAGCGGCTACGAGCTGTGGGAACGCGGCCGCGGCGTGTGGAAGGCGAAGCTCCCCAACGTCGCGGCTGCCGACCTCGCGCTGCTGGTCCATGAGGACCGTGTGGTGGGTGTCGGCTCCGTCGACGGAGTCGCCTTCCATGAGGACCGCGTCGCGATCAGCGGCGTTCCACTGCTGCAGCATCCCCTGATCGGCCAACCGGATCCGTTGCCCAACAAGTCGCGCAACCCGATCGCCTACGGCACGGTCCACACCATTCCCTCATCGGCCTACCGGTCGGCCGCCCAAGGTGTGCAGCGGCCCTATGAGGACGTCTTCGCCGACGCGGTCCGTGTCCTGACCGAGGCAGCACGGCTACGACGCGCGGTCTACCAGCCCGCCGCGACCGGCCGGGGCTATGCCGTCCACCCCACCGAGACCGAGCCCGCGGACTGGGCTGAGTTCGTCTGCCTGGCCCTGGCCGGAGCAGCAGCCAATGTCGGTGGCATCGAGACCGCCCTGCAGGGACGTCCCGGCTCCTGGGAGGCCTCCCGCGTGCGGGACCTGCTCGCCTCGCAGATCGGCGAGGAGGAGGAGAACCTCCTGCGCTACCGCACCGAGCCGTTGCGGATCGTGCTAACGGCCGACCCTGATCTGGACTGGCTCGAGGAGCTCTACGAGGAGTCCTACGCGCAGTTCCAGGTCCGGGCCGAGGAAGCGGCCGCGCAGTTCCCCGTCGATGCCCACACGTGGCGGTTCGGCAACGTCCGCAACGACGGCCGGCCAGCCGGCGACTCCGACCGCACACACACGGGACCGACGCCGTTCACCGGCGAGTTCGTGTGTGAGGACCCCGACGCGCCGTCGTTCGACGAGGCCGTCGCTCGGTTCAAGGACGACCTGCGCGCCAAGGGGGCACCCGAGGCCGTCATCGCCACGATGCCGAGCGAGCTGACGATCTCCTTCCAGGTCTCCAAGACCGACGAGGACCGCGAGGCACTCGTGCGGCTCGAGCGGCTGGCCGACGAAGCCGCCGCGCCGTTCGAGGACGTCATCGAGG
>DOWL01000247.1:46364-56747 GCA_003519585.1 Nocardioides sp. | reverse complement strand
TCATCGAGGAGCTCGCCCGCCAGCATGAACGCGACATCGCCGAGTACAACGAGCGGCTCCACGAAACCATCCGCCGCGAGGCCGCCCGGCGCTTCCCCAACGTCCCTGTCGAGATCGCGGTTGTGTCCACCGGCGAATGGCTCACCCAACACGCCGACTACGACAGCCTCGAGGACCAGTTGATCGAGTACGCCCGGGACCACACGCCACTGCCCGGCTCGGGCCTGGCGCCGGTCGACTATCCCTCGGTCGACTCCGCCGCGATCCTCGAAACCGAACGCGCCGCGGGCCGGCTCCCCCACCTTCGTCTGCAGCGGGAGCTGCCATGACCACCTTCAACCATGTCGCAGACGCCTGGACGGTCGGCCGGCTCCGGGCAGCCCTCGAGGGGCTGCCCGACGACTTGCCGGTCATCGTCGACGTCGCCGAGGAGCCCGGCGGCGACCTGGTCGACGAGCAGGTCATCATCAACGTCGGATTCGGCCACGGCGTGGCCGGCGACGGCACCGAGTTCATCGGCCGCGAGCTGCGCATCGGCTGCGAGTTCCCGACCGGCACCTACCACCGGAGGCAGCCGTGACCAACCAGCCCAACTACGTCGAACAAGCAGCAGCCGCGTGGGCAGCCACCGACCCGCTGGAGCGGTGGGTCGACGCCGCAGCCGATGGTCCGAGCCCGATCGAGGAGACGGTCGGTGCGTACCTCGGCAGCCACAACCCGTTCCCCGACGGCACCCCGGTCGACGTCCTCGGCCGCGACGGCCAAGGCTGGACACAGGCGACGGTGGTCGAGCGGACCGCCGCCGATGAGTGGACGATCGAATTCGACGACGGTCAGCAGGTCTGGCGCGACCACCACGAACTCCGGCCCGCCTCCGACCCCACCGCCTGAGACCACGCGCGATGACTCGGCATCCGGAACAGTTCGAGCGCGGAAGCGGCGGCCAGCCCTACGACCCCGACGAGCCGCTCGTCGTGCGATGGGCCGACGTCGTCGCGGCCCGCAACGCCGCTCAGGCCCTGCTCGTGGTCCTCAAGGACGACCAGGTCGACCTCGACGCGACCGATCGCGCGGTCGGCTGGCAGGTCCGTGACTGGCTACCGACCGCGGTCGCCCCAGGCACCCACGAAGAACTGGGTTCGCGCGAGGACGCCGTGCAATGGCTGGAGGGCCTGGTTCAGCGCCTGTGGCGCTGCTTGCCGTAGCAGCAACACCCACGACACCGCCTCGAGGTCGCTCTCGTCGGTTTCGGCGAGTGGCGGACGTGAGTCAGGCGATGAGATGCTCACCCCTGAGAGCCCGCCGGTGCCCCGAGACACCGTGGGCTCTCAGCACGCCAAGACGCAACGGATGGCGAGGAGCGGGTAGTTCCTCGAGGGAACGCTCAGGCCGGCACCCGGGCCGGGGCCAGCTTCGCGGCCGAGCCCGCGGCGGTGGCCCAGGACGTGACGTGCCAGCCGCGGCAGTGGGCGCAGCGGTAATCGCGGACCGCAGCGTGCGTGGTCTCGACTCGGTCAACCTCGGAGCGGCGTCGTGCGTCGGCGGCGAACCAGAGGAACCGGACGGCCTCCTTATGGTCGCGGAACCGGTGCTTACCCGTCGGGCATGCCCGACGCCGCGGACGCCCGTCGCGCCAGCCGTGGCTGCCCGCGGAGCTCACGCCGCCTCCCCTGCGGGTTCGGGCCAGAAGCCCTCCTCGCGCAGCGTGCGGATCGCTCGGGCGACGACCTGGGCGACGGCGACGATGGCATCGATGTGGCGGACCAGCCAGCTGGTGACCCGGCCGATGAAGGAGAACATCAGCGGCGCCCCTTCCCGGACTTCTTCCGACTCTTCTTGTAGGTGCCGGGCGCGGCGGAGAGGACGGTGTGGATCACGTTCTCGGTGTTGCCGTCCTTCGACAGCCAGGTGATGGCGTGGTTGCCGGCCGTGACCAGCACCGTGGTGACCAATCGGTTCATGCGGTTCTCCCGTGCAAGGCCCGCACTGATTGCGGGCCGGAGACCCCAAATTCACCGATCCCAGCCGCAAACTCACAGATTCTCATTCTTGTGAGAACCAGCGGGATCATCGGCGATGCTTCTTCCATGGCGCACCCCAACGACGTGGTCGATGCGATCGCTGTCGCCGACGATGACGAACTCCTCGAGCTCTACCTGTGGGGACTCTCCATCGCCGGCGCCTTTCGCTCGCGTGACGAGGTCGATGCAGCCGTCCTGGACAGCTGGACCGGCGGGAAGCCGTTCAGCCCCGCCAGCGTCAAGGGCTTCATGGGTAACAAGGCCCTGACAACGGTGCAAAGACGCAACCTCGTCGCCTTCACGTGGCCTCGGCCGTTCGAGGAGCCGGTGCCCGTCGCCGAGATCGTGAACCGCATTGTCGGGTCCTTCCCCGTCGCGGTCGCCGTCAACTTTGCCGTCATCGCGTGGCGCTGGTGGCACTCGTGGGACCGGAACCCGCCACAGGTCGACGGCAGGCGGCTCGAACTCGGTGAGGCCGCCGGGACCCTCGGGCCTAACCTGGGCATCGCGCCGGCAGCTGTGCGCGGCCTGATGCAGATGCGGCAAACGATCCTCGCCGTCGACGAGATCCTTGACCTCACCACCGCGCTGCGGATGACGTTCAGCGACCAGATCCAGGCGACGATCGACGCCCAGGTCCAGCAGCCACTGGCCACCCGCGCCGACTTCGAGGCGGGACGCTGGTCCAGAACCGAGATGGCGCGCGAACTCCCACGAACCGAGCCCGGACCGGGACGATGGTGGGTCGACGACGTCGCCCTGAGCAACGACGCGCACCTCGAGCGGAAGCTGCAAGTCGCTCGCGACGAGCTCGCCGAGCAGCTCAAAGGGTACGCGCCGGGCGAAGTCCACCGTCTGCGCGTGAAACCGTATGGGGATCCACCGGACCGGCTTCGCAGCATCTATTACGCGCTGTTCTCCTGGCTCGACAATCGCACCGAAGGCGCGTTCGAGACATCGATCGACGATCTCGCCGAGATCTTCGCCGGCCGCCACGCCGACCAACAGCACCCGTCCCGCGAGTCAGGCGCGGGGGCGCGCCGCGTGGTCAGCACTGAGGTCGGCGGCAACCTGAGTGAACTGCCGCCCTCAGCGCGAAAGCACCCAGGGTGGTGGAGTGCACCGGACAGCAAGGACAAGGGGGTCGGTAAACAGACGCAGCGGATCGCGTGGCTCGCCGCGGGGTATCGGGCCAAGCCACTCGTCGACCGGAGCAGCGGGACACCGAAGGTTGCGAAGGTCAGGTTCACCGCCGTGCCAGGGCGAGACCAGTGGCACCCCTACCGCCATCGTCTTCGTGCCGCGGACGCGGCCGGAGAGAGCGCCGACGACGTCGCCGCGGTGACTGCCGGGATCGGTGGCCTGGACGTTGACGCGCTGGTCAGCCGCGGCGTCGAGTTCGTGCCGTGGTTCTCGCACACCTGGCACCTACCGATCAGCAAGGACCAGTGGCAAGAAGTCCGGCGGTCAGGGAGCCTGCTCTGACCGGAGGGGATCCTCTTGAAGCCTGAGAGTCAGTTGGGTGAGCCTCAGAGATCTCGGTGCGCGGGTGCGCCGATCCTCGTCGCAACCTCGGCCATGATCTCTCCCACTGCGACGGGTGGAGAGTCCTCACCGAGTTGGTCGAGCAGCTCCTCGACAGGTTCCCCGAGTTGTGGGGCGGCGTACGCATCCCATGCGCCGATCGCGGCGACGAATCGACGGTAGGTCTCCGGATCGGTGGGCTGATGGAGCCACGCGGACGCGGTCTCGGCGACCCGCCATGCAAGCTCGGCCGCTTGGTCGTCCATCACGGGAAGGGCTTGCCGTGCCGCCCTGCGAAGCTGTAGCACCAGGTCACTCGCCTCGGGCGGGTTTCCGCCGTCGAGCGGCGGGGCGACGTACGCGTCCCATTGGGCGGAAGAGACGACCAGCCGTCGGTAGGCCTCGGTGTCCGCCTTCGCACGATGCCATGCGGACGCTGCGGTCGCCACGGGCCAGGCACACAGCGCCGCGTCGTCGTCCATGCCCAGCAAGTGTTGACGACCAGGCGCCTAGAGGGAAGCCCCGCGCTCCCCCGCCGCCTGCTGGGGCAGGTTCCGCGAGACATTTCGGCGCGGCTGTCCGATCCAGCCCGGGGGCGGTTGCTTCTTCGGAGCAGAGACCACATCTCAGGAGGAGCACCCGATGAACCCGTCCGCGAACACCTCGGCAACCGCCGGCCCAGACCCGGCACCTCACCCCCTGGTCGCGCTGCGCGATCAGCTGACACAGACCATGACTGCTTCGAGCCGGCTGAGGTCGATCCTCGCCACGGTCGCTGACCCGCCCCGCAGAGTCGGTGAGCGGCGGTGAAGGAGCGGGAAGTGCTCGCGGCCGCCGACGCGATCTTCGACGCCGAACGGGCGCTGCGACGAGCCGCGGACACCGTCGAGGAACTCAGCGACGTCGCGGCATCGTCGCTCCGGGTTCTCGACGACGCCGCGACGGACGCCTTCTACGCTCGCCAGGAGGAGCGAAAGGACTACTACCTGGAGTCCGCCGGCGAACACCTGGGGCGCCTGCGCAACCGATCCGGCGTGATGACCGAGCTCGGCGACGACCTCACCCGGCACTTGTCTGCGGCCAGCAACGCCATCGAGCGCGCCGGCTGCGAACTCGGCCGAGGCACCGACCTGGACGAGAGTCACGCCGAGGTGAGGGCTCTGAGCACCCAGATCGACGTCCTGGGCGAGGTGGTGGCACTGGCACGACCGGTCGCCGTCCAGCTCACCCGCCACGCACAGTTGGCGGCGGAGTCGGCCGCCGAGACCAACGCGCCGATGCTCCTTGACACGCGTGTGCACCAGGCCGGAAAGGAGGTGACCCGCGCGGATGAGGACGTGTCGATGATGCGCTCGGTAATCGAGAGCGCCCATTCACGAGCTCGAATCTCCGCCGAGCTCGCCGGGTCGCTGACCTACGCCACGGCCCACCCCCAGACCCACCGGCCCGCCCGGCCGGCTGACCCCGGCATCGCTATCTGACCCCGAAGGGAACGACCGTCATGGGTGATCGAACGCCGATCGAAGTCATCGTCTACTCCTGTCCGCCCGAGGAGGTGAACGCCGTGCTGGAGATCTTCGACGAGTTCGGGCTAGACCACGAGTACCACCTCCCCGACGACCCACCGCCGGGTCCGGACGGCCGCGGCCCGCGACGAATGGAGCTGGGCCGCGGGTACATCAACAGCGAGATCTCGGTGGGCTCGAGCGACGAGCTCGCGGCCCTGCTCCCTAACGACGCAGCCTGGCGGGTGTGGGAGGACCCTCTGTACGAGCACCTGGGGCAGGTGCACCTTCACCACCCGGACCTCGGCCGGTTCGCCGGCGACTGCGACGCGCAGGAAGGCCGGTGTTCAACGCCAGCGAGGTCGATGCGCTGGTCGAGCGCAGCGGCGGGGACCGGGTCCAAATGGGCCACCTCACCGGCCGCACGTGGGAGATCGCGCTCGAACAACTCGACCAGGCGAACAAGGGCACCGTCCTACACGCCGACGCTCCCCCGGCATCAGCATCCCTGCAGGCGATCGCGCTCGGTCAACTCGCCGGCGGGCCCTCTCGGTGGATGCCTGAGGACGCGCCCGGACAAGCGCGGTCGACCGCAACGCCAGATCGGTGACAGCGCAATGTCCGATCCGACGGCTGCGCGGTTGCTTCTCGGGTCAGTCCCTTCAACCTTGAGTAGGTGGTTCTTCGATGACTGACACGCGCACGATCCGCTCGCACGACGAGCTGATCGCCTACATACCCCACGCAATGGGTTTCCATCCGGAATCCAGCCTCGTCTGCGTGAGCGTCGGCGTGGGTCCGCACTCCCGGATCGACCTCCCGAGTTCGCCCGACGAAATGGAGGAACTTCTCCAACAGCTCTCAGACGTCTACCTCCACCGCCACCCGGTCCCCCGCCTCGCTTTGGTCGCCTATGGCGAGAAGGGCCTTGATTGCCTCGAGGCACTGACCTCGCTCGCCGCGACGCTGAACTACGGCGGACGCGGGCCGGACATCGGGCCGATGCTATGGGTCAACGGCGACCAGTGGTACGACGTCCTCAACGACTCCCGCGGAACCGTGGATCCGGTCGTACGTGACCGCATCGACGCGGAGTTCGCGTTCATGGGCCGAGCGATCCCCACCGGCCGACGGGAGGACCTCGCTGCCGCAATGCAAGGTGACCCGTCCGGCGTAGCCGAGCACCTCTCCGCCGCGCAGGCGCGGGTCCTCGACATGGACACATGTGCCCACGGCGCGGAGGTCAGGTGGCTGGAGTCATGCCTCGATGGGTTCCTCCAGAACGGGAAGTACCTCGAGGACGATGCCGCGGCCCGCGTGCTGGCGATCATCCACGACAGCGGCGCGCGCGACCCTGCCGTGTTCAGGATGAACCGCGAGAACGCACCCGCGTTCTCCGACTTCTGGCAAGACCTCGTCCGGCGGGCACCCGAGCAGGTGCGCGACAGCCCAGCGACGATGCTGGCGCTGAGCTCGTTCCTCGAGGGCAAGGGGGCCAAAGCCTGGACCGCGCTCGACCAGCTGACCGAGGCCCGCGACCGGCTGGCCGACATGGTGGCCACCGCCCTGGAACAGGCCATCGACCCCGCCGCGTGGGACAAGGCAGCCCCGGTCGTAGCTCGCGCTCTGATGCAGCAAGCGGCGCTGCGCGACACCACCGTGCACGAGCGCAGCAGCCACGACCACGGCCGCCGCAGCCCAGGCATCGAAGGAACCGGACCGGAGTCGTCGGCGCCGGGCCGCTGACCAGGAACAGGAGGTGAATCACGTGACCAGCACGCCGTCGCGGCTCGAGCAGCGCCTGGAGCGGCTCCTCGTCACCACTCCCCCGCCCACGGTCCGACGCAACCCGTCGCGGCCCAAGGCCAGGGTCGACTTCGTCTTCCTCACCGAGGCGGACCAGGACCTGCTCGCCGACAGCATCGGCCGATAGCCGCTGCCGCCGGTTGTCAAGCATCCGGACCCGTACCTGTGGATAGCCGCCTGTTATCCACAGGTCCGGGCCGGTTCAGTTGCGCTGTCGGTGGATCGGCGCACACTCAGCACTGAGGTGTCGGCACGATCGGGTGCTGCCGACCAATGGGCCTGGCTCGACGACAGGGCTCCCCGAACGGAAAGGGAGGTGAGGATGAATGCGAACGTCGACCAAGATCATCCGCCTCTTCGCGGTCGTCCCGGCCGCGCTCGCCGGAAGCTTCGTCGCGATCATCGGCCTGGGCTTCCTGCCCGGCGCCGGCATGGTGGCTGCGTTCGCCGGCACGCTCGTCGTGTCACTCGTCCTGGCGACCGGACGGTGGGAGTCTCCCGCTGCGCGGGTCTTCGGGTTCGCCCGCGGTCTACGTGCCGGAGAGCGCGCAACACTCGCACCGACCCTGGCGCTGCTCGAGGTCCTCGACCTGGCCCCGAGACGGGTGCTGATGCGCGGGACCGACACCGGCGGATTGGTCGCCTCCCCCATCGGTCGCCGCACCGTGATCGTGGAGCCGAACGTGGTCCAGGGGCTCTACGAGCGCCGGCTCACGCGCGAGGACGCTGCTGCGGCGATCGGCTACGCGGTGGCAAGCCAGCGCGTCGGGCCGGCCCGTTTCGACCTCGCGGCGCGGCTGTGGGCGTTCCCCTGGACGCTCCTGTACGTCGTCGTCCGGCAGATCGGGCGCGCCTTCTCGTGGGTGCCGGCGGCAGGGTTCGCCTGGCATCTGCGGGCCGTGGTCGGCGTGATCGTGGTCGTACAGGGCTTCCAGCCCGGTGGTGACCCCGTGCTCGGCGTCGCCACCGGCGTCCTGGTCGCGATCAGCTACATCGCGCCCGCTGCCGACCGGGCGTGGCGTGGTGTGGTCGAGCGCGACGCCGATCAGATCGTTGTTCACGCCGGCCTCGCTGGCTCGCTGGTCCACTACGCCCAGTGGCAGCTCGGCCCCAACTCGATGGAGCGGGTGCAGCGCATCGCCGCGGCCGCAGGGCAGCGCAAGCAGGCACGTGCGCAGGCCGAGGTCCTCGCGCCCACACGCGAGACGGGTGGGCTCGTGCTTGCACATCCAACCGCCCACCGCTGAAACCACGAACGGATGACTCCCATGGATGACCTACACCTCCAGGCCGACCTCTTCTTCGGCCCATGCAATGACCCGTCCTGCCCTGGATCTCGCTATGGCTCTTCGAGGCGTCGGCTCGAACTTGTCTGGCCTCCCCCAAGACAGCAACCGTTCGTCACGGATGTGGAGGACCAGTCCTGAACTGCTCCCGAGGTGGCGCGCCGGCGACCAAGCGCCCGTGTGGCGCCTCCGCCGCGCTCCGTCGCTGCCGCGCTGTCGGCACCGGGAGACCGTCACTGTTCGGCAGCCCGCAACGCTCTAACGGGTCGGATCGAGTCGAGGTAGGTGGACCGTGCCTCGGGCGTGGGCTCGACGCTGGATTCAAGTTCCGCGCGAAGCAACCGGGTGTCGCTGGCACCCAGGGCGACTAGTGTCTGCCGGAGCGTGGCGGACCACGCACGCTTGTTGCTGAAGACCTCCAGTGACGCGACCAGTGGGGCGACCTCAACACCATGTCGTATCGGGGCAAGCTTCTCGATCCGAAGGCTGCAACCCATGACGAACTCGCGGCGGGCGATCCGGATAGGTTTCTCAAGAAAGACCGGCGCGGAGGTCACGGTTGATTCGCCGATAACCAAGGTCCGATCCCGAGTCGGGTTGTGGTAACAGCCACGTGTCGTCAGCATCAACAGCGTGGCGCCGGGTTGGAGGCGGCCCGCGGATGCTGCTCTCGCGGCCGGGAAGGCCATGCGCTCTTCGCGCAGAATCCATGCGAGCGCCTCGCGCTCTCCAATTACGAGCAGGTGGCTGACCGGCGCGCTCACCTCGGCACGCTACCAACCTCGACCGCAGTAGGGGCCTTCCATGCTGCCGTGGCAGCGTACGCGGATGCAGGTGATTCAGTGGGCCCGGCGTGCGTCGTCAAACAAGTGCCCGCGCCTTGCTGAGGTGAGCCGCGAACTGCTTGGTCTTGCGCTTTCGGCCGAAGGTCCTAAGCGTGGCGGCGTCTAGGTCAATCGTGCTGAGGTGTGGAGTGCCGCTTCTGAGGAGTCGCATGGCGTTGGCGATCTCGATCGGGCTGATCTGGGTGAACGGACGATCGACGGTGCTGTCGTTGGGCCGGAACTCGTCCCACGTCTTGGGGTCGAGGTCGGTCGGCCACACGAACTTGTCGTCATCGACCAGCAGCCCGGTCTGTCGGATCTGGTAGGTCAGCTTCTTCTCGCGTGCCGACCACAGTCGCTGCACCCCGAACGAGGCGGCGGTCAGTTGGGCGAGCCGGTCGATGTGGATCGGGCCCTCGAACCCGGCGATCTCGGTAGCAACTGCGCGGACCTTCTCCTTGGCCGCCTTCTTGGGAAGGTCGTCGAGTACGGCGACGTCGCCAACCGGCACGACGGTCCACGACTCGAACTCGAAGCGCTCCGCACCGATGGTCGGGGTGCTGGCTGCGTCGCTCCGGGTGAGCACGACCGGGTCGGGCCGGACCACGTCCGCGACGGCCCGCACGTCGACGGGAGGCACGGGAGACACGAGCGCCTGCTCGGGCTCAGCAGAGGCCGGGTGTGCGGCGACGCCCTTCTCCTCCGCGAGCGCGTCGAACGCCCCGTCCCGCAGGCTGCTGGCGCCGGCGACACCCTCGCGGTCACCGAAGTGCTCCAGAAGTCGTACGGCGAAGTCGTGGGCGCGCCACGCATCGAGCGTGGTGAGTTCGTCGTGGTGTGCCCAGCGGTTGCGGACGATCCGCAGTTCGCTTCCGAGGGCGCTCACCAGGCGTGTGTGGTCGTCGAAGGGGAACCCGAGGTTGCCGAGCCGCTCCGTGATCGCCTTGAGCTGTGACTGGAGGTCGGTCGCGGCATAAGACTTGGGCGGCTTGCCGCGCATCTTGTCGATCTCGGTGAGGATGGTCGGCCACGGCAGACCGCCGAGGCTCGGCGCGAGCCGGGCGCCGATGATCGGGTCGAGGCGGCCGGCGAGGTGGTGCAGTCCCTTGTCGACGGAGTTGCGTGCATCGAAGGTCATCAGAACAACTCTCCCGCCTGCCTTGTGCCGGGGATCTGGCCCAACTTCGCTTCCTGGCCGCGGGTTCCCTTGACCGCCATCCACGTCACGAGTCGGACCTCGTGCTTTTCGATGTCCGGCAGCGCCTCACGCGGCGGCGGTGCGGTGATGCCGGCCTCGTCGAGAACCTCGGTGACCAAGCCGATGCGCTGCTCGTCGGTGGCGCCCTGGTTGAGCGCTCCGCGAACCTGCCGGGAGACCTTGGCCGAGGGCACGCTGCGCAGCCGGTTGGCCAGCGCG
>DOWL01000247.1:45993-46251 GCA_003519585.1 Nocardioides sp. | reverse complement strand
GTGGCCAGCGCGATCTGTGCGTCCTTGCCGAGGTAGCCGCCCTTGCGGAGCACGAGTGAGTAGGCGTCCCGGAAGGACAGCGGCAGGTCGGGCTGGAAGGCGTTGGGGTCAGTCAGTTCCTTCCACGCGGTATAGACGCTGTCGCGGGCGACCTCCCAGGCATCGAACGCATGGTCGTAGACGTCCTCGGGGAGCCAGCGTTCGGCGTTGGAGTTTTGCGGATCGGCGACACGCAGCGAGATGAGGGTGTCGGAGGAG
>DOWL01000247.1:45275-45825 GCA_003519585.1 Nocardioides sp. | reverse complement strand
GAGGGTGTCGGAGGAGACGATCGGTTCACCGTCCTCGGTGAGACGCAGCGACCAGTCGTCGTCGGCAGGGACGTAGCGGAACCACGGCTTGGTGCTCTTGCCGATCTTGACGCAGAAGACGTAGCCATTGCCATGGACGATCGGATTCACGAACCCGCTGCCCGACCCGTACGGGAGGGACAGGACGTCGGACTTGAGCACTGGCTCCATGTTGAAGGCGCCGAAGAGTCGGCGGCGGTACTCCTCACCCGACAGCGAAGCGCTCGACCCGCCGGAGTCGAGGAGCTTCTCGAACTCGTCGATGACCCGGTCGTCGGCCAGGTTCACCTCGTGGCCCGGACCGCGGCCGGGGAGGACCTCCCCCGCGCCGACCGCGGCGTCCGCGAGCGCGAGCTTCGCTTCCAGGCGCGCCTCCAGCTCGAGCAGTGCGTCGAGGCGCTCTGCGGGGAAGAACAGACCGAGGAACACGTAGTCGTGCTTGGAGCCGATGCGGTCGACGCGGCCGTGGCGCTGGACGATTCGCATGGGGTTCCATGGCAGGTCGTAGTTG
>DOWL01000247.1:0-45145 GCA_003519585.1 Nocardioides sp. | reverse complement strand
GTTCCATGGCAGGTCGTAGTTGATCATCTGCCCGGCCTGCTGGAGGTTCACGCCTTCGGCGAGCACGTCGGTGGTGAACAGGATGTCGAACTCGTCCTTGGCCGCGGGCTCGCCGGCGGCGTTGCGGGGGCCGGCGGTGGCCGGGGCGAATCCGGCGATGGTCGAGGCACGACCGCCCTGGTCGACGCCGCCGCTGGCGCCGCGCTCGTGGGTCTTGGCGTAGGAGCCCATGATCGGCGGCGCGACCCGGTCGCGGTAGTCCGCCAACGGTGACCCGGCGGCCGCGTTCTCGATCGCCTCGAGGACGGCCTCGTGGATCGGGAGCACGGTGTCGGTGAAGGCGGAGAAGATGATGACCTTGCGCCGGTCGGCGTGCGACAGCCCCCGGGGGTCGACGCGTTGGGCGTCGGCAGCGATCTGGGTCAGCTCTGCGATGAGCCGCTCGGCCTTGGGCTCGATGCCGTCGACCACGACCGCTGCGAGGTTCCGCAGCTCGCGCAGCAGCTCGATGTCGGAGTCGACGTCGGCCTGGAGTTCCGTGAGGTGGTAGCCGTCGACGGACTCGATCTGGTCGTCCTTGTCGAACTCCAGGACGAACTCGTCGAGGTCATCGGAGTCCGAGGTGACCCACTCGCTGAGGGCCTCGCCCTTGAGCACATAGCCCTTGCCGAGCGCGTCGAGGAACGACTCGTGGGAGAGGATCATCTTCTCGAGCGAGGCGTGCAGTGCCTGGGGGCTGGACTCCAGTCGCTTCAGCAGACCCGATCGGAGCAGGCCGGCGTTGGTGATCTGGTACTCCTGCAGGTCGTGGTCGACGGTGTACATGCTGGATAGGTAGCGGGCGAGCATCAGTCGCTTGGGGTCGCGGCTGCGGTCCTCCCACGCGCGTGGCGCGTGCGGGTCGGTCGGGTCGTCGAGGGCGTAGACCATGGCGTCGATGAGCGCCAGTCCGTTGTCGTCGAGGTCGTAGTCGATGCGGCGGACCTTGGGCTGGGGGAACTTGATCGTCGTGGGCTTGCCGTCGGGGCCGATGATCAGCTCGTTGGAGTAGTGCTCCTTGACGAACTTCCGGGTGCGGCGCACGGCGACCTGGTCCATCAGGTCGAAGAGGTGCTCGGGCGTGAGGTTGGCCGGGTCGATGGCCTGGGCCTGCTTGATGTACTCGCGGATGCTCGGGATGCCGAGGGAGGCGAATCGGGCGTCGTCGCGGATGAAGTACTTGACCAGCGTCTCGAGGTCGTTGAGGGAGTTGTTGACCGGTGTCGCGGTGAGCAGCACGACCCGCTTGGGGCTGCCGGCGGTGATCACCCGGTCGACGGCGCCGGAGCGCTGGGCGCCGGAGTTGCGCAGGTTGTGGGCCTCGTCGATCACGACGAGCGAGTAGTCCTCGACCTCTTGGAGGAACGTGTGGATCGAGCCCTTGTCGGGGTCGAGGCGGTTGCGGACCTCTTCGTAGGAGTAGACCTTCACCCAGCGGCTGAAGTCGTGGGTCTCTAGGAACGGCTCCCACATCGCTGACTTCAGCGCGGCGGGCGCGACGATGAGGACGCGTTGGCGGTTGATGTTCGCGGTTCGGTAGATGACCTCACCGGCGAGATAGGTCTTGCCGAGGCCGACCTCGTCAGCGACGAGCACGCCGCCGTGCTCGTCGAGGAGGCGTTCCATCCGGGTGACGCCGTCGGCCTGGAAGCGGGTGAGGTTCAGGCCGGTGCGGACGTTCGGGTTCTCGTCGTCGTCGAGGTGTTCGCCGTAGAGCTCCCAGAGCATCCGCAGGTAGACGCTCCACGGGGTGTGGGGGTCCCAGAGGCGGCCGTAGAGCTCGGCGAGGTCGTAGGTCTCGCTGAGGTCCCAGAAGTGCTCGAACCACTCGCGGACCTTGCCGGCCGAACTGGTGCCGCCACCGGTGCCGAGGTTCAGTTCGGCATTGTGGGCCAGGCCGGCGTAGGTCATGTTCGACGAGCCGGCGATCGCGGCCTGGGCGGCACCGTCCTCGACAAGGTACGTCTTGCCGTGCAGGAACCCGCCCGTGTAGCGGCGAACCTCCACGCGCGCTGCCCCGGCGGGGTCGACGGCCTGCAGCCACTCGACCATCCGCTTCGCCTCGGACGTCGGCACCCGCGCGAACCCCATCGTGTCGCGCTCGGCCTCGAGCCAGGCCTGGTGGTCAGCGATCGCCGCGTCACGGCGAGCGTCCTGGTCGGCGTCACCGGAGGTGATCGCACGGACCGAGTCCTCGTCGGGCTCCGCGCCGAGGAGGAGGCGCACGCGGGGCGCGGTCTCCAGCTCGTCTGCGAGCAGGGCGAATCCGGCTGGGTTGATGTACGCCGTGGCGATCGCGATCGGAGGTGCCGTGACCCTGTTCTCCCGAAAGAGACAGAACAGCTCGTTGACCTTGTCGGCAACGGTCGTCTGAGGGTCGCTAGTGGCGTAGTTGGTGGCGAAGTCGGGAAGCTGCGTCATGCCTTGCCCTTCCACTCTCGATAGTGCTCGAGCACCGCTTCGAGACGCTTCTGGTACTCCCATCCACGATGAAAGGTGGCGAAGACGTGCTCGATGTGGTCTTCGTTGAGGCCATACAGCAGGCCCACCAATGCGTCGAGTTCCGCGATCAAGTCATCCCGTTCGGTGGATGTCTTGACTGTGCCAACCGGAACGTCCAACTCGGCAGCCCAGTCGGCATAGCGATCGTCATGTGCCCCGAGCAACCCCGCGATTCGTACCACTCGATCCGGAATCGCTCCCTCTGTCGGTTCGGGGATCGGTATGCCGTTGAAGATGTCGAGGGTCATGTGTCCGTCAACGAATCGTCGCGTGTACCAGTCCGTGACAAGGCTGCTCAAGAACCCAAGGAGGTAAGCCTCATCGCGAACGGTCCCGCGTGCTCGCAGCACAAAGTTCGCCTGGTGTGTGAGTGTCGTGCGAGGCGGAAGCAACGCTGCGATTAGGGTCCGGGTGTTCTTCTCGTTCGTGACATCCCGGAACGCGATGCGTGGCCGCATGCAAGGCAGCTGACCTACGTCAGCGACCTCACTCGGCGTCAGCGCCGAGTATGCCGATCGCGCGAGCTGCTGGCCCCGCTGGGCCTTGCGCAGCAGCACCTCCAGCGCGGTCTCTTCGTCAATCTCAGCGTAGTAGTCACCGAGATCCGGCTCCCAACGATCAAACGACAGACCCTTGTACACGGGCCACTGCCCACCGGAAGGCTTTCCGGTGAACGTGAATAGTTCCTTGTCGCCAGTGGCGTGGAGTTCCCTCAGCGGCACGAATGTCCAACCTGCGGTCCGGCGGTCGAGCCGCGGAGCCCGTTGCATCCGTTCGAAAATCTCTCCTGCTTCAGGCGTCGGAAGAATCGGGAAGGAGGACGCCTCCGTCCATTCGGCGACACGGTGAGCGGGCAACCTTGTGATTTTCGAAGAACCCGCGAGGAACTCCTCCATGCTGGCGAACGGACCGGAGAGACCCAGAGTCGCTGTGTCGCCGCCACGAGTAACCGCCAACAAAGCGAACGTCATCTTCGCCTCGACCTCGAACACCCACCGGCGGTTGTTGGCAAGCGTCACGACCTGATCGAAACTGCCATTCGCCAGGATCTCATCACGCCACGCCTTCAGTGACTTCCCGACCAAAGCCATCCGAGGCATGACGAGCCCAAAGCGGCCGCCTTCTCGCAGGAGATGCCAGAATCTCCATGCGAAGACTTGGTAGAGGTCGACGTCCGCTCGCGCCAACAGTGGGTAAGGCCCAGCAACCAGTGCCTCCTTGATCGTCTGAACGCGCGCAACCTCGGACTCGTACTCTGCGAGGAGGTCGGGACGCTCAACGCGGTACCGAGCGATGAGCGCAGACGCCTCCGCCTGCGGGGCATTCCGGATGCCCGTGAATCGAGCACCCCAGAACTGGTGCTCCTCCACCTTCACCTTTTCCCATGGCGGATTACCCAGCACCACGTCAAACCCGCCTCGCTCCCGCAGGAACACCTCGGGGAAGAGAAACGGCATGTGCGCAGGAAGGAGGCGCGCGGCGGTCTGAGTGACTTCGTCCTTGCTCGTGATGCGAACCAGGGACACCTCGTCGAGGATCAGGCCCGCCTGGATGGCATTGACGCGCGCTGCGACGGCAGCGTCGAAGATCCGGCGCGCCATGTCAGCTGCTTCGCGCGCTTGCGCAAGCATCCGCGCGCCCTCTTCGACTTCGGCCTTGTTCGCCTCGCTCGCGTTTGCGACGTCGACCAGCAGCGTCTTCGACGAGGCCAATTGATCCGTGAGGATCTCATCGAACAAGCTCATTTCGCCGGGCCTGCGATTCGGCTGGAGCGCGTCAAGCGCCTCGTCGATCGTGCCGATGCCAGTCAGACTGTTGGCATTGACGAGCCCGTGGTCGAGGTTGCTCATCGGCAGGCCTGGGACGAATGTGTGGATCCAGAGCGCAAGTCGCGCTAGCTCGACCGCCATTGGGTTGATGTCGAGGCCGTAGATGCAGCGGCGGGCGACCTGGCGCCGGAGGAGTCCTACTTCGTCGACCTCGCTCTTGGCCACGTCGTCGGTGCCGAGTGCGTCGCGGGCTACGACCGCGAGGCGGAGAAGTTCTTCGGTGACGCCCGGCACGGCGTGCTCGGTGAGGAAGGTGCGCATGAGCGCTTCGATCTTGTCTACGGCGGCAACGAGGAAATGGCCGGAGCCCATGGCGAGGTCGGCGACGCGGAAGTCGAAGAACTCGCGAGCTGCAGCAGAGGCGTCACCGTTGCTGAGGTAGCCGGCGATCTTGGCCAGGTGTGTGGTGAGGGCAGGGACGATGGAGCGTTCGATGAGGTGGTCGACGACGACCTTGGGTGTGAAGTAGGAGCCAGTTGCCTTTCGCTCGCCCGATGCGGTGTGGAAGTAGACGGACGCGCAAGGGGCGTAGACCTGATCCCCTGGCTTGGCGGGCACCCAGGCCCCGGTGTCGTCGAGGGTGAGGTCTTCCTCGGCGAGCGAGAGCGAGCTCTCGAGGAGGCCTTCATAGATGGTGCCGAACTCTCGGACGCTGAGGGAGCGGAAGTCGACGGGGCCGAGTACGCCGTCGCTGCTCACGTCGATGAGGAGGCTTTTCAGCGCGGGGCCGAGGACGCTGTCGGGGAGTTCGATCTTCTTGATGAGCGCGCCTTCGGGCGAGCGGTCTGGGTCGGTGGAGAAGAGTCCGCCGTTGTAGGACGGGATCTGCCACTGGGGGTTGCCGTGGTCGATGGCGTTCCAGACCTGTACGAGGTCGAACCAGATGGTTGTCGAGTCGCCGAACTCGTCGGACTCGGAGTCGATGAGGCGACGCGCGTTGGTTTTCAGGCTGTTGGCGTCGAAGCCCTCGTTGCGGCCAGATGGCAGGAGGCCCCGGTCCTCGGCATAGGCCTGGAAGAGGAGGCGGAACAGAATGCGCAGCGTGACGCGGTAGGCCAGCGAGAGCCCATCCGCGGTCAGCGGAACGGCGGCGTGCTTCGCCAGTCGCTGGGCGACCTCAACGGCGACGGGCGGCACGATCTCGTCGTAGATGCGCTCGCGGAGACGTGCGCCGAGCTCGCTGGCGTAGCGCGAGCTGTCGCGAAGGAGCTCGTCGGCGGTGCCGTCGGCCTTGAGTGCTTCGGCCGAGAAGATCAGCGGGAGGAGGGCGGCGTATTCGGAGTCGATGGTGGAGAGGTCGACCTCGAAGAACGTCTCGGCCTGGCCCTTGGAGCCGACGCCGACGCCGTCGCGGCCGGGGTAGAGGCGGATCTGGTCCTTGCGGAGTACGACGAGCCAGGGCACCTCCTGCTTGGAGGCGACGGCGAGACCGAAGGCGACCGGCGAGAGTTGGAAGCGCTGGGTCTTGGCGTCGAAGTGCTCGGTGTCGTCGAGCAGGACGGCGACGGCGCGGGGAGGGCGTCCGCCGATCGAGAGCAGCATGGTGCCGTTCGGTCCGGGCTGGGTTCCGAAGCCGAGGGCTTCGACGAGCTGCTTGCCGCGCTTGCTGAGCAGTCCCCCGGCCTTGTTGCCGAGGTCGTCCCAGTCGGATCGCTTCGGGACGTTGCTGGTGATGTGGTGGGAGGCGAAGAGGCCGCTGTTGGTGAACCCGGCGACGCCGGTGGAGTCGTTGGCCTTGCGGAATCCGGCAAACCGTTCGGTTGCGGCGAGGAGGTCGGGTTCGGCGAGCACGGACTGGAGCTGACGTTGGGCTTGCTCGAGGGGCAGGGCTATCGGCTGGGCCTGCGGGTCGGGCCCGAAGAGGTGGACGGAGCCGTCGTGGACCACGGCGACGACGAGCTGGACTTGGGTCTTGCCGGTGCGGGCGGTGAAGAGGTCGCGCAGTCCCTGCCTGGATGGTGCTGCGACGGCGGTCGCGACGGCGACTTGGAACCCGCCCAGTCCGTGTGGGTCCGGGCCGAGGTAGACCTTCTCTGTGGTGACACCTGCTGGCGCGGACGGATCGGTCCAAGTCACGACCTTGTCGGCGGTCAGACGCACGGCGGCTCCCTCGAGGTTTCGCTAGGGCCGGCACGGTGCAACCCCGGTCAGAAACCCTATCTACGCCACCCGTCGGAAACCGGTCAACCGCGGAAACCCTTCTGGCCGCATTTCTCGCTAGGGGGCGCGATGCGGGGCCGGGCACAATCGGCTCATGCGCGATCTTCCCGACCTGTCCCTGGTCGCCTTTCGGATCGATGACCCGGGCGAGCACCCGGGTGGGGGTCATTGCGTGTCGCTGTCGCGCACCGAGGTGGAGGGCACCCGTGAGTTGGTCGAGCAGTATCTGGCTGCGCTGCGCCATCTCGCCGATCGGGCGGCCGAGGAGGTCGACGGTGGCTGGGCGCTGACGCGTCCGCTGCTGTTCCACGCCCATCACACGGCCGAGTTGGCGGTGAAGGCGGCCTTGCTCGAGGGCGGGGTGGCGTTTGAAGCTCGACACGGTCTGGAGGAACTGTGGGCCAAGATTGAGGCGGCCGGGCTCGATCAGTCGGTCAGCGCCGTGGACACCGCATGGTGTCGCGGCTTCCTTGGGCTCGTCGCCGGCGCTGCCGGCAACAGCATCGGGGCACGCTACGCGCGGCCGAACCGCGGCCACTTGCCGGTCGATGACGTGTGGTGCTGTGTCAGCCCGATCGCCCTGTTCACCGCCACCGAGTGCTTCGCGATTCAGTGCATCGCGATGAGTCAGGCTGCTGCGGAGCTGCCGACCGCTTAGGCACTGACCTGGCCGCTGCGGGACGCGGGCGCGGGTCGCGGAAGGGGCGGCATGTCCTCGCCGCGTACCCAGGTCCAGACTTCTGTGCCGGTGTCGGTGGCGATCTGGGCGGCGGTGTCGCGGTCCTCGTCGCTGTGGAGCATGAACGCCGCGGTGGGGGTTTCGGTGTCGGTGAACACGAGTGAGGCCATGGGTTTGTCGGGGGGGAGGTTGTAGCGCAGTGACTTGGTGAATCGGCGGCGCGCGTCGAGGGCGGTGTCGAGGAGCAGCTTGTCGGCTAGAGACTCGTACGGGAGCCAGTTGCGGTCGGTCATCACGAGCGAGATCTCTTCGGCGGTGGCCAGGCCGGCGCGGCCGACGGAGAACGTGGCGATCACCATGAGGTGGCCTTCCTCGTTGCTCTTCCATAGCTCGAGTTCGTCCCCGAACCTCTTGTTGAGGCGGCTCAGGAGGGTGTCGTCGACCATGAGCGGCGCGTCGGGCAGGTGCCTAATGACGAGCTTGTGGCCGAACCGTGCGGGGTCGATGGCCTTGAGTTCGCCGATGAGCATCATGAACTGCTGGGAGGCGCCGTGCTGCTGCATCGGGGCCCAGGCGGAGAGACGGCGGGCGGCGATCTCGGTCTTCTTTTCGCGGTTGAACGGCTCGGGCACGTACAGCTTGGTGGCCAGGGGCTTGCCCTTGGTGAACTTCCCGCGGGCCGCGCGGCGCAGATACCAGGACACGATGCGCCAGTTCCGTTTGCCGGCCATCCCGGGTGACCAGGTGGCGAGGTCGGCTTCTTGCCATAGGTAGTGCAGGACCGCGCGGAGGGTGAGCCGGTTGGGGTCGGCGGCCACCGAGTCGGCCACTCCCTCGCTGCCGACGGCGGCCGGGGCGGCGCGCTCGGTTTTGGACATGCGGAACCCGAGCTTGATGGCGGTCAGGCCGCTGTCGGCTTCCTCGGTGATCGCGGAGCCGAGGACCTGACCGAGACCGGAGAGCTCTTCGGGTGGCAGGTAGGAGCCGCACCTGTGGGTGTGCTCGAGACCGGTGTCGGGCATCCGCTTGATTACGTACTTGTCGGCTCCGATCTTGGCGACGTACATGGCGACGCCGTCGGGCCGGCACATGCACAGGGGCCGGACCCGGTCGGTGTGCGCGGCCGCGAGGAGCTGCTGGACGTCGGGGTTGTTGGTGTGGGTGATGCGCCGGCCGTAGAGCTCGAAGGTCTGCCGGTCACCGGCATGCTCGCCGCCATCGGCGCCGTTTGTCTGGCCCGGATTCGGGCTGTGGGTACTGGTCATGTGCTGAGAAGCAACGCGCCGCTGCCTGAATCGGACGCGTCCAGGTGTCCGATCCACCGGCCGTGCTGGTGCCTTTGAGAGTGAGACGGACCTCAGAAACGAAGGGATAGGCGCCATGACCAGCCAGAAGGACACCGGGAGCAACAGCGGATACGAGACGCCCGAGGACTGGGCGCTCGAAAACGCCGCACGGATGGCCGAACTGACCGCTCGCAACGGAGTGGACCTCACGTGGGCGGAAGCGCACCGCGCCCTCCTGGCCAACAACGCGCTGGTCGAAGCGCCGGCGTACGCGCCGACGGGAGACGCCGGTCAGTACGAGGAGATCCCGACTGTTCCGGGGGCACTGATCGGATGGCGCGATCCAACGTTCGTTGAGGCGGTCGCGTGCGGGCGGGTGCATTTCGAAGGGAAGATCTACGTTCCCATCAACCCTTCGACCTCGAAGATCACGGTCGCGATTCCCTGGAGCCTCGCTGGCGAACTGACCAGTCGGCTCGCCTTCATCCTTGGCTGCAGCGCAAAGGGTCAGCTGGATGGCATCGACCAGGTGGAGGTCACGACGTTGCTGGCCAACCTGACCTTCAGTGTGTCGAGAGAGTTGCACTTCTCCGCCGAAGGCGAAGAGGAAGGCGATGTCCCAGACGCCGAGTGTCCCGACTACGACCCCGGCGACGATTGGGCGGGCGGCGAGTCGACCGAGCGCCCGCGCGACATGGTCGAAGGTCGCTGCTATCTGTTGATGCGTAGCTGCGACGTGCACCGCGCCGCCGCGGTCATTGCACAGGCGAAGAGCTCCCTGACCGCGGCCGCGGCGGATGTCACCGAGAACGACGCCTCAGCCCGAACTGCGTCCGGCGAAGCCACACTCGACCTCGAGCCGCAGCTCCCCCAGTTCATGAGCGACCCGGACTTGTGTGACGAGTTCCTGTGGGGGCTCGATCACTGGATCAGCCCCGCAGCCTGATGACCAGACCCGACGTGCCCAGGCCATCCAGCTGACTGCGCATGCCAGGTCTGGCGGTCACCCACGTGCCGGCCCGCGATCCTGCGGAGAGCTTTTTTCTCGCCAATGTGTCCGATCCACCGGCCGGGTTGGTGCCTTTGGGAGTGAGGGCGGTGGTGAGCCGCGGCGTGGATGGCTGCGGCCGGTGTCCTCACCAACAGAGCTGGAGGTGCCGGGGTGGGACGACGTCGTGCGAGCGTGGATGACTCCGAGCAACTGGCGCTGTGGGATCTTGGTGAGGAGCCTGGTGAGCCGGCCGGCGAGGTGTCGGTTGAGGTTGGTGAGGTCACCGGTTCGCAGCCGGTCGTGACACTGGAAGGGGCTCGGGATGAACCCGTACGGGACGCGGATGCGGGAGCACTACGCGAAGCATCGGGCCACGGAGTTGGCGGCGATCGCGGACCCGGAGAGCTTCTTCGAGGGCCTGGGGTTGCAGATCGAGGCGGAGATCGACACGTTGGCCGACCAGATCGCGGGCCCCTCGGACCCGTCGGAGGGCTACCTGGAGCGGGTGGGCCGGCTGAGCGAGGCGAGGATCTCGGCGGAGTCGGAGGTCCTGCGGCTGCACATGACCCCGGGCCTGGCCTCTCCCCCGAGCCTGTAGCGCCCTCCGCAGTCGAGCCGGCCGTCCTGATTCCTGCCGGGGAGTTCCTGCGGTTCCGGCCCAGTTCGCAACTGGACCTCGCGCCTCGGACGTCGCGGGAGCGGTTGAGGGCGAACGTCGCGGTCCTGGAGTTGCTGGCCGTCTTGGATGCGGAGCACCGGCTGCCGTCCGAGCAGGAGCAGGGTGTCCTGGCGCGCTGGTCGGGTTGGGGGTCGCTGCCGGAGGTCTTCGATGACGACGCTCGGCACAACGAGGACGCGACGCGGGCGCGGGATCTGCTGCAGGGCAGGGCACGCGCGGCCGCGGCACGGACGACGCTCAACGCGCACTACACCGATGCCGCGCTGGTCAAGGCGGTGTGGTCGGCGCTGGGGGCGGCTGGGTTCGATGAGTCGGCCGGCGGGCGGGTGTTGGAGCCGGGCTGCGGTGCGGGCACCTTCATCGGGTTCGCGCCCGAGCATGTGCGCGAGGTGGTCGGGGTGGAGCTGGATCCGACGACGGCCCGGGTGGCGTCGCTGCTGTATCCGGCGGCGGACATCCGGTCGGAGTCGTTCGCCGAGACCCGTCTTCCGGAGGGGAGGCTGGACCTGGTGATCGGCAACGTTCCTTTCGCCGATGTCGTCCCGCACGACTCCACCCACAATCGGCTCGGGTTGAGCCTGCACAACTACTTCATCTACAAGAGCCTGCATCTGGTGCGTCCCGGTGGCGTGGTGGCGGTGCTGACCTCGCGGTGGACGATGGATGCAGCCAACCCGAAGGCCCGCGATGCGTTCGCCGGCACGGCGGACCTCGTTGCCGCGGTCCGGTTGCCGAACCAGACCCATCAGCAGGCGGCCGGGACCGACGTCATCACCGACGTGCTGGTCTTCCGGCGGCGGGTTGAGGGCGAGGAACCGGTCGGGGTCACCTCTGGGTGGCGCGACGTCGAGCCGTTGCCGTCGAAGTGGGCGGGCCCCCGGTTCGAGGGCGCCGAGGTCACGCTCAACTCGTTGTTCGCGCAGCAGCCGGGCCGGGTCATCGGGCGTCTGACCTCGCGGACGGGACGCTTCGGGCCCGAGGTCGAGGTCCAGCCTCCGCTCCTGGGCGAGGGGCAGAGTCTGGCCGAGCGGGTGGCAGCGGACCTGGAACGGCAGCTCACGTTCTCGCTGACCAACTACGCCGACGTCCGGCCGCTGTTCACCCCAGCCCCGGCCGCACCTCGACCGACTTCAACCGACCCAGCGGTGCCGTCGTCGGCGCCGCACCGGCTTCCGACGTCGGGGTCGCGCCGTGGGCGTAGCGGTGAGGAGGAGCCGCTGGTCCTCCCGGGCGCGGTGGTGCGGGCCGAGGGCCACATCACCACTGGTGAGAACGGCGAGTGGCTGCAGGTGCGTCACGGCGTGCCGGAGCCGCTGGAGGTGCCGAAGTCTCAGGCGAACGAGCTGCGGATGATGCTGGGGCTGCGGGACACGGTCGTCACGCTGCTGGAGGCCGAGGCCA
This sequence comes from Nocardioides sp., assembly GCA_003519585.1. Lineage (GTDB taxonomy): Bacteria > Actinomycetota > Actinomycetes > Propionibacteriales > Nocardioidaceae > Nocardioides. The sequence goes on along the minus strand of DOWL01000247.1, from coordinate 33,579 downwards.
CCACTCCCCTGCCCGGAGACCTCCCGACGCCGGCGAATCTCCCGAACGGTCCGGGGACGGCGGGTGAGGAGCAGATGACGGCGCTGCGGGAGCGGCTGAACCGTCAGTACGACGCCTACGTGAAGCGGTACGGGCCGATCAACCGGGTCACCGGTCGCAACACCGGCCGAGTCGACCCCAAGACCGGTGAGCCGGTGCTCGCACAGGTCCGGCCGCGGCAGGGCGGGTTCCGCAGCGATCCCCACTCCCCCGCGGTCTTCGCGCTCGAGCACTACGACTCGGCGACGGGGACGGCTCGCAAGGCCGACATCTTCACCGAGCGGGTGGTCGCACCCCGGGTGCTCCGCAACCACGCCGACTCGCCGGCCGACGCGGTGTCGCTGTGCCTGGACACCTACGGCGAACTCCGCACCAGTGAGATCGCCCGGCTGCTCGGCGTCGACCAGACGCAGGCCGCGGTCGAGCTGGAGGCGTTCGCGTTCGTCGACCCCGACACCGTCAAACGCACCACTGAGGGCTGGACCGCGGACTGGGTACCGCGGGCGGAGTTCCTGTCCGGCAACGTCCGCGCCCGACTGAACCGGGTCGAGGAGGTCCTCGAGCAGCTCGTCGAGGGCGCCACGGCGACAGGCGATGCGTCGGCGCAGCCGATGGTCCGTCGACTCCAGGCCGCCGAGTCGGCACTCGAACAGGTGCTGCCCGAGGACCTGGGGCCGACCGAGATCGTCGCCCAGCTCGGGGTGCCGTGGGTGCCAGCGGCGACGGTGGAGCAGTTCCTGCGCGAGACACTGGAGGACCGCACCGTGGAGGTCGAGCATCCCGGCGGATCGGTGTGGTCGGTGCGCGGCAACCGGCACTCGGTCGCGGCACGCAACACGTGGGGCACCGACCGGGCCACGGCGATCGACATCGTCCAGGCCTGCTTGGAGCAGCGGCAGATCCGGGTCACCGACGAGACCCCCGACGGGCGCCGGATTCCCAACGAGACCGCCACGTTCGCCGCCCAGGAGAAGGCCGAGCAACTGCAGGAGAGGTTCGCGACCTGGCTGTGGGAGGACCCGGACCGCTGCCAGCAACTGGTGCGGGCCTACAACGACAAGCTGAACGCGATCGTGCTGCGCTCCTACAACGTCGACGAGGACAAGCACTACCCGGGCATGGCCCGGGTCCAGGACGGCCGCCCGCTGCGGCTGCGGCCTCATCAACATGCCGCAGTGGCGCGGATGGTGGCCCAGCCCTCGGTGCTACTCGCCCACGAAGTCGGCGCCGGGAAGACATTGGCCGCCGTGGCCGGTGTCTCGGAGCTGCGGCGCCTCGGGTTGGTGCGCAAGCCGGCGGTGGTGGTGCCCAACCACATGCTCGAGCAGTTCTCCCGTGAGTGGTTGCAGGCCTACCCGCAGGCCCGCATCCTGACCTGCGGCACCGAGGACCTGGTCAAGGACAAGCGGCAACTCTTCGTCGCCCGCGCGGCGACGGGCGAGTGGGACGCGGTCATCATGTCCCGCTCGGCGTTCGAGAAGATCCCGGTCTCCAAGGACACCGAACAGGCCTATCTCGACGAGCAGCTGACCCAGCTGAGGATGTGGCTGGCCGCCTCGAAGTCCGAGCGCGGGCTGTCGGTGAAGCGGCTGGAGGGGACGCTGGCTCGGGCCGAGGAGCGGTTGAAGTCGCTGCGCGACGTCGAACGCGACCCGGCGATCACCTTCGAGGCCACCGGTATCGACTACCTGTGCGTGGATGAGGCCCACGGCTACAAGAACCTCCGACTGGCCTCCAACATCCCCGGCGTGGCCGTGGACGGGTCCAACCGGGCCACCGACCTCGACCTGAAGATGTCCTACCTGCGTGGCCGGCACGGTCGGCGGGTGGCCACGTTCATGACCGCGACACCGATCGCCAACTCGGTGGCCGAGGCGTACACGATGCTGCGCTACCTAGCGCCCGCGGACATGGAGGCGGCCGGGATCACCGACTTCGACACCTGGGCGGCCACCTTCGGGCAGGTCGTGACCGACCTCGAGCTCTCCCCCTCGGGCACGGGGTTCCGGATGAAGTCGCGGTTCGCGAAATTCAACAACGTCCCCGAGCTGCTGCGGTTGTGGCACCAGGTCGCCGACGTGAAGACCGCCGAGGACCTCCACCTGCCCACCCCCGACCTGGAAGGCGGTGCCCCGCAGACGGTGGTGGTGCCGCCGAGCCAGGAACTGGTCGACTTCATGGCACAGCTCGCAGAACGGGCCGATCTGGTGTCCTCACGCGCGGTGCCGCCCGAGGAGGACAACATGCTGCGGATCAGCAGCCACGGTCGCGCGGCCGCGCTGGATCTGCGACTGGTCGACCATCAGATCGACGGGCTGGGGGCGTTCCTGGACCGCGAGCCGTCCAAGGTCGACGCGGTCGCCCAACGGGTCGCCGGGATCTACCACGACCACGCGGACGTCGTGTTCGGCAACGACCCGGAGCCTGGGGCCTTGCAGCTGGTGTTCTGCGACCTGGGTACGCCGACCGGCACCGGGTGGAACGCCTATGAGGAGCTCAAGGCGCAGCTGGTCTCGCTCGGCGTGCCGGCCGGCAAGGTGCGGTTCATGCACGAGGCCAATAACGACCGCGCCAAGGCTCGGTTGTTCGAGCAGGCCCGCACCGGGCATGTGTCGGTGCTGGTCGGGTCGACGGAGAAGATGGGTGTGGGTACGAACGTCCAGAAGCGTGCGGTCGCGTTGCATCACGTGGACTGCCCGTGGCGGCCGGCCGATCTGGCGCAGCGCGACGGCCGGATCATGCGTCAAGGCAATCTGAACTCCTCGGTTCGGGTGTACCGCTACGTCACCGAATCCTCGTTCGACACCTACCTGTGGCAGACGGTGGAGCGGAAGGCGAAGTTCATCAACCAGCTGATGCGTGGGCGGCTGGATGTGCGGGAGATCGAGGACATCGGTGACTCGGCGCTCTCCTACGCCGAGGTCAAGGCGCTCGCTTCGGGGGATCCGCGGATCATGGAGTTGGCGAAGGCCGAGACGGAGGCGACCAAGCTGGAGCGGCTGGAGCGGGCCTGGTCCTCGGCGCAGCGCAGTCTCGCGGCCACGATCCGCGAGGCCGGACCCCGGTTGGAGCGCCTGGCCACCGACCGTCAGCAGCTGGTGGCGGCGATCCCGCTGCGCCGCGACACCGACGGGGATGCGTTCTCGATCCGGATCAACGGCACGGCGTACGGCAAGCGCGCCGATGCCGCACCCGCTCTGCAGCGTGCGTTGCAGGCGGTCGAGCCCTACCAGCGGGACCCCCAGCCGCTGGGCGAGGTGGGCGGACTGCACCTGCAGGTGTCCGCGGACTCGTGGCTGGGTCAGCCCCGCTACGTCGTCTCGCTCGTCGAGGTGCCCCGAGTGCACGTGCTCGTCGAGGCCGGCGACGTCCGCGAACCCTCCATGGGTCTGGTGACCCGCGTGGAGAACCTCCCCCGGCGCCTGGAGCGGGTACTGGAGGACGTTGAGATGGACACCACCAAGATCAACCGCGAGGCCGAGAAGGCCCAGGCCGGGCTGGTCGACGCATTCCCGCGCGCCGCCGAGCTCGAAGGAGTCCGTGCGACCCGCGACCGGCTGGCGGCCGAACTGGCTGCCGACAGCACCGAGGAAGCCGAAGGCGACCGGCCCGCCGGGCAGGACCCCGCGGCTAACGGTTCCCGGCTCACCGAGCCCCCGGCGCGGCCGGCGATCGCGCCACCGCCCACTCCCCCGACGCCGCGACCCGGCGAAGGCCCGCGGACGTGTGAGCCGCCGGGATGGTCACGATGAAACCGCGACTTGGCTCCGGGTGGCGTCCACAGCCTCCGTCGCGGTGGAGGTTGTCCACCGGTTCGGGCGCGCCGGATGCGCGGCATGGGCTGGTTCTGTTGCACTGGGTCGTGGGGTCGGCCCCGCTGCCGGCTCCACTGGAAAGGACCACAACGATGGCTGTTCCCACTGCTCTTCGCGACGGCGACGTGTACGACGCGTCCCCGGACTTCGTCTATGCGGTCTCGCTGCTCGCCGCACTCGAGGCTGCGACCGGGCAGGACGGCCACGGGCTCGTGCTGCCGTTCCTGGGCATGACCCGCGCCGAGCTGACCGACTTCGGGCAACGTCGGCCGACGCACTACGTACCCGTCCCGATCGGCGACCTCCGCGCGGGGTTGACCGAGCTCGAGCAACGCCTCACCGACCTGTTGGCGGACTCGCAGGTACTCCAGCACAGCCTGCGGCTCGACGCGGCTCGGCGACTTCTGCGGCGCGGCGTGGCCGCTGTCGCGTAGGCCGGGGCAGGGCCTGGCGGCCGGCTCGACGGTGCCTGCCTGCGCCCCATCCGGCGTGGCGCTGAGGCGGGCGTCCGATCCGCCCGGCGGGCGGTTGCCTTTCGGGCCATGAGCAACAACCCCCTGCACCCCGGCGGGCGCATGCCGGACGAGGCCACCTGGGAGGACTACCTCAACGCCCATGGTGGTCCCCTGACGCCGGGATGGTGGGTGACCCTGGGTTGGTACGCGGACCCTGGGCATCCGCGGCCAGAGGTGGTGGGTCCGTACAGCTCGTACGCCCAAGCGGTCTCCGCGATGGAGGACTCGCTGCTGATCGACGGCTTCGCCACCGACACCAACCGTGAGGAGTGGCTCGACGACGTGTACGTGGCCGCCGATCCGGCGTCCATCGCCCGCATGTGCGCCGACTACGGCCCCCGGGTCACCTTGATCGACCCGGGTGACCACCACCACTTCGGCACAGACGAGCCGGACTCAGGTCCCTCGCGGGCCGGCGGGTGTCGGCCCGAACTGCTGTGCTGCAGGCCGGAGCTCTCAACGCCGCTCCCCCGCCGGCGTCTGGTCCGGGCGGAGGATCGGACGGCCTCGGCGACGGCCGAACCATCACGCCCCGACACTCAACCAACTCACCCGTGCAGTGAGAACATTCCCGCCGTTATTCTCACTTACCTATAGTATCTGAGAGAAAGGCGGGAGGTGTTCTCGGATGGCTGACGAGGTCGCCGGCGAATCCCCGGCGGGTTGGGTCGGTCCGCGGGTGGTCGTGCCCGCACATGGGCGGCGCACTGTTGCCTGGCGGCAGACCCATCGCGGTGGGACGGTGGATGATCGGACCTTGGGCGAGGTGACGGTGTCGATCCCTCCGCAGGTGGCCGGGTTGGATCCGCGCGTTCCGAACGACCTCCTCGCCGAGTGCGACCTGGCGGTGAGGGCGATCGCCCGGCTCGATGAGACCGGCGGAGAGCATCTGCGGCCGCTGGCGACGCTGCTGTTGCGGGCCGAGTCGGTGGCCTCGTCAAAGATCGAGCACGAGGATGCGAGCATCGAGGACTTCGCCCGTGCCCTGCACGGCGTGAAGGCCAACTCCTCGGCCACGTCGATGGTGGCAGCGTCCGGCGCGATGGACCGGCTGCTGCACGGCCCCATCGAGGCGGCCGGGATCACGGCTGCCCACCGGCTCCTGCTGAGCGACGACCCGACCGAGCGGGCCTATGCGGGCCGCTGGCGCAAGATGCAGAACTGGATCGGCGGATCGGACCACTCCCCCCGGAACGCCCTCTATGTCCCGCCACCGCCCGACCTGGTCGAGGAGCTGATGGGCGACCTGATCACGTTCGCCCGGCGCACCGACCTGCCGGTGATCGCCCAGGCCGCGATCGCGCATGCGCAGTTCGAGTCGATCCACCCCTTCACCGACGGCAACGGGCGCATCGGCCGCGCCCTGGCCGCGGCGGTGATCCGAGAGCGGCGGGTGGCGCAGCACGTCGTGATTCCGATCGCCTCGGCCCTGGTGGCCCGCCGCGAGCACTACTTCGGGACCCTGGATCGCTACCGGGACGGCGACGCCGGCCCGATCGTCCACGCCTTCGCCCGCTCGGCCATCATCGCCTCCGAGGAGGCCACCATCACCGCCGGCCGCCTAGCGGCGATGCCCGATCAGTGGCACGGGCTCGCGGGCGCGCCGCGGGTGGGCAGCGCCGCGGCGCAGGTGCTGGCCTCGTTGCCGTCCTCGCCGATCTTCACCGCCGACGACATCGAGAATCGGCTCGGGCTCTCAACGGCTGCGACCTACCGTGCGATCGAGCGACTGGCCGGCGCCGAGGTGATCCGGCCGCTCACGACCCGCACACGCAACCAGATCTGGGGAACCGGGGATCTGCTCGACGAGCTGCACGACCTTGGCGTCAGGATCGGCGCACGGTCCGCAGAACTGCTGGCAGCACCCGCCGGCGCCGCCGGCGGTGGTGGGCGCTCGACGGTGCTGCAGGCCGCGGCACTGGACGCCAGGCGGTCGACCCCGCTGCCGGGGGAGGTGCCGCCCGCCGAGGGGATCGACCACTCCCCCGGCGCTCCGGGCAGGTAGACCGCTCCCGGACCTTCTCCACAACTAGTTCCCGTCGCGGTGTCCGATCCGGCGCCGCGGCGGTTGCTTCTTCGAACATGGCAACGACCTGTTCGACACCGCGACCGGCGGGTGAACCGCGATGACGGTCACGACGTACGGCGCGCACGCAGAGACTGCCGCGCACGCGCTGAACGCGCTGATCCGTGACGACATGATCCCGGCCGACGAGCAGGCGGTCGACCAAATGCTGCATTGCCGTGAAACGGTGGTCGACGCGTTGCGGCAGCGGCTCTACGACGTCGGCCAGGACTCCTGGTACCCGCCGCCGGACCACCTCCCGGCGCGCACACCTAAGCCGATGCTGGCCGGGCTGGACGAGAATCTGGCGAGCCTGGTGGACAGCATCGCGTTCGCGCTGCCCACCCTTCCCCTCGACGAGCGTCGCCCGCACGCGGACTACCTCGCCGCGGCCTCAGACGATCTGACGGTCGAGGCGTGGCGGGAGGCCGCCATCGAACTGCTCTCGGCATCCCACGCCCTCTCCGCGGCTGGGGAGCAGCCGTGGCGCACCGACCCCGGCGCCGGCTGGTGGGTGATGCGCGACGTTGCGGTCGCACTGGAGGCGGTGCTGGTGCTGGATGCCCGCCTCGACGAGGTCGGCCTGCTGGCCGAGCATCAGCGGCCCGAGTTCGCGATGGGCCTGGAGGAGAAGCGCATGGTTCTCTCCCAGACCGCCCGGGTCGCCACCTGGCACGCCACGAGCGCGATCCCCGAGGAAGCGACACCACGGCTGCCGCAGGTCACCCGCGCCTCGACCGTTGTCGAGCCGGTGTCGATGGTCGGCACCCCGGCCGATCTCGCGGGCGCGCAGCGGCGTCTCGCGCGGTTCCTGCGACCGATGATGGCCAGCGACGCGTTCTACGCCGAGGAGCCGGAGATCACCGCCGACTGCGCGCGCCAGGTCACAGCCAGCCAGCTCTACCTGTGCCGGGCCTTCGCCGCGGCCGCCGGCCGGTCGGGCAAGACCAGCATGTTCGCGGCGTTCTTCACCGAGCGTGCCGAAGTACTGGAGTCGTTGCAGCCCCAGATCAGCCACTTGGCCGACGTGCGCGGCGACCAGGAGCCCAACATGCGGCGGTTCTGGCAGCAGAGCGAGCTCACGACCGCCGTCGCCCGTATGGAGGACCGCCGGGCGCTGCGTCTCCAGCCCACGCAGATGGTCGAGCTGGCCAAGGCAACCCACGAGGTCACCCACAACCTGGGCAAGGCGCTGCGCCGCGAGCTGCTGCGCGGCAACAGCAACCTGATCGACGCCCACCCCCGCCACGACAGCCCGGTGCGCGTCAAGCGCCGCTCGCGCCTGGAGGCCACGGTGACCGATCTGGTCAACCTGCCCGAACCCGATCAGCCGGTCGCGAGGTTCGCCAACCCCCTGCAGCGGGCGGCGCTCCAGCAGACCTTGAACCTGACCCCCACGCCGTCGTCGCGGCCCCCCACGCCGTTCCCGCCAGCCCGCTCCGCCACCTACGGCGCTGCGGGGTTCTGACAACTCCACACGCTTGCCCGGCCCCGTCAACGCCGTAACTCATTCGGCGAAGGACACCCACAATCCCCGCACTCCGAGACTCCCGGGGAGGTGCACCTGCGGGGCCGGGCACATCCCGACCGCGAGACAGGAAGACGAGCGATGAGTGAAATCACGACCCCGGCCCCGTCTAGCAGCGCCAGCACCCCGCCGGAGGAGTCGCCATGGCAGGACGATCCGAGCTACCCGCACCGGATCGAGAACCACGTCAAGGTCTACCTCCACCTCGAGGAGACCGCCGCCGGCCTGGAATGGGTCGTCTCACCGGTGACCATCGACGGCTACCCCCTCGACGGCGTCGAGGACGGCAACTACTGCGACTACGAGGGCCACCCTCCCGGTGCCCGACCGGACTGGGACCGCCAGCACCAAATGGCCAAGGACCTGCATCTGCCCACCGCTGCCGAACTGCTGCCCATCCTCGCCTCAGCGTTGGGGACCAGCGTCGAGGGCCCCACGGTCGACCAGCTGCGCGCCGCGTCCGACCTGCTCGCCGAGCATGACGAGTGGCGCCGCGAACGAGCCGATCTCTCTGCCGGAGAGTCGGTCGGTGACTTCCCCGACGCCTCGGACTGGCACGCCAGCGACGACGCCGGCTGTGACCTCGCCGACCGGGCGATCGCACTGCTCGCCGAGCTGACCGGGCAGACGAGCCACGCAGGCGAGGGGTCGGAGCCGGGCACGGCATCCGACGTGTGGCTGCAGCGCTCGATGTTGCGTGAGGCGCCACCGACGACCGCGTCGTCCCACCCCGACCACACCGCAGACGCAACCTCCGCGAAGCGATCGGGGTCGGCGCGATGAGCGCGCACAGGGACGCCTCGAGATTCACCGACCCGAACACGGCGATCGACCACGTACGCCGTGTCGCCCGCGAGACGGCGGCCGAGTCCGGGTATGGCGCCGCTGCCACCGCGCTCCTGGCGCTTTACCGCGAGTACCGCGTGATGCCGTTGCGCCGGAAGGAGACTCCTCCGGACCGGCTGGCGACCTGGGAGGCTGTCCGGCTGGAGACAAGGTCGCTGATCCCGATGGCGACGGCTCCTCAGATCCACGGCGCGGACTTCGACCAGCGGGTCAAGACCCGCGCCGACCAGCCGATCCCCCACGATCAGCCGGAATGGGCGTACGACCCTCTGGTCGGGCTCCAGGCCGGGGCTCTGCGGGCACCGGCCACCACCGCTTCGCCTCGGCCGCCACTCCCCTTGCCCAGCCCCGCGGTTGACCGGGCACCGGCCCGCTGACCCGCGTTCTCGAGAGGAGGTGGCGAGCATGACCACGAGCGCGCCGGCCCTGTTCCGGTTCGACAACGCGCTACGCCGACGAGCCGAGCACGCCGAGGAACAGGTGCACCTGACTCCGGGATACGTGCTCGAGCCCGTCCGCAAGGCGCTCGGCGGCAGGATCGAGCTCGACCCGTGCACAACGCCCGACAACCCCGTCGGCGCGGACAGGTTTTTCGCACTCCCCGATGACGGTGCGTCGCGGCCGTAGTCGGCATCGACGGTGTTCTGCAACCCGCCGTGCGGCGAGGCGCGGGTGCGGTGGGTGCGCCGCTGCGCCGAGGCGGGAGCGTCCGGGTTGAGTGTGGTCCTGCTGATCCCGGCACACACCGACACCCGCATCTGGCACGAGGCGATGGCCACTGCCACCTCGCTGCTGTTCATCAAGGGTCGGGTGAAGTTCGGCGTTCCGCGACCTAACAGACGCCAGGTTGCCGCGTCACATCCTTCCGCACTAGTCGGCTGGAACGTCGACCTCCATCTAGCGGACCACCTCGGCACGGCGCTCCGACTCCCCAATCCGTCTCCGCCAGCGAGCCTCGACATCCCCCTCGAACCCTGAACGCCGGAGACGGGACCGTCGATCCGCGCTGCCCCTTGATGCCTTGGGCTGCCCCCTCAACCCCGCACGGCGAACGCACAATCGCGGCACCACTCCCCCGCCTTCGCCACGACGCCGGTTCACCTAGAATCCCAATGTCGTGATTCGAGGCGTTCGACCTCGACAGAATGAGCCCGCTAGGGGCCCAGGGTGCCCCTCTGACGGCCTCGGAGCGCCTCGGTGGACACAACCACGCCTCACGAGGCCAGCGCCTCACAGGCGATCCGCCGGCCACTCCCCGAATCGCGCTGCAATGCCGCACAGAACTACCGCACCGCACTACCGCATCCGGGTAACGCACCGCCCTACTGCGCCGCCGTACTTATCAGCGGTGGCGCTCGGCGGCATTGGTCGGGCATGCCGCGTTGCAATGGAGGCTTGTGGCACCAGGGCCCAGCACTTGTTGCGGTGCTTCGGTTCACCACAGCGCCGCGATGCCGTTGCTCATCGTTGCAGTGCAGTATCTGATTGCAGCACCGTGACGCACTAGCGTGCAGCGGTGCTGCGCTGCACTCGTTCTTAGCGGCAACGCTGCACGGCAGGGGCGTGCGTCACGGCATGCCGTACCGCAGCCCACTACCGCACCGCACAGCCGCACCGCACTACCGCGTGTCGCTACCGCTCAGCGATGGTGTGGTGCGACATCATCGACCCGTACTGCTATCGACCACACAGAGAGGCCCCGTCTTCCCCATGGCGCCCAACTTGGCCGAGATGGCCGTGACCAGTCCGCGATTGACCCAGGACGTGCTCAGCCGCGTCATCACCTTCGCCAACGGCAAGGGCGGCGTCGGCAAGACGAGCTGCTCGGCCAACTTCGCCGCACTGTCCGCAGCTGCCGGCTGGAAGGTGCTCTTCGTCGACTTCGATGCCCAGGGCGACGCGGGGGACGACATGGGCTACAAGAACAGCGAGGCGAACGACCGCGGCGCGCACATGCTCCAGGTCCTTGACGCGAACAAGCCGCTCCAGCCCGTGATTCGCGAAGTGCGTCCGAACCTCGACGTGATCCCGATGGGTCGCGAGATGCTCAAGACCATCGAAGACGTTCTGGCCGGGAAGCGTCGCCGCGGCACCGAGTTTCGACTCATGCTGGCCGAGGCTCTGGCGCCGATCGCCCGCGACTACGACCTGATCGTCATCGACACGCCTCCGGATCGCCCCGACGTGTTGCAACTGGTGTTCGGGGCAACCCGGTGGCTGGTGATCCCGACCAAGGCAGACCGGTCGAGCATCGGGAACCTACGCGACCTGGCAGAGGAGTTGAAGGAGGTGCGGCCGGCGAACCCCGACGTGGAGATCCTCGGGGTTGTGCCGTACGACTTCGACACGAACGCTGGGCGGATCAAGCGGAACGCGATCGAAGACATTCAAGCGGTTCTCGGCGACGCTGCCGACGTCTTCCAGGATTCGGAGGGCGAGGTCATCTTCGTGCGGCACTCGAACGCGGCGGTGGACGCGCGCAATGCCGGGAAGCTCGTTCACGAGTTGGCTGAGATGGCCCAGGAGGAGGAGTCGGGCGAGCCGGGGTGGCAGGCACTTCGTGAGGGCAAGAAGGGGGACCGCATCCCGGGCAGCGTCGGGGGCTTGGCGGGGGACCACCTGCTGCTCACGAACGCCATCCTGACCCGGATCGACCGGTTCGAAGCGGCGGCCAGCGCATGAGCCGTCGCGAGCCGATGAAGCCGATCGAGGGTTTGAAGAAGCCCACCGATCTGCCGGGGCCCACCCAGCGCCCGCGGACGCTGGCTCCGGTGCCTGCTGCGCCGTCGCCGGCGACCGTCGAGGACGCGGACGTCGAGGACAAGGTCACACCGAAGTTGGCGCCTGTCGAGGACATCCCGGCCCCGACGGAGCCTGAGGAGCCGGCCGCTCCGGCAGTTGGTCCAGTGAGGAAGCCGCGGCCGCCCAAGTCGGTTGAGCGCAAGCCGAAGGCAAGCGCGATGGCCGAGACCATGAAGTCGGTTTCGGTCTCAGTTCCGTTCACACTGGCCGAGGCGTGGCGCGAGCGGGCGAAGACCGACCGCACCTCCCAGGTCGACGTCTTGCTCGACGCCATCGTGGCCAACCAGTCCACGCTCAGCGCGGTGGTGGCGGCTGCGGCGGAGCGTCCGACGGTCAGCGACGGGCTGTTCGACCGTGGCAAGAGTGGTGCGGGCGAGCGATTCGTAGGGGTGTCGCTCCGGATCAAGTCGGGCAACCTCGCCGTGATCGACCAGTTGGCCAAGAAGCACGGCCAGGACAAGCGCTCTCCGTTCGTGGCCGCCGTTCTCGCGGCCTACCTGGCCTGAGTTTGCTCCGCCACACGAAGGGGAGATGGTGAGGACGCGAGTCGAGCCGGCTGCTCGGGGAACTCATCCACGACGCCGGTTGGGCCGACCTTGCCGGGCGTGCGGGTCGGCGGACACCTGGGTTGAGTTGCGCCGCGAGGTCGACCGGACCCGGCCAGCTGCCGCGGGGGAGTGGCCCTATGCGGTGTGCCAGTCCTGCGGCCACACCGTTCGTGGCAGCAGGACCGATGCCAATCAAACCTCGACCGCGTCGCACGCGAACCCCGGGCCGGCGGGCGTCGACAGAGTGCCCGCGCCCCGAGCTCGTCGCGCTCGGCCCTCGCGCCCCAAGGCCAGCGATGAGCGGGTGGATGAGTTGCTGCGCGCAGCCGGGTTCAATCGGCCGATCACTGCCGAGGTTCTCGAAGTGCATCGTCGATTCGTCACCCACGCCGGCAAGCCTGGCTTGCCGCGGTGGAAGGCGGCCGTGAGCGTGTTGAACGCTGCCATGGGCGGCGACAAGGTGCCGGACGTACGAGAGATCTACGCGGAGGAGAAGCGGCGCCGCGAGGTGGCCCGGTCGCGGGCCGCTCAGCGACGTGCCCAGGCGAACGCGTTGGCTGATGAGCATGTTCTGGCGGCCCGCGACCACGTCGCCCAGGTTTGGGAGCAGACGGGGGAGGGGCCGACCTGGCGCGAGCTGGCCGCCGCGCTCGGGGTCGATGGCCAAATGGCCTCGCCCATGATCGACGTGTTGCACCGACGGGGAGCGCTCACCTCGACGAAGGAGGCTCGCTCGCTCGCCGTCGTACCCGACTGGGTACCCCCTTCGACGCCGAGACTCTCAAGCGATCCGGCTGGCACCGAAAACGGTCGCGACGCACCCTCGGCTGGCCGTGGTTCTCGGACGGTGCTGGGAGACTCACCCGGATGAGCAAAGCGACCCCGGCGAGGCAGAAGCGCGACACGAGCCCCGTGCGTGCACCTGCGGGCAGTCCGGCTGCAACGTCGGACGACCTGGTCGAGCGCGTGTCGTCGCTGGTCCATGAGGCCCGTGAGGCGGTTGCCTCGTACGCCAACGCGACGCTGACGATGACCTACTGGCAGGTTGGCTCGCTGATCGACTCCGAGGTGCTCGGCGGACAGCGAGCGGCGTACGGCTCCCAGATTCTTGCGTCGCTGGCGCAGGAATTGACGAGACGGTTCGGGAGGGGCTTCAACGAGCCGAACCTCACTCGAATGGTCAAGTTCTCCCGGCAGTTCCCCGACGCCGAGATTGTTGCGTCGCTGGCGCAGAAGTTGAGTTGGACGCACATCGTGGCCCTTCTGCCGCTCAGGTCGGACGAGGCGAGGGCCTTCTACGCGGACCAGGTGGTTGCCCGCCGGCTCACTGTTCGCGAGCTCAAGGGGGCGATCCAGCGCAAGGCATTCGAGCGGCGTGAGATCGCGAACTCGCAGATCGAGCCGGGGTCGATGGTGCCGGCCGACACGTTCAGTGACCCGTATCTGCTCGACTTCCTCGGCCTCCATGACGGGTACGCCGAGGCGGACCTTGAGGCGGCGATTCTCCGCGACCTGGAGGCGTTTCTGCTCGAGGTCGGGTCCGGGTTCAGCTTCGTCGCGCGTCAGAAGCGGATGATCATCGACGGCGACGACTTCCATCTCGACCTGTTGTTCTTCAGTCGGCCGCTACGCCGCCTGGTGGCGGTGGAGCTCAAGATCGGGAGGTTCGATGCCCGCCACGAGGGTCAGATGAAGCTGTACCTGAAGTGGCTCAACCGCTACGAACGTACTGAGGGCGAGGAGGCACCGATCGGGCTGATCTTGTGCACCGAGGCCAGCCGCGAGCAGGTCGAGCTGCTGGAGATGCACAAGGACGGGATCGTGGTCGCGGAGTACTGGACGGCGCTGCCGCCAAAGGCCGAGTTGGAGCAGCGGCTCCAGGCGATCCTGCGTGACGCGCGTGAACGCCTCGCCCGCCGCGAACTGCCCCCCGCGGAGTGATGACTTCCCGCTGCTAGCCCGCTGCCTGCTGTTCGGCGCGCTTGTCGAACAAGTGGCCCTGGCGCTCGAGGAACGCTGCGTCGCGGGTCGCTGGCCCGTTGGGGAGTAGGGCTGCCTGCTCGACGTCGGGGCTCTGTGGCCGCTGGTCGACCAGCGGTTTGCTGAGTCGCTGCGCGGTAAGGCCGTACCGGAGTCGGTGCCGGTCCCACGCTGCCACGGAGGCGCCTCGTTCGGCGGGGGAGAGGGCTTGGAAGCGTTGTTTGCGTTCCAGGCTGCGTGCGACGTACTCGTCGGCCGAAAGAGTGGTGAGCCAGGTCTGGTAGTGGTCGAGTTCGTCGATGCCGGCGCGTGCGCGTCGCTCGGCGAGCTCGGCCTTGCGTTTGGCCTGCTGGGCGAGGGACATCTGGTCGAACTCGAGTCGCTTTGCTGCGGTGCGGTCGGCGCGGGTCGCGGGGGAGAGGTTGTCCCACCAGGCCTTCTCACGCGCCTTGGCGGCTTTGTAGGCGCGTGCGCGGCCGGCGGTCCAGCTCGAGGTGGTTCCGGCTCGGTAGGCGGCTCGTTCGGCTTCGACGACCTCGAGTTGGCGGGCGTACGCCGCGGCCGCGGCCTGGTCGACCTGGACCGAGCGGGGCCGGGTGGCGGGATGCCAGCGGCCGTGCTCGTCGACGCGGGCCATCCCGGCCTTGCTCAGCGCGACTAGCGCCGCCTTCGCGGTGGACCTCTGCGACTTCGACGGCTCCTCGCCAGCTGATTCCACCAGACCTGCTTTCCCAGCCAGCTCAGTCAGGTCCAGTGGGGTCCTGGAGGTCAGCAGGGTGCGCCAGAGGCTGTGGCTGGAGCGGGGCAGGGTGGCCCAGAGGCCGCGGATCGGCGGGGGTGGGTCAAACACAGGTGGGGGGATTTGCCGTCCCTCCCTGCTTTGGGCGGGGTTGATTTCGAACTCGTAGGAGGTGGAGTCGCGTTCGGTCAGGGACAGGCAGTCGGTGTGGAGCGTCCCGAGGCGCCCGTTGAGCAGAGCGAGGGCGGTGCGGATGGTCTTGCGGTCGCCCAGGCCGGTGTCGAGCAGCAGGTCGCGCTCGGGGCAGGGAACGCGTAGCCGGCCCTCGCGCAGGACCCGGTCCAAGAGGTGGTGTCCGACCAGCAGCAGCGCTGCTCGCTTCCTCGCGGGTACGGTCCACATGACGCGGCTCAGCTCGGCGCGGGCGTCGGTAACGGCGTCGACGACGTCGGCCGGCGGGGCCTGGATCGGCTTGATGGGCTGGTCGGTGGGAGTGTTGAACTCGCTGGCGGTGCGGACGAGCTCGTTCCACACGTAGGTGATCCACCACGAGTAGCCCTGGTGCTTGGCCTTGGTCATCACCCGCGGGTGGGACTCACGGATCAGCCGCCACGCCATCTCCGGGTCGCCGATCGCCCACACCAGCTCACGTGTGCAGGCGGCCTCGACCAGTGACCGGTCCACCTCGAGCGCGCCACGCGTCTTCGTCGCGCCGGCGGCCCACGACCCGTCCGGGACCTGGCCGTCGACCAGGTAGTGGCGCCACTCGGGCCGCAGCTGGCGCTTCCACCGCTGCAATGCCAGCGGCACCACGAACCCGGTGGCCGCGGCCGCGGACGTGTTCTTGCCCCCGGTGGTGGGCGGTTTGATCTTGCAGCGGGGCCGCAGCGGCGACGGGGCGGGCGCGGCTGGGAGGACGCGCTTGAGGTCGCGCAGTGCCTGGCGGAGGTCGCCCTTCGGGCTGGTGATCGCGCCGTGGCGGTGCGGGGAGGAGAGCGGTCGGACAGCGTCACGCAGGTCGAGCTCACCGCGCGGGACCCCCACATCGGCAGCGAGGCCGCTCAGGTAGTCGCTGACCTGGGCGGCCAGCCCGGTGCGGGTTGCGGCGGGGGAGTAGTGGAAGTCGCGGTGGGCAAAGAAGATGTGCCAGCGGCCCCTCGCGCCGCCCGAGGGGCGCTCGAGCACCCAGCAGTCGCGGCGGGTCAGCCAGTCGGTGATCTCGGCGGCGAGGAAGTCACCGAACTCGCCGGGCACGTCGACGTCGACCACGCCCACGCCGTCGCGCAGGTGGCCCACCAGTGCCGCGACCCGGCCCTTGCCGACCAGCTCGAGCCCGTCACGCAGTGAGGGGACCGTCGTCTTGGGGACAGCCTCGTTGCCGGCATCGATCACCAGCCACTGGGTCGCGTCAGGGTTGAACAGGTGCTCGTCGAGCGCCAACAGGCCCGGAGAGACACGCCGACCCGCGTCAGGGTGTGCGGCATCGCCACGCGACGCCGGTACAGTTACCGGCAACAACTTGATTTACCTCCTTTCAGAGGCATCCGCCGGGGTTCACCAGCGCCAACTGGTCCCGGTACCAAGACGGTCAAGGTCCCGCGCCAACGGGGCCTTTCGTCATTTCTAGGGCGATCCACGCCCGCTTCCGCCGGCGGCCCCCACCTCCCTCCACGTACGACGGGACAGGAAACTCAGCGGCCGGGTCACGGCGAGCAGCTCGACGACCAGGTGAGCACCGGTCCGCGATCCGATCGCCAGCGCAGGGGAGATGGGTGCGTGGCGAGCGTCGACACGCCCGCGCGGGAATGACCTCGCCGCGGTGTCGCACTGCTCTAAAGTGGGCAGCACAAAGCCTCCTCTGGTGGTTCTCATAACTTCGCGAATCCGGGTTGCAGCCCGGTGGAGCATCCGACTTGGTCCCGCTGCAGCGGGGCCTTTGTCGTTTTCAGGGCACTGCCCTGACCCGGTCAATCGGTCATGCGGCTCCCTGCCGGGCAGAGCGAGCTGTCGAGGCTTCGAGAGACTTCTTCTTCACCCGGGCGGTGAAGGGGACACCGAAGCGTGCGCACGCGAGTTCGGTGACGACGTCACCCATGGTGACGCCGCGGGCGTCAGCCAGTTCGATGACTAGGTCGGCCGCAGGACGCGGCACCATGGCCGGGTAGCGCATGCGGCCGTCGAAGGCGGGGGAGGGCTCGGGATGATCGGTCACCTCGCCGACTGGCGGGTCCATCGCGATGCCTACTTGGCTGGCGACCAGCCATCCGAGGTAGTCGCCGATGTAGCAACCAAGCGCCTCGGCTTCGGCCCTGACCAGGTCTGCCACCGCTGGAGGCATGCTGGACACGACCTTGTGACGATCGCCCTTCGCTCTGCGTCCCATGCACTTCATCCAATCGTGGAGGTCGCCAGTCGGCCGGGAGCCCGTCCCTGGCGTGTCGAGAATTTCTAGAAATCCGTGACGTGTGGCGGGCTGGTTCCATTGTGGCGAGCAGGATTTTCGCGCAGATTGATTTGGCAGTGGAGCGGCGTGGTGCCCGGACCTTCGGGAAGCAGGTGGCGTGCCTTGCCTGTCTGACCAGCGGTGTCGCCATAGACTGGCACTCGATTTCCGCGCGAATATTCAAACGTCGAGGGGAGGTGTCGTGGCCGAACGCCGCGTCATCGACCTCCCCGAGCGCGAGAACCTTGGCCTCGGCGGGCAGCAGGCCACCTGCGCCAACCCTCGGTGCGACGAGCAGTTCATCCGTACATCGGCACGCGGGCGCCCCAAGGACTTCCACGACGAGGAATGCCGCCGCGCGGCCGAGCGGGATCTTCGGCGCATCCAGGCCCAGCTCGCGCACCACGAGCGACAGGCTGAGCAGCTCCGCGCTCGTGCTGCCGCCTACCTGCGGACCAGCGGAGAAGCGGGAGCCGATCCAGCTGAAGGGGCCGCACCGACCTCCGAGGAGATGCGCGCAGCGCGGGAGGCCATCGCTGAGGTCCGCGGAATGTCGCGATTCCTCGACGGCCACCAAGACGAGTTTGCGCGTGACCTGCTCAAACTCTGGCAAGCCGTCGAACCGCTCGTGCGGTAGTCACGAGGCCCCACACACCTCGGTGACCGCCTAGCACAGGCCAGGGAGGCGGCTGACAGGCGCTGCCCACGCCGGTCGGCTATCACCCACGCGGATTCGGTTGACCGGAGGCATACGACCGCCAAGCGTCGGCGATCTCCTTGACGCGCTCTTTGTTGGTCTCCCACATCACGACGCGGCCGACACCACGGCGTGAACCGCGGGGGTGATCGGCCGAGACGAGACCGAGGTCTTCGAGTACGGCGAGATGGCGAAGAACGCGACTGTGTTCGACACCGATCGCCTCGGCTAGGTCTGGCGTGCTCATCGACTGTGCCGAAAGGTGCCGCAGGATCTCGGTTCGTGCGCTGTTGCCAATCGCCTCGAGCATCGCCAGCACCTCCTCGGGCATGTTCGGCGGCTGCGAGAGACGTGGCACGGCTGCATTGTGCCGGACCTCGAAACGCGCCGGATGCAGGTTAGAACTGCCTTTAGCGCCGTTCTTGTGTCATGCTCAGAGTACTGCAGAACAGGACCCGGTGGCGCGAGCCGCGGGACCAGCCAGTACGGGCGGGCTTGACGGCACCACTGACAATGGAGGTCCCGGTTCGGGCCGGGAGGGAAGGGACGCGGTCATGGAGACGTGTCAGCAGAAGCCACCGGGGGCTCTGTCTCCTCCGGCAGGACTCCGTGTCCCGAGGCCCCGCGATAGCCACCGTCACCTCTCCAGCTGGGACGTGCGGCCCGCTTGCAACCAGCCACCGGTACCAGCGCGTCGACTCTCTCGACGGCCGAGTTCGATTGCCCGTCCAGAAGATTGCTCGCCGGCGGTGTCCGATCCGCGACCCCGCATGTTGTCTTCAGAGTTAGAAGCCCCCACTCGGAGGGAAGGACACCACCTTGCACCCGCCTCGCAGATCGACGCGGTCGGTCACCAGTCGGCCATGTCGTCAAGACTGGTGCCGAAGGCCCGCACGTCGGGCGCCTCGGGCTCAGGAAGGACGCTCATGAAGCGCACCCTCATCGCAGCAACCACTCTCGCCCTTGCCGGAACCCTGACCAGCTGCGGGGGTGACGACGAGCCGACGGGGGACCCGACCCAGTCACCAACGACAAGCGCAACGGCAACTCCGACCGGCGACGCTGGTGGACCGCCAGCTGACTGGGAGTCGAACTTCACCGAGGCAGAACTGGCCGCGGGCAAGGAGGCTCTGGCCCGCTGGACTAAGTGGCGGCAGCTCTCGGCCGAGATCTATCGGAATGGTGTGCTCACGCCAGGGGCCACGGCGACGCTGAAGGAGTACGACTTCTGGTGGCAGCGCGACATGGTCACGCTTGGGGAGACCTACGAGAAGGGCGGCCTGCGACGAGAGTCGGACGTGGAAGCCCTGTGGTCCTACGTGAAGTCAGTGCGGCTGAATGACGGCGGCAAGTCCGGCCAAGTAGTGATCGTCGAATGCACGAACTACGAGCCCCTTCGCTACACCCGCAACGGGAAGCCGCAGAAGATCAACAAGCCTAAGCACCTCGTTACGCCGCTGCTGATCACCATGACGAAGCCCGACGGCCAGCACGGCTGGATGTATTACGAGACTGATCTGAAGGACAAGACGTCATGCGCCGCGGAGTAGGAGCCGCAGCGGCGGTCGCCCTGTTCGTGGCGACCGCCGTGGTGCTGGTGATCGGCACGACCAACGGCCCAGCGTGGGCGGACTGTCCACCCGACCCGGTCGACGAGACAGGGATCTGCCTTTCGGACACCGTCCCTGGTACACCGGGAACGACCGATCCCGGGAACCCTGGCAATACCGGCGGCAACGGACCCAGCGGACCAGCTTGCCCCGGTGCGCCGGACGGCATCTGCGTCAACGACTACGGCTTCATCTGGAACAGCGCGCACAACTGCTACGCCTTCCCGCTCGACCCCCAGCCGGAGCCCGACAGCCCACTTTGGGGAAACAACGACCCGACCAAGGGCCAGATGTGGTCGTGTGACCCGACGGTCTCGGTTCCTGAGAACACCTGGTACGTGCCCAACGGCCAAGCTGTCATCAACCCTGCGCAAGTCGCGCAGCAACTACTCGAACGCGCGCCGTTTGAGCTCGCGAACGCGAAGATCGCGCCGCCGCCCACGTACCACACCTACATCTCCTACAAGAACTGGTTGTGGATCCCAGCCGAGCAATGGCACGACGTGTCAGTCAGTCTGAGCGTGGGCGGAGCGACCGTGACGTTGACGGCGGCCCCGTCCTACGTCGATTGGGATATGGGCAACGGCGACCGCACGTCGTGCGTAGGCGCTGGGCGTGAGTGGGTGAAGGGGCTGCCTGAGAACGCCCCAACGAACTGCTCGTACGCCTACGACGAAATGGAAGACCCCGAAGGCGACAAGTGGACGGTAAGCGCACGCATCAACTACACGGTCAGCTGGACCTGCACGGGCAACTGTGGCGGCGCGACCAGCGGCGACCTCGGGGACGTGACTGCGCTTGCCGGCGAATCGACGACGGTCACGGTGTACCAGCGCCAAACGGTCAACGAGAACGGTGGATGACAAGTGACCTCTCTGGATTCTCGGACCTCGAGCCGAGCGACCGACCGGCGTTCTGCGCCCCTCGATGGCGGCCTGCCTGGTGCGGCGTCGCTGTCGAAGGCGGTGTCGAAGGCGCCGCGCAAGTACGGACAGATGCTGATCAGCGTGTTGGTTGTGATCTCGGCGGTGGTCGCGGGCGGCTGGCTCTATGTGAACAAGGGCGGCGTGGAGGAGGTGTTGGTAGTTGCCCAGCCGATCCCGGCCGGGCACCCGATCACCGAGGACGACGTTCGCAACTCCAACGACCCGCTGCTTGAGTCGCGCAGTGTCTCGGGGATCGAGGGCGGGATACCGGTCTCCGAGGTCGATGAGATCTTCGGGAAGCGCACCACGGTGGCTCTGCTGCCCGGACAGGTGTTGACCGAGGATGCGTTGACCAGCGAGCTTCTGCCGCAGGAGGGCAAGCGCCTGATCGCGGTGAACCTCCCGGCGGGCCGGGTGCCGGTGACGTTGGCGCCGGGTTCTGTGGTCGACGCGATCGCGGTACCGCAGGAGGGCCAGTCGGGTGACCCGAAGGCGCTGGAGGATCCGGCGGTGATCTCGGCCGGCGCGACGGTGTACGACTCGAAGCAGTCCGAGGACGGCACGGTGGTGGTGACGCTCCTGATCTCGGAGGTCGATGCGAGCACGGTCGCGGCCTATGGTGCTGTTGGTCAGTTGACGCTGCTGCAGGCTCCGATCACCGAGGGCGACCCGGCCGACTCTGCACCGCAGGACGATGCCGGGGGTCAGGGCTGATGCTGATCGCTGTCTGCTGCGATCGCGGCGCACCGGGGTCGACGACGACGTCGTTGGCGTTGGGTGTCTCCACGCCTGAGCCGACGATCGTGGTCGAGGCAGACCCGTACGGGGGCGACCTCGCGGTGCGCTGCGTCGCGCCGGGTGGCCGCGGTGGCGCCTTCCCCGCCATCCCGACGGTGCTGACCTTGGCGACCGAGGCCCGCACAGCGCTCGGCCCGGGCCTGGTGGCCAGCAAGGCCCACGAGTTCACCGGATCGACGCGGGTCGTGCCAGGCCACTTCTCGGCCGAGCAGGCCGCAGGAGTGTTGAACTGGGCGCCGCTGGCTGAGGCGTTGCGCATGTCCGCCTCCCGCGTAGTGGCTGACCTGGGCCGCATCCACGCGAGCTCTCCGAGTGTGCCGGTCGCGGCCGCGGCCGACGTCGTGGTGATGGTGACCCGGCCCGAGGTCGGTGCGGTGATGCACCTCAAGGACCGGCTTGAGCGGCTGGCGCCGGTCCTGGCCAAGATCCGCAACGCCCCTCCCGTGGTAGTCCCGGTAGTGGTGACACCGAAGCGGATCGCCGGATCGGTGGTCGAGCAGGTCGGTCGGATGCTGGCGCCGTCCAGCGCCGCTGGCGTGATCGCCGGAATCGGCTGGATCGCCTTGGACCCGGCTGGGGTCGAGGCGATGCACTCCGGGCAGGTGGGCGGAAAGAACGCGCGCACGCCGCTGCTGAAGTCCGCGGCTGTGCTCAACGACCAGATCAACCAAGCCGTCGGTGTCGGCCCGTACTCCGCCGATGGGGCGGTCGACGCGTACGCCGGACATGGGGGAGAGGCGTGATGGACACCAACGGAATCAACTCCAACGGCAACGGCCGGCCCACGAACGGGACTCACCTGCGTCAGCTCGTCCCGGTCGACCAGGTCCTGGTCAAGCGGCTCCAGCAGCGCGTGGGCGCCCGGCGCGGGAAGGCGCTGGAGGAGTTCCGCCGCCGCGGTCAGGCTGTGCCCAAGGGCGAGGACGCCCGCCAGCACACCGAATCGCTGCTGGCCTCGGTGCTGAACGAGTACGAGTCCGAACTGGTCGAGGACGGCCGCACCCCGCTGGAAGAGGAGGCACGGGCGCGGCTGGAGGCCGCGCTCAAGGCTCACCTGTTCGGGGCCGGCAACCTCGACCAACTGCTGGATGATCCCGAGGTCGAGGACATCACGATCAACAACTACCAGACCGGTTTCGTGAAGTACGCCGACGGCAGCAAGGTCCAACTGCCGCAGGTGGCCTCCTCAGACAAGGAGCTCGAGGAGATCGTCAAGACCATCTCGGCTCACGACGGACTCTCCACGCGACCGTTCGACATCCTCAACTACAGCGTCACGCTGCGCCTGCCCGATGGTTCCCGCCTGCACGCGGTCCAGGGCGTGTCTGCCACGGGCTTGTCGATCTCGATCCGCAAGCACCGGCACAAGCGGGCAACGCTGATGCCTGTGCCCGGGCTGGCCGCGCGCGAGGAAGCCGCCGGCGTCCCGGTGTCGCTGCGGACGAAGGACCTTTACAGCGAGGGCACCGTTGACGCCGCGTTGGCCGCGTTCTTGTCCGCGCTGATCCGGGCCCGGAAGAACATCATGATCGCCGGGGCCGTGGGTGCGGGTAAGACAACGATGCTGCGGGCGCTCGCCTCCGAGATCGACCCGGGCGAGCGGTTGATCACCGTGGAGCGATCCATCGAGCTCGGCCTGCACGAGGACACCGCCCGCCACCCCGACATGGTCGCGCTCGAGGAGCGCCTCGCCAATGTCGACGACGCCGGCAAGGTCACCTTGAAGGACCTGGTGCAGAACTCGCTGCGCATGACCCCCGACCGAGTCTTCGTGGGGGAGGTGCTGGGCGATGAGGTCATCACGATGCTCAACGCGATGATGCAGGGCAACGACGGCAGCCTGTCCACGATCCACGCCAACTCCGCGCGCGACGTGATCAGCAAGATCCAGACCTACGCCCTGCAGGCCGAGGAACGACTGCCCTTCGATGCGACCAACGGCCTCATCGACGGTGCCTTGGACTTCATCGTCTTCATGCGCCGCATCCGCACCCCAGAGGGCCGCCAGCGTCGCATCGTCGAGTCGGTGCTGGAACTGGCCGGGCGCGACCAGGACGGGGTGAAGACGACCCCGCTGTGGGTCTACGACCGCGAACTGGGCCGCACCGTGTTCACCCGCAAGGCCATCGTGTGCGAGGACGAGCTCCTCGAGGTGGGGTGGGACCCGGACGGCCCCACGACGACCCAGCTCCCGCCGCCCCCGCCCGGCGCCGCGAGTGCTGAGAGGTGGCAGATCTGATGGCCCTCTTTCTCGGGAGCGTCCTGGCCGCGTGCCTGGGCGTTGTCGGTGTCGTCCGCACTGCCCGGGGCAAGAACCTGCTCCCTGCCCGAGCGGCCGCGGCCCGTCGCAAGGTGGTCGACCGCCAAGAGACCGCCCGGTCGATCACCATCGCGTTGATCGTCGGAGTCGTTGTCGGGATCTTGACCCGCTGGCCAGTGGCCGGGCTGATGGCAGTGGCGGTGGTGATCTTGTGGCCGCGACTGGCACGCTCGGGAGCGATCGAGAAGCACAGCGTCGCGAAGATCGAGGCGATCGCGACCTGGACCGAGTCGCTGCGCGATGCCGCCGCCTCCCAGTCCGGGCTCGAGCAGGCACTCCCGGCCACCCTCGACGGTGCGCCGGCGATTCTGCGGCGCCCCCTGCGCAACCTGGTCAACGCCCTCGACCTGCGCACCCCGCTACCGGTCGCGCTGACCCAGTTCGCCGACGAGGTCGACGACCGCGGAGCGGACAAGGTCGTGATCGCCCTGTCCCTGACTGCTCAGCAGCGCGCAGGAAGCCTCAAGCGGGTCCTGACCACCCTGGCCTCGAACACCCGGGCGGAGCTGGAGATGCGCCGCAAGGTGCTCACCGAACGCAACGGCGTACGGCGTCAGTCCAACCAGGTCGCGATCGGGCTCCTCGCGCTGGCGGGCCTGCAGGCGGTGTTCCTGCGCGGCTGGGTCGAGCCCTACAACTCGGTGTACGGGCAGATGGTGCTCGCCGTGCTCTGCGCGGTCTACGTCGCGCTGCTGGTGCGTCTCCAGCGGCTGGCCGCCCCCGAACCGCACCCGCGGTTCCTGTCGGGCGCCGACGCCCTCGTCGAGGCCGCCAACCGGGAGGTGGTGGCGCGATGATTCCGATGCTGGTCGTCTCCGCGATCGCCGGGCTCGGGCTCCTGCGACTTCACCGCCTTGCCTTCCCCTCTGCGCCGGCGCTGGTCGAGCAGGCGGCACGGTGGGAGCGGGCCCGCGCCCGCGCCGGGCGTCGCGCACGCTCCGAGGCCGCCCCCGAAGACCTGACCTGGTCACAGCGGGCCGCGGAGTGGTTCGCCGAGAACCTCCGCAGCCGCCGGCCCGACGACCTGCAGACCTACGAGCGCGACCTCGCCGTCACCGGTCAGGCCATGGAGGAGTGGCTGGCCAAGCTGCTGCTGTGGTTCCTCATCGGCCTGCTCGGCCCCTTCGTCCTTGTCCTGCTGGCCAACGCCGGCGGCCTCGGCATCCCCCTGATCGCGGGACCCATCCTCGGTGTCCTGGGCGCCGTGGTCGCGGTCATCGGCGAGGTCCGGGAACTGCGGGAGGTCGCCGCCAAGCGCCGCGAGGAACTGTGCGACGCGCTCTCGGACTTCCTCGACCTCGTCGTCATGTCGATGGAGGGAGGCCGCAGCCACGCCGACGCGCTGCCCGATATCGCACAGATCGGCACCGGGTGGACCTTCCACGTCCTCCACGACGCCATCGACAACGCCCGCCCCAACGGCATGACCCCCTGGGAGGCGCTCGGTGAGGTCGGCGAACGGTTCGGCGTCGTGGAACTCCTCGACCTGCGGGCCTCCCTGAATCTCGCGCAGGACGAGGGCACCAGCATCCGCAACAGTCTCATCGCCCGCGCTCAATCGATGCGCGACGCACGACTGGCCGACGCCTACGCGCGCGCCAACAAGTCCACCGACGCGATGCGCAACAACCTGATGGTCATGGCGTTGGTGGCCGCCGCTTACGTGATCCTCGCCCGCGTGCTGTTCCTGTTCACCGCCTAACCCCGTCACACCCAACCCAGTCTGGCCTTCGAGAAAGGACACCTTCTGATGAACCAGTTCAACCACCTACAGATGGCGATCGAGTACTGGCGCTCCCGGTGGGAGGTCACCCGCCACGACGAGCGCGGAGCCTCGGCACCGGAGTACCTGGTGCTGCTGCTCGGCATCCTGCTCATCGCCGGCCTGGCGATCGTCGCGGTACGCACCTTCGTCACCAACAAGGGCAACGAGCTCAACGGCCAGTAGGTCGCCCCACCAGACTGCGCCCCGCTCTGATACGAGAAGGACAGATATGACCACCCCGAGCCGCCGTCGGCCCTTGCGGGGCCGAGCGCTGCGTCGCCGCGACGAACGCGGCCTCGCGGCACCGGAGCTCGTGGTCATCATGCCGCTGGTGATGCTGATCTTCTTGGCCCTGGTGCAGTGGTCAGTCCAGCTCTACAACGACCGGATCGTGCACGCTGCCGCCCGCGAAGCCGCCGTCGACGCAGCCGCGTGGGAAGGCACCGAAGCGGACGGACGGCAGACCGCCAACGAGTACCTGCAGGATTCCGGCAGCGACCTGTCGAACACCGACGTGGACGTCATCGTCGGGGCAACCGAGGTCACCGTCACCGTCTCTGGGGACGTGATGACCCTCTTGCCCGGGTTCAGCAAACGCGTCTCGGCCACGGCCACGGTCCCGCGCGAACGGTTCGCCGAATGACCCGGCTCACGACCCTTCTCGGTCGCCTTCGAACACGGTTCTCGACGGCGCGGGACGAGCGAGGCTACACATCGGTCGAGCTGCTGGCGATGACCACCGTCCTGGTCGGGTTCATCACCGTCGTGGTCGGCGCCGGACGGATCGTCGACTCCAACAGCCAGGTGGACGACGCCGCATACGCGGCCGCCCGGGCAGCGTCCCTGGAGTCGAACTTCGAGGCCGCACAGATCGCCGGCCGGCAGGCCGCCGAGGATGCGCTCGCCGACCGGGGTAAGGCCTGCACCAACCTGACCGTCTCGTTCGCCGGCACCGACTTCCGCACCTCGGGACAGGTGAAGGTCGAGATCACCTGCCACGCGAACCTCAGCGATGTCGTCGGATTCGGCCTACCAGGCGCCAAAGACTTCAGCTCGAGTGCCGTCGTGCCCATCGAGCAGTACCGGAGGCTCCCATGACCCGGGAACCCACGACGACGCACGGAGTCCGAGCGTGGGGAGCGAGTCTGCAGCGGCGGCTGTGCGAGCACCGCGACGAACGCGGCGTGATCTCGGTGTGGACGATCATGATGGCCTCCGGAGTGTTCCTCATCCTCCTCGGGCTGGTCTACGACGGCGGGAACGCCATGAACGAGCGGATCGAGGCACACCGTGCCGCCGAGCAGGCCGCCCGCGCGGCCGCTGACGAGATGCGCGGTGTTCGTGACGGTACCGAGGGCATCAACGAGGCCACCGCGACCGCCCGCGCCAACCAGGTCCTGGCCCAGGCAGGCTGGAACGGCACGGTGCGCATCGAGGGGCTCGACGTGACCGTGAGAGTCACCGGGAGATCGGACAACGCGTTCCTCAGCGTGATCGGCTTCCCCAGCTTCCCGGTCGACGAGACAGGAACGGCAACATCCATCACGGGTCCAAACCCGTGAGCCACACCCACGACGCAGGAACGCAACCCCCCGCCCGAATGACGACGGCGATCATCTGCCGTGTCCGATCCACACCCCGGGCTGTTGCCTTTCGGGACATGACCATCCTGCCCGCGGCGACCCCGGCGAAGAACGCGATGACGACCACCGCCACTCGCACCGGCCCCGCTCGGATCACACCCCTGACCATGTCGGGGTTCTGGTCCGTCGCGAACCCGGAGCCGGTAGGCACTCTGGTACGCAGGAATCGTGAGGCATCAGAAGCCGTCCAACTGGGCCGCGACGTCCTGAACGACCGCACGTAGGCCGCCCGGGAGAAGAAGGAAGTAACACCATGCTCGGATTTCTCAAGTGGCTCGGCGCCCTCGCGCTGCTGCTGGCCCTCCTCGTCGGGTTCCCCGCCCTACTGATCGCCGCCGTCGGCAACCCGTGGCCCGACGGCGGTCTGAACGAGCTGTCGCTGATGAGCAACTCGGCCATCCTGGGGCTCGTCTCGCTGCTGGGCTGGTTCGTGTGGGCGCAGTTCCTGCTCTGCACCCTGTGGGAGATCCCACCGGCGCTGCGCCGTGACCCGAACGGCGCGGCCACTCGGGTGCCGATCGCCATGGGTGGCCAGCAGCGGTTCATTCGGATGCTGGTCCACACCGTGCTCGCGGTCGGCGTCAGCTCGACGGCCCTGCTCGGTTCACATGCATCCACTGCCAACGCCGCCCCGGCCACGCCACTGGCACCTGTCGCCCAGGTGACCAACCACGCGCCGAGCGCCGACCTGCACACCAGTCCCGCCGCCACCCCCGTCGAGGCGACGCCGGACGCCGCCGACCGCGGCGCCGGCACACTCCGGGTCGTGTCCGAGAAGGGCGACACCTTGTGGGGCCTGGCCGAGACCCATCTGGGGGACGGGTTCCGGTGGCAGGAGATCGCCGAGCTGAACCAGGGGAGGGTGATGCCCGACGGACGCACCTTCAACAACCCACGCAGCATCGAGCCCGGTTGGGACCTGCTGCTGCCCGCCGATGCGATCAACCTGCCCGGCGACCACGCTCCCGCGAACCCGACCCAGGCCGTCGTGGAGCCGGGGGACACCCTGAGCGGGATCAGCGCTGAGACCGGCGTCGAGAACTGGCAGGAGCTGTACGAAGCAAACAAGGACGTGATCGGCGACGACCCGGACCTGATCTACCCCGGCCAGGTGCTGGTGCTGCCGGGCACCGACACCGTCGACCCGGCCGTCGAACCCGCACCCGAGACCGATCCTCGGCATCGGCCTGAGCGGCAGAGTCCGGACGACCAGTCGAACGGCGGAGCCCACGACCCCCAGGACCGCGACGGCGGTGCCGGCGAGGGTGGCGGTGCCGTGAATGAGGCGGGCACGGATCAGACAGAGGTGCCGGTCGAGACGGAGCAGGTCGCTGCGGGCCCGACCGACGAGGCGGATGCCGAAGAGGGTGGGATCACCGCGTTGCGGGCGCTGCTGGCCAGCGCCGCGCTCCTGTCGGCCGGCGCCCTGGGCTTGGTGATCACGAACCGGCGCCGGCAGTTCCGTCAGCGGCCGATCGGACGGACGATCGCCTCGACGCCCGACGAGCTGCTGGAGGTCGAGCAGGCCATCCTCGAGCACGGCACGGAGGCTCAGGAGGACGCCGTGTTCATCGACCGGGCGCTGCGGCACGTCGCGGCGTCGTGCAAGGCGGCCGGCAGCCGCCTGCCGCAGGTGGGTGCGGCCGTCCTCGGCGATGAAGACCTCACCCTCCTGTTCACCGACCCCGCCCCGAGTGAGGTGCCGGAGGGTTGGACCGCGACCGATGATGCGCGTGCGTGGATGCTGGCCCGCTGGACCTTCCTCGAGGAGGACCTCGATGCTCAGCCGGCGCCGTACCCGGCGCTGGTGAGCGTGGGCCTCGACGGTGGGGGCCGCACCTGGTACCTGGACTTGGAGACGCTGGGGCTGTGCGGCATCGGCGGCGAGCCGGAGCAGGTGGCGGGGTTGGCGCGTTTCATGGTGGCCGAGCTCGCGGTCAACAAGTGGGCCGAGGGCTGCGAGGTTCTGCTGGCCGACCAGTTCGCCGCCGAGACGGTCCGGCTGAACCCGGCGCGGCTGCGGCAGGTCGAGCGGAGCGACGCCCTGGCCCGTGCCGCGGTGCTGACCGGGGAGATGGGCGAGGTCGAGGAGAACCTCGGCGCCGACGTGTTGAGCCGTCGCCGTGACGGGCTGCTGCTGGACACGACCAACCCGGTGGTGGTCGTGCTGGCCTCGCGGCCGGGGGGTGAGTTCGTCGCCGACGTCGCGGCCCGTGACCGGTCCCGCGTCGTGGTTGTGCATGGCGACGAGGAGGCGCCGGCGGTCGAGCTCGCGGGCGATGGGATGGCGTACCTGCCGATGTGGGGCATCAGCGTGCATGCGTTCACGATGCAGCCCGAGCAGGCCGCGCCGATGGCGGACCTGATCGCAGCGACCCGCAGCCTCGAGGACGAGCCGGTTCCGGATAGCCAGTCCGACGACGGGCCGCTGGGCAAGTACGCCCGGGCCGACGGGTCGTTGCGCGAGGAGTACACCGCGCCGCGTCGCACCGAGGGCAACGACCCGTCCTCTCAGCTTCCCGAGGCCGACGAGGTCTACCTGGCGACCGCGGCGACGACGGCCGAGGACCTGGCCGCGATCGCGCCGAGCGTGCCGGCACAGATCCGTGAGGAGATCGCCGCCCTCGATCCGACGCTCGACCAGGACGTGGCGGACTGGTTCGACGAGAGCTGTCCGCGGCCCAAGGTGCACCTGCTGGGTCCGGTTTCAGTGAGCGCCCTGAATGGTGGCGACCCCTCAGCGATCGACAACGCCGGCGGAACAGTGTCCTTCATCGCCTACCTGGCCTGCCAGGACCACGGGGTGACCGGGGAGCGGGCCGCCGCGGCGTTCGGCTGGAAGACGCAGAAGACGGTTCAGAATCGGGCGACCAACGCCCGCTTCCTCCTGGGCACCCGGCCGGACGGAAGTGACTGGCTCCCGGACGCGAGCATGAGCTCGGGGGCCCGGCGCGGCTCGACGCCCACCTATGAGCTGCTGAAGGGCGCCGGCGGGATCCTCACCAGCCCGGACCTGTTCGTCCGGCTCAAGCTCCGGGCCCAGGCCAGGGGCGAGGGCTGCGAGGAGGACCTGGTGACTGCGCTGTCGCTGATCACCGGTGCCCCGTTCGAGGCGGCCACCGAGAGCCGGTTCAAGTGGCTGTTCAAGCCGGGCCAGCAGCGCCACGACGAGATCCTGGTGGGCGCGGTGCACGACGCGGCCCACACGTTGGCCACGCGCGCGGTCGCTGAGGGCCGCACCGATCTGGTCCGCGTCGCGTGTGATGCTGCGCGGCTGGCGAACCCGCACGCCGACATCGCCTGGCTGGATCAGGCGGCCGCGGTCGAGGCCGAGTCCGGTCGTGCGGCCGCCGGCGAACTGGTCCGCGAGCAGGTCCTCGACCGGCTCGACGAGGACCTGCCGTCCCGGTCGGAGAAGGTCGTGGAGCAACGCGAATGGGGCGCCGCCGGGTAGGCCCCCGACGCCCCTCAGCAGCCCGGTTTCGGCCCCGTCACACCCTCCCGGTGAAGGCGGGGCCGACGGCGTTTTCGAGGGGTCGCAACCCTCGGGCGGGAACTTTCTCAACATTTTTCCGCTGGCGGTCTGGTGAGCGGTCATTGCCGCTTTGACCTGCGGTTTTGCGTTTTGGTGAGCGGGGTTGGTGAGCGCCCGGTGACAGGTCCGTGGCGGTGGTGAGGGCGTTGGTGAGCGAGGTGGTGAGGGGTCGGTTCTGCCATGGGCGCGTCCTGATCGCTTCCGCTCTCGGAGGACCGCCATGTACCACTCCGCCAACTACCCGAACCTCGACACCCGCCCCCGTCCCTCCACCCCGTCGCCGAGCGATTGGCGACACCTGCGACAGCAGGCCACCGGCACCCTGGCCACCGCTGTCCTCGCCAGCCTGGAGAGGTCCGGGAAGTGGGCTCAGTGGCAGTCGGTCGACCCGCGGCTGGCCGCGTTCGACGGCCTGGCCGAAGCACGCGAGGGATGGCGCCGTCGTGACGAGCGCTGCTACCAGGTGGTGGCCGCTCTGACCGCGCTGGGCTCCCGGCGCGGTGGAGACGACGACGATGCGGCCCTCGCTGTGACCGTGTTGCTCGAGGACGGCGTGCACCGGCTCGCGGCAAACCTGATCGACGTCTGCGAGATCGACGACGTCAACGCCACCGTGTGGGAAGAGGTCAAGGCCGCGGAACCGCAGCTGGGCTGCCATGCCGCCCGCTACCTGCTGCAGCGTGCTCGTCAGCGCCTCTGCCGGCCCGCCGCTGGCATGGTCTCCCGCATCGATACGGCCTCGCTTGAGGGCAACCGTGCTCTCGGGAACTCGCTGGGCGAGTCCTGCCACGACAAGTGGGTCGGCCTGACCAGCGACCGCGACCCCAAGATGATGGTCCCCGAGGTCGAGGACCCGGTCGAGGACGTGGTCGACCTGCTCACGTGGGCGCGTGGGGTCGGCGTGATCGCCATCGAGGAGATCGAACTGCTCGTCGAGCTGCTCGCTGCCGAGCACGCGGTCCTCGCCCGCGGCGAGGTCAAGCGGGCCCGCGAGGAGGCCCAGCGGGTGGTCGGCGAACGGCACGGCGTGGCCATGCGGACGATCCGCCGGCGCCGCGACCGCGCGGCGGCGAAGCTGCGCGACGCCGCCCCGCAGTATCTGGCCGCCATCGCCTGACCAGCCCGCACGCTTCACCAACTTTCTTTCCGCGCCCTGTCCGATCCGGACAGGGCGCGGTTGCTATCAGAAGCATGAGCGAGCAGGCACCCACCGCGATCACCGACCCCACTCCCGAGGTCGTCGCCCAGTTGCTGGACGTCGTGGCCGACCACAGCGTCGACCACGCACTGTCCGACATCGAGCAGATGCTCGCGCGGTTGCGTGCCAACGCCGAACAGGCCGCGGAGGCACGCGAGGTCCTCCGCAATACCCCGGCCACCGTGTTGCGGGAAGCACTCCGGCTCCGAGCCGCCCGAATCGAGACGGCCCGATGACCACCGGCACCGCACCTCGCTACTCCACCCGTGAGCTCCAGGCCGCCGCCGAGGCGCTGGCCGGCGGCCGGTTCTCCAAGCCCACCTCGCGCGATACGCGGCGTGACACCGCCCCGGCCGGGGCGGCGTCCGTTGTCTCCGGTCGAGGCGCCGGTTCGACCGTGGTCGAGGACCACGTCGAGGATGCGGCCCTGCCAGTTGAGCCCGAGTCGACGGGCACGGCGCCGCTGGTTCGGGTCCGGGCCTCGAGTGCCGGTGCGGGCGCATCCACGATCACCCTTGCGCTGGCCGACGTTGCCGACGGTGCCGGCATCCGCACCCGGGTCCTGGATGCGGCCGCGCCGACCTGGTCCGGGCTGCTGGGTGCCACTGTCACCGAGCTGGGGGCGGCCGAGGGCTGGCGCCGCGGCCGCCGCGGCGACGGTGTGCTGATCGACCGCGTCGAGGGGCCCGTGCACGTCCCTTCGGAGGTGCCGGGTCCCCGGTCCGCTGACGGGGTGGACCTGACGGTGCTGGACGCCGGCTGGTCGACCCGCGAGCTCATGGCGCCTGCGGCAGGCTGCTGGGTCGCCACGACGCCGGCGTGCGTGGAGGTCCTGGTGACCAGGCCGCACTCGCTGGCGCTGAGCCAGACCGAGTCGGCGCTGGCCGGCCTCGAGGCCCCCCTCGGCGCCGGGCAGGTCGTGGTGGTCGTCGTCGGTGCCGGGCGGTGGAGCGAGCGCGGCTTCGCGACCGCCGGCCGACTGCTGCGCGCCGCCCACGAACAGGAGGCGGTGCTGTTCGCGCCGCTCCTGCCGGCGAAGGCCCTGCCGGGCCTGGGGCCGGACCCGCTGCCCAAGCAGCTCACGAACCCCTCCCAGCGGCTGCTGGAGCGGATCACCACCATCACCGGACCGCTCACGGCGAACCGGACCTGACAGGAAAGAGGAGACAGATGTTCATCGAAGCCATCTCCGAGGTCGCCATCCAGATCGTGGCCTCGGGAAACGTCCGAGCCGAGGGCGTCGGCGACGTGTGCGCGCAGGCCCCCACCGGCGTAGAGCCGTACGTCAATGACGTGCTCGGCTGGGTCAAGTACGGGGTCATCGCCATCATCATCGGCGCCGGCTTCGCTTCGGCGGGCGCGCTGATCGTGGGCAAGTTCGGCCAGATGGGCAGGGCCGCCCAGCTCGGCGCATCGGGCCTGTTCTGGACCGTGATCGGCGCGATCGCGTTCGTCTGCATCTACGCGATCCTCAACGGGATCGTCGGGAACGGCTGCTGACATGTTCGACCGGACTCGGCATCTGGCGCAGACGCGTCTGGTGGATCCCGACACCGAGTGGACGCGACGCCGACTTCAGGTCCTCTTGGGGGTCGCGGTGGTCGTCGTGCTCGGGCTGGTGGCCGGAGGCGTGTGGTCGGTGGTCAGCATGCTCACCGGCACCGGGGCGAGCGGTGACGCCGGGTCCGAGGCGGACCTGTCCGCACAGGACCGTCTCGCCAATGAGCAGCTGCCCGAGGCGCCCTTGGAGGCCGCCCAGCCCGGGAG
>DOWL01000191.1:3956-5756 GCA_003519585.1 Nocardioides sp. | reverse complement strand
GCCGGTCGAGGTCGCACCGGACTGCTGGGGCACCTCGAGCGCCTCGATCTGAGCGAGCAGCCGGGTCTTCAGTTCGGCCTGTCGGGCCTCGGCGCGCAGCAGCTTCTCCAGCGTGCTGGTCGCCTCGCTGGCCTCCATCGACCAGACCGCGACACCGGCTACGTCGGAGAGGTGATCGAGCACACCATCGATCGCCCGGGTGACCGGGTGATCATGGTGCGCCATCGCCGTCATAGATCAATCCAAGCAGCGGCCACCGACAGTCAATGATCGTCGGAACCTGTTATGCACAAGGGTTTCCGGACCAGCGTGCACGAGACATCGACTCGGCGCGCGGAGGTCTCGACTGGTCTCGACGGGCTCGACCAGCGACGGTTGAGCGGGTGCCTTCCTTGCCGGGGTTTCGACTCCGTCGGCGCTGGGGCGCCTCCGGGCTCAACCACCGGAGGACCGCAGCCAGCCCGCCGGCGGCAACCCGATACCCAGCCTGCCTTTGGCGCCGGCCGGGGCCGTCAACCCGCCCACGCGACCGCCGCGAAGGCACCCGAGCTTGGCGGCTCCGGGCGGCGTCAGACACTCGGGGATCGGGTTGCCTCACTCCTTCCACAGTTCGCGCGGGAGGTCTCGGCAGGCTCGACCGACGGTGGTCGGGCAGGAGCGGGCCGGACGCTAGGTATTGCGCACAGCTCAGCGGCTCAGTCCGCCCAGGCCTCCGCGGGCGCGACCGGGTCGGGCTGAACGCTGGTGACCGGGCGACGGACGGTGACATAGACCGTGTGCAGCGTGCCATCCGCGGACCGGCGTAGCTGCGGGACCCGGAAGTTGGTGTACGTCGTGGTGTAGGCGTTGCGCGAGTTGCGGCCGCTGTTCCACTCGAAGTTGAAGTTGTCGAGGTACTTCTTGGCGACGGTCCGGCCGTGGACGGTGAACCAGATCTCGTCGTTTGCGGTGCTGAGACTGGCCCAGTTGGAGGAGCCGGTCAGCACCATGTCGGTGTTGGGAACGCCGTCGTAGGTGCCCTGGATGACGAGGTACTTCTGGTGGCTGTAGAAGTCCAGGATGACGTCGTCCTCGCCGTCGTGGTTGAGGTCGAAGTCGTCGTCGGGGTGGTAGTCGAGCCCGGTCGAGCGCAGCGGGATCCGCCCGCGAGCGGTGGCCGCGCCGAGGATCTGCTTGGTGTGGAAGCCGATCAGGCCGTAGTCGACGCGGAAGTCGCAGCCCTCGGCGTACTTGCGACGGATCGCGGCGGCGATGTAGTCGCCGCGCTTGCCGCGCATGGTGTGCATCGCCAACGCCAGCTTGGTCCGGGTCTGGCCACCGGCGCCGTCCGGGGTGAGGCACTGCACCTTGTCGAGGAGGTCGAGCACCAGGTCGTTCTTGGGTCCGGACAGCTTGGGGAAGGCCCAGGCGGTGTATTTGTCGACCGAGTCGTCACAGGCCTTGCCGTCGACCGGGGTGCCACAGAAGAACCGGGCCGGCTGCCGCTTGGCGTAGTCGTGCTTCATGTCGGTGAACAGGTCGGTGAACTGGTCGAACAGCGCCGTATTGCCCGACATGAAATAGAGGTCGTTCCACTGATGCACGTCGGCGTTGAGCATCATGTTCGCCGACCCGATCGCCATCACGTCCTTGGACTTCCCGGCCTGGGTGAACGAGTAGAACTTCGAGTGCAAGTTGTTGTACTGGTTCGCGGTGCCACGGCAGCTGGCCCTGCACTTGTAGAGGAAGCTCCGGCCGAAACGGTTGGTCCCGATCGCCGCCCGGATGGCCTTCATGGCCCGGGTGTCCTGGTGGTCGTTG
>DOWL01000191.1:3591-3836 GCA_003519585.1 Nocardioides sp. | reverse complement strand
GGGTGTCCTGGTGGTCGTTGAGCAACATCTGCACCTTGACCCCACGGTGGTACGCCGCGATGAGCGCCTCGGCCACCGGCATCCGGTCGAAGGAGTAGACCGCGA
This sequence comes from Nocardioides sp., assembly GCA_003519585.1. Lineage (GTDB taxonomy): Bacteria > Actinomycetota > Actinomycetes > Propionibacteriales > Nocardioidaceae > Nocardioides. Next base: position 3,731 of record DOWL01000191.1, on the reverse strand, counting down.
TCCGGATGGTCGCGCCCTTGGGCGTGTGCCGGATCGTGTCGATGACCCGGCGTTCGATCGTGAAGTGACGCGACTTGAGGTGCGGGTCGTTGAAGAACGGGCCGTTGTAGGCCTTCCACCGCTTCTTGTGGCCGGCGCGG
>DOWL01000191.1:2045-3467 GCA_003519585.1 Nocardioides sp. | reverse complement strand
GGGGGCGGACCTTATGCACGGCTGGTGCTTGCGCGGTCCGATGCGGACCTGCCGTCGCGGCGGGTACGGCGAGGAGCAGCGAAGCCGCCACTCCCAGGCACGTCGCCAACACCGGCGTCGACCATCGCTTCACACGACCCACCCCCACCCGCCTGCACGCAAGGACAAGTTGACTTTATCAACTCGTCCTTGGGATCAGCTGGAGGCGCTGGGCCAGTTCTTGTCCGGCTGCGGCACCGGGCGACCCGGCTGCTCGCCACCGCGCGCATCCAGGTAGCTCTGCTTGGGCACCATCACCTTGCGCCGGAAGATGCAGACGACCTTGCCGTCCTGGTTGTAGCCGATGGTCTCCACGTGCACCACGCCACGGTCGTCCTTGCTCGTCGACTCCCACTTGTCGAGCACCGTGGTCTCGCCGTACAGCGTGTCGCCGTGGAAGGTCGGTGCGACGTGTCGCAGCGACTCGATCTCGAGGTTGGCGATCGCCTTGCCCGAGACGTCGGGGACCGACATGCCGAGCAGGATCGAGTAGACGTAGTTGCCGACCACGACGTTCTTCCCGAACTGGGTGGTCTCCTCGGCGTAGTGGCTGTCGAGGTGCAGCGGGTGGTGGTTCATGGTGAGCAGGCAGAACAGGTGGTCGTCGTACTCCGTGACCGTCTTGCCGGGCCAGTGCTTGTACGTCGCGCCGACCTCGAACTCCTCATAGCTGCGTCCGAACTGCATGAGGACCATCCTCGCGGTGCGCACGGGCGTGGCGCACCCGCCGGACGCGTGGCTTATCTCACCAGCCTCCGGGGCGTCGCAGGCGGTAGCTGACTCGTTCCTCGTCAGCTACCGCCTCCGCCGGCCTTCCGCCGATGCATCTTGGGGGCGCCGCCGACGACCTCGGAGCCGTGCGCCTTCTCGCGCACCGGCCCGTCCTCGTGGACGCCCCGCTCCGACTTGTTCTTCCGGTCCAGGGCCTCCCGCATCTTCGCCTTGAGATCGTCGTTGGCTGCGGACTGGTCGGCCATCGTTCCTCCATGCGTGGGATGCGGGTGGGTCCATCCACCATCGCATCCGAGACCCGACCCCGTCGAACCCGATTTCAGGACCGGTACGGCAACAGCAGCGCCGAACGTCGCGTGAGCCCGCCGGCCCCGTCGAGAGTGAGCGTGCCGATGGTGAAGGGCTCGGGGTCCACGCGGATCGAGCCCGGCAGCCCGGAGCGGGCGGTCTCCCAGAGCCTCCGACCGGCCCACCGCACGTGCACCGCGTAGTCCTTCAGCGAGACCTCGATCCGGTCCTCGTGGACGTCGAGGACGGCGTAGGTCGTCAGGCCGTATTGAAAGGCGCCACCATGCGCGAGCTGGACGACGCCGCCGTACTCGCTGGCGGTCACGTCGTGCACCTCGCCGCACAGGTAGAGGTCGACACCGT
>DOWL01000191.1:0-1959 GCA_003519585.1 Nocardioides sp. | reverse complement strand
GCACAGGTAGAGGTCGACACCGTAGCGCTCGAAGATCCGCCACAGCTCCGATTGGGGGCCACCCGGGTAGTGCAGTTCGCTCGAGCCGCGGGCGCGCACCGGTTCGAGCACCGGGACGTGACCCTGCACGATGGTCCACCGCACTCCGTCGGCCTGGGCCCGGCGGAGCACGCCGACCAGCCACCGCCGCTGGGGCTCATCGAGCCGGATCCGGGACCGACCGCGCGTGATGTCGAAGGGATCGATGCTCACCACTTGCACGTCCGGTGCCGGCCGCCAGGCGTACGCCGTACCGGCGTGTCGACCGCCCGGGTGATCGGCGAACCGCGGCTGGCCGCCCGGCGCGCGGGTGAAGTGTCGCGCGAATTCGCGGGCGAAGACCGGAGCCAGTCGGCGCTTCTCCGCGCGCCACGGGTTGTCGCCGTACTCGTGGTCGCCGATCGCCGGGTAGAGGGCGAGGCCGCGCTCCCGGAACCGCTCGAGGTACTGCGGGTAGTACGTCGCGGCCGCCCGATGGACGGCGCGGGCCCGTTCGCGCCTCGTGCGGAGCGGGCCGAAGGTGCCGGTGTGATGGTCGTCGCGGTCCCACCGGCCGTTGACCAGGTCGCCGGCGACGAGCACGGCGTCGGGCGCCTGCCGCGCCCAGTCGTCGAGGACCGCGCCGATGGCGCCCTCGTAGGCCGGACTCGTGCCGTTGCTGGAGCGTCGGGGCCGCCAGGCGTTCGGGCCTCGACGCAGGTCGGCGACGTCGGCGTTGAGGAAGTCCGGGCTGGAGATCAGCCGCAGGGTGCGCGGCGTATCGGTCCGCCCCGTCGCCACGGTGAGTTCGGGCAGTTCCTGACTCTGGCCCGCTTCCTCCACCGACGCCGTGATGGGTCCGGGCGTGGTGCCGGTGCGTACGTCGACGCGCAGGTCGGTCGGGCCACCGCCCGGCGGCTCGCAGATCAAGGTGGCGCCGTCGTCCTCGAGCCGGGAGCGGGCCCGCACCACCGAGCTCGGCTCGCAACCGTCTGGGATCGTGTCCACGACGGCTCCGGTCAGCCGGGCGACGATGGTCGACTCCGGACCGGCGTCGAGGACCACGTCGAAAGACACCAGCCCTCCGGAGACCGGTGTCGTGGGTTCGCGCCAGGCGACCGAGGACAGCCGGTGGCCCTCGACGGCGGCCACCGGCGTCGATGACAGGGCTCCGCTCGCCCAGGTCACGCCGGCTGCGGCCACGAGGGCGGACGTGAGGCGCAGGATCCGTGAGTGCATTTAAGTATTCTAAATCAGTATAATTACCAGATCATGGTGGACAGGGTGCACCGCGCGTCGCGGCAGGCGCGAGTGCGAGGGTAAGGGGCGTGGAGCCGATCAGCCGCACCGGCCGTCGTACCCCCATGCGAGCGCTCGCGCTGACCATCGCCGCCCTGGCCCTCCCGCTGTGCCTGGCCGGCTGCGGCTCCGAGGACAGCGGGGGCGACGTCGCCGGCGACCCGACCCCGACCGTCACCTCGTCGAGCCCTCCAGAGCCGGCCCCCGAACCCACCGTCGGGAGCTACCCCGCCTTCGCGCCGACCGACTACATGTTCACCCTCACCGTGAGCTGCTTCTGCATGGGCGCCGGCACCCCGATCCAGGTCACGGTCGCCGACTCCGAGGTGGTCGACGCGGCCTACACCGAGGGCGGCGGGCGCGGGGGCGCCGAGCCGGGCGAGCCGGCGGACAACGCCTTCCGGCTCACCATCAACGACATCATCGACCGGGCCAACGACACCGAGGCCGACAAGGTGACCGTCGACTGGCCGGCGGGCCAGGACTACCCCAGCAGCGTCTACGTCGACCAGCAGAAGAACGCCGCCGACGACGAGATCGGCTACACGATCGAGGGCGTGCAGGTCAGCCCTTGAGCTGGTAGTCCTTGAGCAGCGACCGGCCGATGATCATCTTCTGGATGTCGCTCGTGCCCTCGCCGAT
>DOWL01000093.1:16571-16692 GCA_003519585.1 Nocardioides sp. | reverse complement strand
ACGCTGGTGACCGCCGGACGCTTCGGTGTCGAGGAGAACCCGAACCGGCACGGCGGATCGACGTCGGCCAGGGCGCCCAGGTCGGCGCCGTCGAACCGGCCGGTGACCGCGCCGATCCGAC
>DOWL01000093.1:15586-16454 GCA_003519585.1 Nocardioides sp. | reverse complement strand
CGCCGATCCGGTGCGCATCCGTGGCGCCGTAATACTCGCGCCGGTTGCCGCCCGCGGTGCCGCGCGTGCGCACGCCGCGCAGCACGAGCCGCGCCACCGGGTCGGTGAGCGTGCACCAGGCCGGCGAAGACGCGGTCCGCGACGGGACCGCTCGGAGCGCCATGCCGAGGAGCGTGCGGCCGCCGAGCGCGAGGTCCAGCGTCAGCGACCGCGAGCGCACCTGCCACCGCCCGTCGGCCGCAGTCACCGTGAACGGCTCGAGCCGCACCTCGTCGAAGGTGTAGGTCGCCGCGATGAAGTCCGCGACCTCCTGCCTCGGCGCGAGCAGCACCCGGTGGCCAGCCGCGGTCTCGACCATCGCATCGGCGAACTCGCCCAGCGGTGTGTCGAGCCAGCGACCCACGACCACCCGGACGCCGGAGGCGGAGCCGACCCCGGCGATCTGCCCGCGGAACCGGTGCTGCGTCACCGGATCTGCACGCCCGAGATCGCCCGGGCGATGACCAGCCGCTGGATCTCGGAGGTGCCCTCGAAGATCGTGTAGATGCGAGCGTCGCGGGCCATCCGCTCGACGGGGTACTCGCGAGTGAAGCCGTTGCCACCGAGGATCTGCATCGCCTGGCCGGTCACGCGGACCGCGGCCTCGCCGGCGTACAGCTTCGACATCGAGCCCTCCGCCGCCTCGAAAGCCTTGCCCTGCTTGGCCATCCAGGCCGCCCGCCAGACGAGTAGCCGGCTGGCGTCGACGGAGGTGCGCATGTCGGCCAGCGCGAAGGCGATCGCCTGGTTCTCGATGATCGGCCGGCCGAACTGTTCGCGGGTCCGCGCGTAGTCGAGGGCGACCTCGTACGCCGCGCGCGCGATGCCG
>DOWL01000093.1:9855-15471 GCA_003519585.1 Nocardioides sp. | reverse complement strand
CGCGCGCGCGATGCCGACCGCCTGGGCGCCGACCGCGGGCCGGGTGCGCTCGAAGGTGGCCATCGAGGCGTTGCTGGCGCGCCCCGACGACCCGCCTTCCCGGGCGCGGGCGAGCCGGGCGTCGAGCTTCTCCTTGCCGCCGAGCAGGCACGAGCCCGGCACCCGCACCGAGTCGAGCACCACCTCGGCGGTGTGGGAGGCGCGGATGCCGTGCTTGGCGAACTTCTGGCCCTGGCTGAGCCCGCGGGTCCCCGGCGGGACGACGAACGACGCCTGGCCGCGAGCCTTCAGCTCCGGCTCGACGACGGCGGTGACGACGTGCACGTCGGCGATGCCACCGTTGGTGGCCCACGTCTTGGTGCCGTTGAGCACCCACTCGTCGGCCGCCTCGTCGTACGTCGCGCGGGTGCGCATCGCGCCGACGTCACTGCCGGCGTCGGGCTCGGAGGAGCAGAACGCGGCGAGCTTGAGGTCGCCGGGGGTGCCGAACAGCTGCGGCGCCCACTCGCCGATCTGCTCCGGCGTACCGTTGCCGGCGATGGCGGCCGCCGCCAGGGACGAGCCGACGATGGCCAGGCCGATTCCGGCATCACCCCAGAACAGCTCCTCCATGGCCAACGGCAGCCCCAGCCCGGTCGGGTCGAAGCTCTGGGTGGCGAAGAAGTCGAGTGAGTAGAGGCCGATCTTCGCCGCCTCCTCGACGACCGGCCACGGGAACTCCTCGCGCTCGTCCCACTCGGCCGCCGCCGGCCGCACGACGTCCGCGGCGAACGCGTGGACCCACTTCTGCAGGTCGAGGTGGTCGGGCCCGAGGTCGAAGCTCGGAGTGGTCGGCTCGGAGTCGCTCACGTCCTCGACGCTACCGACGCCCCGCGCCACTTGTAACTGAGTGTTACGACATCCACACGTGTGCTCTACCGCCCGACCAGATGCACGAACACTCAGTTACAAGCACGCGAGTGCCGCCTGGGGCTGGGCGGGTCAGCGCGGAGCACCCTCCGGGCTCAACTCGGCCTCGACACCCGTGTCGCCGAGGTCGGCGGTGTAGTCGTCGGGGCGGGTGTGGTCGATGCCCGCGGAGACGTTCGCCGCCCGGAGGACCACCGTGCCGACGATGGCGACGAGCAGGTTGAGACCGAAGGCCAGGAAGGCGATGTAGACCTTCGTCTCGGTGCCCGGGAAGTTCACCAGCGGTCCACCGAAGTGCGCCTGCACGGGCGAGGCGACGCCGTACGCGAGCCAGGTGCCCCACGCCATCCCGGCCGCCCAACCGGCGAACAGCGCCCAGCGGTGGAACCAGCGGGTGTAGAGGCCGGCCACGATCGCGGGGAAGGTCTGCAGGATCCAGACGCCGCCGAGCAGTTGGAGGTTGATGGCGAAGTCCTTCGAGAGCGCCAGCACGAAGACGAGCGCGCCGAACTTCACCAGCAGCGAGACGATCTTGGCCTGCTTCGCCTCCTGGGCATGGGTGGCGTCGCGGTTGATGAAGGCGCGATAGATGTTGCGGGTCCACAGGTTCGCCGCCGCGATCGACATGATCGCCGCCGGCACCAGCGCGCCGATCACGATGGCCGCGAAGGCGATGCCGGCGAACCACGGCGGGAACTCGTTCTCGAACAGCTGCGGCACCGCCTGCTGCGGGTTCGCCACCTTCACCCCCGCGGCGATCGCCACGAAGCCGAGGAGCGCGAGCAGGCCGAGCAGGAAGGAGTACGCCGGCAGCAGGCTGGCGTTGCGGCGGATCACCGAGCGGCTCCTGGTGGAGAGGACGCCGGTGATCGAGTGCGGGTACATGAACAGCGCCAGGGCCGAGCCGAGCGCGAGGCTCGCGTAGGCCCAGTGCAACGGCTCGGGCGGCATGATCGCCTTCGGCGCGGCGTCGCCGGCGGCGATGGCGTCGGCGTTCTGGGTGTTGAAGTCGGTGAAACCTGCGGTGACCGTGTCGAAGATGTGGCCCCAACCGCCGAGCTGACTGGGCAGGTAGAGCACCGCGACGATGATCACCAGGTAGATGAGCGTGTCCTTGACGAAGGCGATCAACGCGGGTGCGCGCAGCCCGCTGGAGTAGGTATAGGCCGCCAGCACCCCGAACGCGATGAAGAGCGGGAGGTGCTGGACGACCCAGGGCTGGTCCGCGCCGGCCTGCAGCCCCATCACCTGGAGCACGACCTCCATGCCGACCAACTGCAGCGCGATGTAGGGCATCGTCGCGAGGATCCCCGTGAGCGCCACGGCCGTCGCGAGCGGGCGGCTGTCGTAGCGCCCCTCCACGAAGTCGGCCGGCGTGACGTACCCGTGTCGGTGGCTCACCGACCACAGCCGCGGCAGGAACAGGAAGATCAACGGATACACGACGATGGTGTACGGCACGGCGAAGAAGCCCACCGCGCTTCCGGCGTAGAGGGTCGCGGGCACCGCGATGAAGGTGTACGCCGTGTAGATGTCGCCGCCGATCAGGAACCAGGCGATGAAGGTGCCGAACCCGCGACCGCCCAGCCCCCACTCGTCGAGGCTCTCGAGGTCCTTGGCCCGGCGCCAGCGCGCGGCCGCGAAGCCGAGGACGGTGACGAGCAGGAAGAGGAAGACGAAGATGCCGACCGCGACGCCGCTCATCGGATCGACTCCGTCTGGTCCTCGGCTCGACTGCGGGGCGGATGCTCGTGCTTGGTCAGCTGATAGGCCGCGGTAGTCAGCACCGCAGCGACGGGGATCAGGGCGAACTGGAACCAGAAGTAGAACGGGAAGCCGAACAGCTCCGGTTCGGTGCGGGCGTAGATGCCGACGAGCAGTGGCAGCACCACCGCCGGGGTCAGCAGGACGATCACGATCGTCCACCGGGCACGCTGAGACATGGCCACCTCCGAGCAGGTGTGATGGGCGTCACCGCCCGTACATCTCGATGAGTACCCAACCGACCGGAGGTCTGCACCTCTCATGAGCGTGATCGCCAATCTGGCCATGTCGATCGACGGCTTCATCGCCGATTCGGACGGCGGCTGCGACGACCTGTTCGCCTTCTACGACAGCGGCTCGACCGAATTCCACGCCGCGCCCGGCTGGCCCGCGTTCCACATGGACGAGCCCAGCCTGACCCTCTTCCGAGAGGCGATCGCGCGGATCGGTTGTCACGTGATGGGTCGCGATCTCTACGACATGACCAACGGCTGGAACGGCCACCCCGGCAACGAGGCGCCGATCGTGGTCCTGACCCACGAGCCGCCGGCGTCCACGCCTGAGGGTGTGCCCTACTTCTTCTTCACTGACATCGAGGCGGCCATCACCCGGGCGGTCGAGGTGGCCGGCGACCTCGACGTGGCGATCGCCGGTGGGACGGTGGCGCGGCAGGCGCTCGACGCCGGGCTGCTCGACGTCATCGACGTGAGCCTGGTCCCGGTGGTGCTCGGCGCGGGCATCCCGTGGTTCGCCGGGGCGCGCGGACCGGTCCGGCTCGCCGACCCCGTGGTGCACGAGGGGCACCGCGTGACGCACCTGCGCTACGCCGTACTCCGGGACTGACTCTTCGGCGCCCGCCGTATCCCTCGCGCCGGCCGCGCCGGGCGGGCAGACTCCGTCGCCATGACCGACCTCTCCCGGTACGACGACTGGCTGGCGTGGTTGTCCGCGACCGCTGAGGCGGACCCGGACGTGCTGTGCGTGTGGGTCGGTGGCTCGGCCGCGACCGGCGGGTACGACGAGTGGTCGGACCTCGACGTCGTCGCACTGTGCACCCCGGGCACCGCCTTCGAGGCGTACGCGCGCTGGCTGGCCTCGGCCCGGGCGGCGTTCGACATCCGCGATGTGTGGGAGCCACCGGCCTCGACGTGGCCGGACGGACGCCAGTGCTTCCTCAACCTACAGGACCGCCCCGGGCTGCTGCTCGAACCGACCCGACTGGTCGATCTGGTCGTCCTCGACCTCGCCGATCAACACTCGCACGTCGACGTACGCCGCCACGGCGACCTCGTCGTGCTCTACGACCCCGGCTCCCGGATCGTGCTCGAGCCCGAGGACGTCTCGACCGCGATGGAGCAGGCGGTCGACCAGGTGCGACAGCGCCGGGTCACCGGTGAGTGGCTGGTCAACCGCGCGATCGCGCGCGGCCACGTCGCCGAGGCGGTCGACCTCTACCTGCGCTTTCCGCTGGCCGGCGTGGTCCGGCTGGAGCGGGTGCGGCACTGCCCGTGGCGACACGACTACGGGCTCCGCTACCTGCGCGAGGACCTACCGGCCGAGGTCGCCGACCGCATCGAGGAGCTCGTCCCGGGTGTCTCGTCGGCGTCGCTGGAGGAGTTGAGCCTGCGCTGCTACGCCTGGCTGGACGAGCTGTTCGAAGCGAGCTGACCGGCCCGGGCGCGGTGGCGCCGGCTCTCAGTCGCGCTCAGCGCCAGTGCTGGTGGTAGCGCTGCGCGGCGTACACGCGGCGCGGGCGGCGGTGGCGGAGCACCACGAACCAGAAGACCGCGAAGCCGAGCAGGAAGAACGGCAGGTGCGCCACCACGGACGCTGCGATCAGGACGGCCAGCACCACCAGGAACGGGGCCGGAACCCCACGGCGAAACGGGCGCATGCCGGAGTTCCAGTAATGGCCGGCGTCGGTCGGCACCGGCTGGGCGGCGACCGCGGCGTACGGGCTGGGCAGGTCGCGGAAGATCGGCGCGATCTCGGCCCGGGTCTTGGCGGCCCACACCTGCTCGAGCCGTTCGGCGTGCTCGTCGACGGTCAGCCGACCCTGGGCGAAGTGCTCGCCCAGGTCGGCCGCCGCCGCTTCCCGCTCAGCATCGCTGAGCCGGATCGTGCCGTCGGTCACGACTCGTCCTCGGGGTCGTCGTCGTCGACGACGTCACCGTCGGCGAGGATCCCGTAGAGCTTGCGCCGGGTCTCGACGAGCACGTCGATCGCCGCGCGCTGCTGCGACTCCGAGCCCGACGTGACGATCTGCCACACCGCGCCCATGACCTGGCCGATCTCGGGCTTGAGGCCAGAGAAGCTCGACTCCTCGTCGCGCGCCTGGCGCTCGAAGGGCCGCCACACGGTGGCGAGCTCGTCGGCGTGGTCGGCGACGTACTGCCGGCCCTCGTCGGTCAGCGCGAGCGTCTTGCGGCCGCGCTCGTCGTCGGTCTCGACCAGTCCCTCGTCCTGCAACTGCTGGATGGTCGGGTAGACCGAGCCTGGGCTCGGGCGCCACGAGCCGTTGCTGCGCTCGGAGATCTGCTGGATGACCTGGTAGCCGTTGACCGGCTCACCACCACTCTCGGCGACCCGCAGGACGTCGAGGATCGCGGCGCGGACATCGCCGCGCCGGACTCGGGGGCCACGCCTCTGGTCCTGCAGCGGGCCGAGCCCGAAGAGTCCGGCGACCCACGGCGGCGGGCCCTGACGGCCGGGGCCGTCCCACCCGCCTCCGGTCCACTCGCCCCACGGCCCGCGGCGGCCACCGCCGCGGCGCTGGCGTCGGCTGGACTCATCGGGGTGAGCCCACTGTCGGTTGAATCCTGGGTGTCCCATGTCGGAACTCCTTGTCTGTCATTTCAGAATGTCTGTGTGTATCGCTTCTGTATCGCGATATATCGTTACTGTACGTCGACCTATCGGGTCTCGCAAGCGTCCGCGTGGATG
>DOWL01000093.1:0-9661 GCA_003519585.1 Nocardioides sp. | reverse complement strand
GAATCCCAACAGATGTTGGGATCCATCCACCGCCGACCCGAGCGAGTCCTAGCGCTCCAGCCAGGCGGCGTAGGCGTCGAAGGTGTAGGGCCGGCCGAGGAAGTCGGCGACCAGGTCGGCGGCGTCCTTGGTCCCGCCGGGAGCCAGGACCCGGTCGCGGTAGCGGCCGGCCACGTCGGCGGCGAAGAGGTCGTCGGGGTCGAAGGCGGAGAACAGGTCCTTGGCGATCACCAGCGACCACATGTAGGTGTAGTAGGCCGAGGAGTAGCCACCGAGGTGGCCGAAGTTGGCGAAGAAGTGGGTGTCGTCGATGTAGCGGTATGGCGAGTAGCGCTCCTGCAGCTCGATCTGCTTCGCGGTCAGGTCGGCCGGCCGCTCGGTGTGGAACCAGTAGGAGACCGCGGCGTAGAACATCTGCTGTCGGGCGTACATACCCTTGCCGAAGTCGTCGGCGGCACGCATCCGGTCGACCAGGTCGGCGGGGATGGGCTCCCCGGAGGCGTCGGTGGCGAAGGTCTGCAAAACCTCGGCGTCCCACGCCCACTCCTCGAGCATCTGGCTGGGAGCCTCGACGAAGTCCCACTCGGTCGCGACCCCGGCGAACCGCGTCCAGCCCACGTGGCCACCGAGCAGATGGTGGACGAGGTGCCCGAACTCGTGGAACAGCGTGACCACGTGGTCGTGCTCCATCAGCCCTTTGCTGAAGTTGCAGACCAGGGCCCCCTCGGGCAGCTGCCGGCCGGCGACGCCATTGGTGATCGTGAACTGTGCGGCGTGCTTGTACTTGCCCTCGCGCGGGTGCAGGTCGAGATAGATCCGGCCCAGACTCTCGCCGGCCTCGGCAGTGCCATCGCCGGCGGCGGAGTAGACGTCGTACGCGGCGACGTCCTCATGCCACGGCACCGCGTCGAGGGCCGGCTCGTAGCGCAACCCGAACAGGCGTCCGGTGACCTCCAGCAAACCCTGGCGGACCTTCTCGAAGCTGAAGTAGGTGCGGACCCGCTGGGAGTCGACATCGTGCTGCTCCTTGCGGACCAGCTCTTGGTAGTAGGACGCGTCGGCGGCATCGATGGCTTGGGCATCGGGTACCTCGCGCCGGTAGCACTCCATCACCACGGCCAGGTCGCGTTCCATCGGCTCCTGCGCGGCCTGGGCGATCCGGTCGATGAACTCGGGGATCGCCGGGCCCTTCTCGATCATCTTCACGGCGGCGTCGTAGGACGCCCAGTCGGAATACCCGACCAGGTTGGCGTATTCGTGGCGGAGGTCGAAGAGCTCCTTGAGGAGCGCGTCGTTGTCTGGCCAGCCACGCTCCAGGAACGCGATCGCGACCTGGCGGCGTACGTCGGCATCGCGCGCGAACATCCGCACCGGCACGGCGTCGGGGGCGTCGGTCGTGACGGTGATCAACCCCTCGGCGTCGGCCGGATGTGCCTCCACCCAGTCCACCGGCATGCCGGCGAGCTGGTCGGGCGTGACCCGGACGGTGCGCACGTCGTCACGGATGTTGCGGCTGAACTCCTGGTCGACCGTGGTGATCCGCTCGCTGATCTCGGCAAGCCGGCGACGTGTCTCGTCGTCCTGGTCGACACCGGACCGCCGGAACTCCTCCAGGGTCTTGGCCAGCAGGCGGGCTGCCGTCGCATCGAGCCCCGTCGCATCGAGGGCCGCGAAGACGTCGTAGAGCGCTCGGTCCTGACGCAGCTCGGTGGCGAGCTTGTCGAGCTCGACCTCCGCCTCCTCGCAGGCTGTTCGCACCTCGACCTGCGGGTGGACGTTGGAGAGCAGCGAGGCCAACGCACCGACGTTGCTGAGCTCGAGGGTCACCTCGTCCCACCGGCGCAGCACCTCCTCGGCTCCGGACGGTGGCGCGTCCCGCAGGCCGGCCACCAGCTCCCGCGCCGTGTCGAGACCCGCCGACGTACGGTCCCGGAACCAGTCGAGGGCCTCGTCGGGCTGCGGCAGTCGGAGGGGTGCAGGCGGCGTCATGAGCGCCACTCTAGAAGCGAGCGCCTACACCCCCGCCGACCGAGGCCATGTCTAGCGCTTGTGCTTGCTCTGGCTCACCTGGGTGGTCAGGACGACCTGCGGGGCACCGGAGCCGATCTTGGTCGACTTGACCTTGAACTTGAGCTTGCCCGGAACCAGCTTGGTCACGGTGACGACCATGTAGGTCGAGCCCTTCTTGATCTTCACCTTGAGGTGGCGGATCTTCCCGGCCACCACGTCACCGTTCCGGACGATCTTGACGTTCTTGATCTTGAAGGTGTCGAGCGCGCTGGTCCAGGTGAGCGTGAGCTGGACCTGCTTCGACTTGTTGTCGATCTTGACGGTGTGTCCCTTCGACTTGCCCTGGGTGAGGGTGTCGGTGAACACCTTGGGAGCCGACTGGCAGGTCAGCTTCGTCTGGATGTCGTTCATGACCGACTGCAGCGCCTGGGCGTCCGGCAGGGCGTAGTAGGTGCCGCCGGTGTCGCTGGCGATCTGCTGGAGCCGGGCCTGGTCCGCTGGCCCGGCCAGGCCGGGGCTGAAGCCGATGACGTACGTCGGGGTCTGCGGCGGCACCGCGTTGAGGTGCGCATTGCGGTAGTCGCCTTCGTTGTGGCCGCCGTCGGTGAGGAAGATCCGGGCGTTGGCCACCGGGTTCGCCGTACGCGCGGCGTCGAAGGCCGCGTTGTAGTCCGTGGTCCCGTTGTCTGCCTGGACCAACGCATCCAGCGAGGCCTTCATCGCCGCGGCCGCGCCGCCGACCGGAGCCGGCGCGAACACCGGGTTGGCGGCAGTGCCGAACTCGGTCGCGCCGAGGATGGTCGAGTTGCCCAGCGCGTCGATGAGCAGGTTCATCGCCTGGACCCGCAACCGGCCATCGTCGGTGAGTGCCATCGAACCCGAGTCGTCGACGATGGCCTGGATGTTCGTGGCCGGGGTGCACGGCGCTGCGGCCGCACCGGCCTGGCCGGCCACCATCGTCGGGACGACGAGGGTGGTGGAGACGAGTCCGACAGTGACGAGTGCTGCGGTACGCGTGATCGGTCGCATGGCGATCCCCTGGCGTGGATGAAAGTGCGGGTCCCTTGCATGGTGCGGCCGGGCGACATCGCAGTGCATCGCCCAGATGAGTCATTCCCAAGCGGCGCGAAGCGTGCGACGGAACTCCGCATCCCCCATCCAGATTGGGGATGCGACGGATCAAGCCAGCTGACCCCGCCGGCGGGTCAGGTACGCGCGCTCGGCGTCGTTGTCGATGAGCTCGAGTGCCGCGTCGTACGCAGCCCGCGACTCGGCCGAGCGACCGAGGCGGCGCAGCAGGTCGGCTCGGGTGACGTGCCAAGGGTGGTACGACGCGATGCTGGGCTGGACGTCTGGGAGTCGGTCGACCTGGGCCAAGGCCACCTCCGGGCCGTCGAGCTCGGCGATCGCCACCGCCCGGTTGAGCGCCACGATAGGCGAGGGGACGACGGCGTACAGCTGGCCGTAGAGCGCGGCGACCTGGGCCCAGTCGGTGTCGCTCGCGACGGCGGCGTCGGTGTGGACCGCATTGATCGCGGCGAGCAGTTGGTATTGGCCGGGTGCGGGGCCTCCGGTGGCACGCAGGGCCAGGCACTCGCGCACGAGCGCGTGTCCTTCCTCGATCAGCGCGCGGTCCCAGCCGCCCCGGTCCTGTTCGTGCAACGGCACCAACTCGCCGTCGGCGACCCGCATGGGGCGCCGCGCCTCGCTCAGCAACATCAGCGCGAGCAGTCCGGTCACCTCGGTGACCTCCGGCAGCAGGGCGTGCAGGATCCGCGCGAGCCGGATCGCCTCGCCGGTCAGTTCGTCGCGGATCGGCGAGGCATCGGCCGACGAGGAGAGGTAGCCCTCGTTGTAGACGAGGTAGATCACCGCGAGCACACCGTTGACCCGCTGGGCGAGGTCCTCGGCACTGGGCACGCGGTAGGGGATCTTGGCCACGCTGATCTTCTTCTTCGCCCGCGTGATGCGCTGCGCCATCGTCGTCTCGGGGACGAGGAACGCCTGCGCGATCTCGGCCACGGTCAGGCCGCCGAGCAACCGCAGGGTGAGCGCCACCCGCGCCTCAGGGGCCAACGCCGGGTGACAGCAGGTGAAGATGAGCCGCAGTCGGTCGTCCTCGACGATGCCGGTCGGCTCGTGGGGCGTGTCGTCGTGGATCACGAAGGCCGCCTGATGCTTGGCGTCACGGTGGGACTCGCGGCGGAGCCGGTCGATGGCACGGTTGCCCGCGGTGGTGGTCAGCCAGCCGCCCGGGTTGGGCGGTACGCCGTCCACCGGCCACTTCTCAACTGCGGAGAGCAGGGCCTCGGCGGCCGCATCCTCGGCGATGTCGATATCGCCGAAGCGGCGGACCAGCGAGGCGACGATGCGGCCGTACTCCGCGCGATAGATCCGCTCGACGGCCGCTTCGGACCCCGCTGTCGACCCTGCTGTCGGATCCGCCGGCGAGTCCGCCACCGTCACGCAGGCTCGTCCTGGAAGGGGCGCACCTCGACCTTGCCGGCGCAGGCCTTGGACGCCTCGGTCGCCCACTGCAGCGCGGCGTCGAGGTCGGGCAGCTCGAAGATCCAGAAGCCGCCGATCCACTCCTTGGTCTCCAGGTAAGGCCCGTCGGTGACGATCGGCTCGGCCCCGCTGTTGTCCACGACCGTGGCGAGGTCGGCGGGCTGCAGACCGCCCGCGAAGACCCAGATCCCGGCGTCCTGCGCCTTCTGGTTGTAGGCGTCGACCGCCTCGAACATGGGCTGCATCTCTTCCAGCGGACGGGCGTAGTCGTCGGCTCCGCTGTGCACGCTGAGCAGGTACTGGGTCATCTCTGTCTCCCTCACTTGGGTTTCGGTAGGGGCGCCTCCATCCTCTCCACGAACGGTGCCCCGGCGATACGACACCCCTCCCGAAAACTCTTTCGGCCGGGAAACGAAGGGTGTCCGGCAGGCCGGCCCGGGGCTAGCGTCGAGTCCATGACTGATTGGGGAGAGCTCTACCGCGAGCATGTCACCGCCGTGAGCGCCCTCGGCGCCGACCTGACCGAAGGGCAGCTGGCCACCGTCGTACCCGCGACGCCCGCATGGACCGTGCACGACGTCCTCGCGCACATGGCCGGCTGCGGCAGCGACGCCGTCACCGGACGGATGGACGGCGCTCCGGCGCCGGAGTGGACGGCCCGGCACGTCAACGAGCGGGCACAACTTCCGGTCGCCGACCTGGTCGAGGAGCTGCACACCCACCAGGACGCCGTGGCCGACTCGGTCGCCGACAACCCGCGACCGGCACTGGTCTGGAACATCGCTGTCCACCACGCCGACCTCCACGAGGCGCTCGGACTCGCGCGGATGCCCGAGCGGTTGTGGCTCCCGATCGCCGACGCGGTCTCGGCGCGAGCCGGCGACCAGGCCGCCGCCGTGCCGCCGTACGAGCTGTTCCGAGGGTCCTTCTCGCGGCGCTCGCGCAACCAGATGCTGGCATGGGGTACCGATCTGAGCGCCGAGGGACTCGACGAACTCTGCCTCTTCGGCCCGCGGGAGGACGACCAGCCCGTGCCCGCCTGAGTCGTGCGCCGGATGAATCCCAAGAGATCTTGGGATGTTGGGATCCCTGCGGACCCAGGGCACCCGGGCCGCCGGCTGATGGCGAAATCAGCCGATCCGGTCGTAGGACCGCTCGAGATGCTCGGTGGAGACCAGCCACTCCTCGTCGTCGACGCCGCGCAGCACCCATTGTCCGGGTCGCGCGGTCTGGTCACCCTCGATGCTGTGCACCACCTCGCCGGGGTGCGCCAGCCGACCCTGGATCTCTCCCACCCGCCGCCAGCGATCCTCGCCGATCGGCTCGTGGGTCCGCTCGAAGATCGCCGCGGCCACCGACCTGGAGACGCCGTTGTCGTCGGTGACCTCCCAGTCACCCGCCCGGCCCCGCATGGTGGCGCCGGTCGAGGTGGTCCAGGTCCACGGCTCGCTACGCCGTACGGCGGTCACCTCGCCGTGCCTGCGCAGCCGCACCCACGTGGCGTAGGGGTCGTCGAACGAGCGGTAGCCCAGGGTCGCCAACAGCGCCAGGATCTCCTCGACCCCGCGACGGGTCTTGGCCCGGCTCGACTCGGAGAGTTGGTCCCACGGGAGCAGATCCGGATGCCGCTTGGCATCGCGGTCCCTGGGCCCGAGGCGCCAGCCGTTGCGCCGATGGAAGGTCAGCCACGATTGATGTTCGAGCTGGGCCATCGCGTCTAGTTGCTCGTCGCTCGGCGACGGATCCGACGAGGCTCCCGCCCCCCAGGTGCGACCGACCGACGCCGCCGAGCCCAGCACGGTGAGGACCTGCCGAACGTTGGAGGCGCGGTAGAACGGCGCGAGGTCGTTCCACGGTCGCCGCGCGGGGTCGTCGGGGTCGGGGAAGGAGCGCACGTAGTCCTCGTGGACCAGCCGCGCGATCCGCTCCCACGAGTCGATCGGGCGACCCTGTCCCGCGTCCATCGTCGAGCCGAACGCGCGGACCTGAGCCAGCAGCGGCTCGGCGCCGAGCCCGGTGACCTCGGTGTGTCTCGAGTAGACGAGCAGATCGGGATAGGTCGCACCGAGCCGAGCTGCGCGCCGCTGGTCGGCCACGCTGACGTCACCGCTGAAGACCAGCGCTGGCACGCGCTGTTCCGCGACCGTCGAGGCCACCAGGTCGTCGAGCTCGGCTGCGCTCTCGGCGTGGACCCGGTCGAGCCCGGCGTTGCCGAACCGGCGCTGCGCAAGGGCATGCTCCTTGAGCACCTCGCCCGCGGCCGGGCCGACGATCGTCACCCGGGGCGTCTCGTCGCGTTCGTCAGCAGGCACCAACTCGGCCTCGCGGCCGCGTTGGGCGAGCTCGGCGACCACGGCGAAGGTGAGATCGGACCGTCCGGTCAGGAGGATCCGATCGACCCCGTTGTCGACCATATGGTCGACGAGCAGTCGCGCGGTCACCTCGTTCTCGCTGACGGTGTCGACGATCCAGTCGGGGATGCGTGAGAGGTAGCGGCGCCGCCAGTCCTCGGCCTGCCAGGCCTCGTCGATCCGCAGGAGGGCCCGGACCGGGTGGTGCCCGGTCACCGACCTGCGCCCGTCGACGGCTTCCTGGACCAACGACATCATCCGCTGGGCCTCGGTGCTGTCCGACGCCAGCACGGCCAGTCGCCGCAGAGCATGGCGGCGCCGAGGACGCGCCAGCAGCCGGCGTACGGACTCGAGGCGGTGCGGGTCGGTGACCACGACCCGCCAGCCCGCGGCGCGGGCCTGGCCGACCCACGGAGCCAGTGGGTCGGACGTCAGCGCAGCGAGCGTGTACCGGTCTGAGTCGCTGGCCAGCGCGGGCAGCAGCGGCGCAGAGGTGAGGTCGACCCCGACCACCACCGAGAGACGCGGTGCCCACCGCACGACCACCCGGTCGACCTGGCTGCGCAGCAGCGCGGTGACCGCGCTGGTCGCGGCCACCAGCAGCACCAGGAGCTGGGTGAGCCGTGCGAACTGCAGCGCCAACGGCACGCCGTCGGTCTGGCAGTTCGGGTCGTCGAACATCTCCACGTAGTAGTTGTTGGTCAGCAGCCCGATGACCCGCGTCACGACGTTCCAGCCCCTGCTCAGCTCGTCCTCCGGGCACGCGGCGTACGACGCCACGGACAGCACCAGGACGGTGAGGATGCCGAGGCCGAGCAGGACGACGGCGAATGGCCGGGCGGAGCGCCGGTTCACCCAGCGCCAGGTCCCGAAGGCCACCAGCCCCGCGGCCATCGTCACCGCGATCGGCCAGAACGCCTCCGGATCGCTGAACGCCGCGAGGAACCCCGGCAGCTCGACGTAGACCGCGAACGTCATCAGCACCACGCCGGCGACGTAGAGGATGCCGGCGATCCGGATCACCCAATGCGCAAGATCGACCGGTTCCTCGTCCGCCGCCCCGCCTCCCCCAGCGCTCACCCGAGGATCGTAGGGGCCGATGGCCCGTCGATGAACAGGTTCCGCCGCTCCGTGCACACCTGGGACGCGACCGGCGACAGCGACAGCGACCCCTCCCTAGCGTCGTGCGTCGTCGAGGCTTGCAGACCATCGAGGAGACCAACCGTGAGGATCGAACGCGCACGTCGCCGGACGCGGCTCGCGACCTTGGTGACAGCTGCAGGCCTGGTCGCTGGGGGACTGCTGACGGCGACGGCGGCACCGAGCGAGGCCCTTCTTGGTCCGCTGACCTTCGAGGGCGCCGGGCTCGGTGCGATCGAGGACGGCCCGGGCTACTGCGCCCAGGCCGGCGAGCTCGACGTGAAGTTCGACGTGTCGGGCCTCGATGCCCCACCCACCAAGGTCGCGGTCGACGGTCTGGCCATCCAGCACGATTACCTCGGCGACCTCGTCGTCACCCTCTTCGCCCCGACGGGACGAGCGCCGTGCTGTTCGGTCGCACCGGAGAGACGGGCAAATCGGAAGCCACTATCAGCTCCTTGAACGGCACGTACTCCTTCTCCGACGCCGGGGACAAGGACTGGTGGGACGCCGCCTCCAACAACGACCCGGTGCCCGACGGCGACTACTGGGCAACCGTCATCGGCGGAGGCGAGCACGCTGGCGAACGGACCAATCTGACCCCGGTGTTCGACGACATCGACGAACCCAACGGCACCTGGACGCTGCGCATCTCCGATCTTTGTGAGGGCGACACCGGCGAGGTGTTCGCGGCGACCCTCGACCTGGGCGGCGACCACGCCTTCGATGGGACGGGCGTCGGCGAGATCCCCGACGGTGTCACGCACGAGGGTGGTTGTGCGCCCGGTACGCCGCGCGACGTGACCTTCAACGTGACCGGGTTGCCCGCGACGGCCCCGGCCGACGTACGCATCACAGGGCTCGCGCTCACCCACCCCTGGGTGGGCGATCTGACTGCGACCCTCATCGCGCCGGACGGCGCCGCCACCGCGATCCTGTTCGGGGGGACCGGTGTCAAAGAAATCGACGACCCGGAGGACCAGGGCGACGACAGCGACCTGGACGGCACTTACAGCTTCGCCGACGAGGCGACCTGGAACTGGTGGGCCGCAGCCGCACACGCCGGTGCCATCGACGCCATCCGTCCTGGTACCTACCGCACCAGCACCCCTCGTGGAGCCGACTCCCCCGGCGCCAACACCGGCCTCACCGCGGCGTTCAGCACGCTGGCCACACCCAATGGGCGCTGGACCCTGCGCCTGGTCGACAACTGCGGTTTCGACGGCGGTGGCGAGGTCAGCGCCGCCACGCTCGAGCTCCTGCCGCGCACCCCTGGTACGCCGACGACGCGCGATTGCGCCTCGCTCCAGACCGCACTCACGGGCGCCCAGGGCAAGGCGACCGCCGCCGCCGCGGCCCTGACCACCGCCCAGGCGGCGCTCGGCTCCGCGCAGCAGGCGGAGAAGGTGGCGAAGGCGTCCGTGAAGAAGGCGAAGAAGAAGCTGAAGTCGACCCGCAAGCACGACAACCAGGCCCAGATCAAGAAGGCCGCCAAGCGGTTGAAGGCGGCCAAGAAGCGGCTCAACGCCGCCCGAGCCGCGCTGGCGACGGAGTCCGCACAACTGACCAGTGCCCAGGCGTCGGACACCACGGCTCGAGCCCAGCTCAGGTCGGCGGAGACCGCACTCGACGCTTGCCAGCGGGGCTAGTGT
>DOWL01000029.1 GCA_003519585.1 Nocardioides sp. | reverse complement strand
CTGTTACAAGCCCGGTACAAATGGCCGGGGAATCTCGACGTTTGCGCAGGTCAGCATGGGTGAGTCAGTCAGTACTACGACATCTAGGTCGTCAGTCGGTCCAGTCGCCACCTTCGATCACGATGGCCCCGGGGATTCCTCGGGGCCATCGTCCTTCTCTGGTTGTCTCACGAGGGCGACACGCACGCCCTCGTGCAACCTCCGGTCCAGCCGCTTCAGGCCAGGCCCAGGAAGAGCTTCTCCATCTTCTTGACGTCGACGCTGTCGGGGCCGTCGCCGGCGGCAAGGCACTGGTGGAGACCTGTGGCGACCACCGCGTAACCGGTGCGACTGATCGCCCTGTTGACTGCGGCGAGCTGGGTCAGCACGTCCTCGCAGTTGGCGCCCTCCTCCATCATCGCGATCACCTTGCCGAAGTGCCCGTGCGCACGCTTGGCGCGGTTGATGATCGCGGTCATCTCATCTGCTTCCAGCTTCATCCGCGGGCTCCTTCCAGGTCGGCCAGAGCGGCGACGAGCCGCTCCCGTGCCTCGGTGGCCACCTCGCGGAGGGTGGCGTCGTCGGCCAGGCGCATCATGGCATTCGGGTCGACGGCCTCCACGGCGGTCGCCCCTCCGACGTCGCGCACCACGACGTTGCACGGCAGTAGGGTCGCAATCGATGGCACTGCCTCGAGGGCTCGGTGCGCGAGCTGGGGCCGACAGGCGCCGAGGATCAGCTGCGCCGGTACGTCGACGTCCAGCTTCGTCTTGAGCGTCGCGGCGACATCGATCTCGGTGAGCACACCGAAGCCCTGCTCGGCCAGACTCTCGCGAACCGCAGTCACCGTCTCCGCGAACGGGTGGTCCACCGTCACCCTGATCGTGTAATCGCTCACGAGGCGCTCCGCTCGGCGATCGCCGCGTCCACGTCCAGTTGGGCGACGGCCTCTACCAGCTCCGCGAGCGCGGGGGCTGGCAGGGCGCCAGGCTGGGCGAACACCAGGTGGCCGTTCTTGAAGGCCATCAGCGTGGGGATCGAGGTGATCCGCGCCGCGGCGGCGAGCTCTCGCTCGGCCTCGGTGTCGACCTTGCCGAAGACGATCTCGGGGTGGTCCTCCGCGGCCTTCTCGAAGACGGGCGCGAACTGCCGGCAGGGGCCGCACCAGGACGCCCAGAAGTCCACGAGCACGATCTCGTTGCCCGTGATGGTGTCCTCGAAGTTCGTCGCGGTCAGGGTCATCGTCGTCATCTGGTGTTCTTTCCGCCGGCTGACGCCGACTTGCTATCCCCCTGGGGGGTTCCTATATGGTGCCATCATAACCCCCTGGGGGGATAGTTCATTCCTCCCGGCGGCTCGATCACCTCGCTCGATCACCTCGAACGCCGAAGGAACCTCCGGATGACCTCCACGTCCACTCCGACCAGTCCGGCCGCGAACCGGGCCTCGGACGCCCCCGGGCTCGACACCCGCGGCTACGGACTACTGGGCCGGCTCGGGATCTGGGTCGGCGGCCACGCCCGCATCACGACCTTGGCCTGGCTGATCGTGATCGTGGGCCTCGGCGTCTTCGCGCCCCGGGTGGAGACCGAGCTCTCCGGCGCCGGCTGGCAGGCCAACGGCTCGGAGTCGGTCACGGTGCGCGAGCTCGCGAGCGAGCACTTCGGCGGCAACGCCGGCCACGCGATCCAGGTCGTCGTGCACAGCACTGGCGCTCCCCTGGACCAGGGCGACGGACCGCAGGTCATCCGCGAGGTGACCCGGGTCCTCGAGGCCGAACCGCGACTCGCGGAGGTCGTGGCCCCACTGCCGGGCGCCAGCCTCTCACCGGACGGGCGGACGGCCGTCGTGCTGGCCGGCGCCGACGTGGGCACCAACGAGATGGTCCGGGTCGCGACGGACCTGAAGCAGGGGCTGCAGGCCCTGTCGACCGACACAGTGCAGGTCAACCCGACCGGCTCATCGCTGCTGTGGTCGGACTTCAACGAGGCGAACCTCGAGGCGATGCTCGCCTCGGAGATGTTCTCGTGGCCGGTCACCCTGGCCATCCTGGTGCTGGCCTTCGGTGCCCTCGTCGCGGCCGGCCTGCCGCTGATCCTCACCCTGGCCGGGTTGGTCGCGTCCGCGGGCTCGCTGGTGTTGATCAACGAGCTGATGCCGGTATCCATCTGGGCGATGAACTTCGCGATGATGTTCTCCCTCGCCCTGGGCATCGACTACGCGCTGTTCCTCGTGGTCCGCTACCGCGCCGCCCGCCTGGGGCGACACGAGTCGCCCGATCAGGCGATCGCGGAGACGATGGACACCGCCGGCAAGGCGGTCCTGCTCTCTGGCGCCACCGTGTTGGTGTCGCTCTCCGCCGTCCTGCTGGTGCCCTCGCCGTCCTTCCGCTCGATGGCCGGCGGGATCATGCTCTCGGTCCTGTTCGTCCTCGCCGCGACGCTGACACTGCTGCCCCTGGTGTTGGTCAAGCTCGACCAGAGGATCAACAAGCTGTCACTGCCGTGGGTACGCGCTGGCGAGCACCGCTCCCCCGCCTTCGCGGCGTGGGGCGAACGCCTCTGGCGCCGCCCCGTGGCGTGGGGCGCCACCTCGTTGATCGTGCTCGTCGCCCTGGCCGCCCCGATCCTCGGCCTGAGGACGGCGATGCCCTCGATCAAGGTGCTGCCCGAGGACGCGAGCGCGCGAATCGGATACGACCAGGTCCAGGACGCCTTCGGCCCCGGGGCGCCCGGGACGCTCCAGATCGTTGTCAAGACGCCCCAGAGTCAGGCCGCAGCCGAAACGTTGGCGCAGGACGCAGGGGTCGCGACGGTGATGCCAGCCGTACCCGCCACCGATGGCAGCGACCGCCGCCTCATCCAGGCCGTACCGACCGTCGATCCCTCAGACCCCGAGCTCGCCGCCACCGTCGCACGACTGCGCGGTGACCTGCCGGCCTCGGCGCTGGTCGGCGGTGCGGCCGTCGAGAACATCGACCTGAAGTCCCAGCTGGACGAGTACACCCCGCTGGTGATCGGCGTCGTCCTGGTCCTGGGCTTCTTGCTGCTCCTCGTAGCGTTGCAGGCGCCGCTGATCTCCCTGCTCGGTACGCTGGCCAGCCTGCTCTCCACCGCGGCCGCATTCGGTGTCGCACGGCTGGTCTTCCAGGACGGCCACGGCTCCGGCCTCCTCGGCTTCGAGCACCAAGGCTTCCTGGACGCCTGGGCACCGGTGTTCTTCTTCGCGATGATCTTCGCCATCGCGATGGACTACACCGTCTTCCTGCTCGCCTCGGCCAAGGAGCACTGGGAGAAGTCCGGCGACCCACACGAGGCCATGGTCGGCGCGGTGGCCCACTCGGGCCGAGTGATCTTCGCCGCTGGCGGCGTCATGGTCGCGGTCTTCTTCACCTTCGCCCTGTCCGGCCCGCTGCCGGCCAAGGAGATGGGCGTCATCCTCGGCATCGCGGTCCTGCTCGACGCCTTCCTGGTCCGGCTCGTCCTGCTGCCCGTGATGCTCCGCCTCTCCGGCCGCGCCGCCTGGGCCACCCCGGCTTGGTTGCACCGGATCCTGCCCGACATCACCTTCTCGCACGGCTAAGAGGAATGCCCATGACCGCCACGAACGAGCACGGCTCACCGCACGGCAAAGCCGTCCTGCGGGAGATTGCACCACTCCACCGGGAGTTGCGGCGAGCGATCCCCGACGTCTACAAGGGCTTCGGTGAGTTGTCGAAGGCCGCATTCACCGACGGCGCCCTGGACCGCAAGACCAAGGAGCTCATCGCATTCGCGATCGGTGTCGTCGGAGGCTGCGACGGGTGCGTCGCATCGCACGGCCAGGCAGCCGCCCGCGCCGGTGCCACGCCGCAGGAAGCGGCGGAGGCGATCGGGGTGACCTTCCTGATGCACGGCGGCCCGGCGACGATCCACGGCGCGCGCGCCTTCGACGCCTTCTGCGAGTTCGTCGACGCCATCGACGCCGGCGAAGCCCCCTCCTGACCCGACATTCCGAGAGGACTCAGCATGTGCCATCCCAAGAAGTGCCGCACCTGCGGCAAGACCACCTGGGCCGGCTGCGGCCAGCACGTCGCCCAGGTCAAGGCCCTCGTCCCCGCCGACCAGTGGTGCTCCGGCCACCAGGACCCGAACAACGACGGCTGGCTCCGCCGGATCCTCGGTCGCTGACACCGCGGGCGGAGCAGACATTCCATCGAGGCCCCCGCGCACCCGCTGGCACGCTTTCGTGACGGGCCCGATCCTCGCTCGACGGTGGGATACGCGGCCGCCTCCCGTCGGAGGCTACCGGTGGCTGGGAACCCGGACCGTGAACGTGGCACCGTGCCCGGGCCCGGCACTGGCCACCGAGATGCTGCCGCCGTGCGCATCCACGAGCGCCTTGGCGATCGCCAGCCCGATGCCGGAGCCGCCGTGGGCGCGGTCGCGGGCCGTGTCGGCACGGTAGAACCGATCGAACAGATGCGGCAGGTGCTCGGCCGCCACACCATCGCCCGTATCGGCGACGCTGTACTCGACCCAGCGATCCACCCGCCGGCAGGCCAGAGTCACGGTGCCACCCGTGGGTGTGTGCCGTAGGGCGTTGTCGAGCAGGTTGGCCAGCACCTGGCCGATCCGGTCTGCGTCGACGCGCACCTGCCCGGCGTCGGCCAGCTCGGTGCGCAGGAGCACCCCCTCGGCGTCGAACTGGTCGCGGGCCAACTCGGCCGCCGCGGCGGCAAGTCCAGCGGCCGCGACCGGGTTGCGCGTGACGTCGAGACCTTCCTCTTCGGCGCGTGACACCGCGCTCATGTCCTCTGCCAGCCGCCGCAGTCGCCGGGTCGACCCACGGATGACACCCAGCGTCTCGTCGTCCAAGCTGCGGACCCCGTCCTCGACTGCCTCCAGGTGCGCGTCGATGGTGGCCAACGGAGTGCGCATCTCGTGGGCCAGATCGGCCAGCATGCTGCGTCGGGTCGACTCGATCGCCCCCAGGCGCTCGGCGAGCTGGTTGTAGGTGAGGGCGAGCGTTGCGAACTCGCCACCCAGACCCGGGTCGGGCACCCTGGCGTCGTACCTGCCGGCGACGATCTGCGACGCGCTGTCGGCGACGTTGCCGATCGAACGCTGCACTCGGCGGCTGAAGTACCAGGAGACCGCGAACGCGGCGAGCACCGAGGCGACCAGGGCCAGGGAGATCGAGATCAGCAGTGCGGAGGCGAAAGCCTCGTCCACATGCCTGGTCTCCTCCGCTGTGTGTGCCAGGCCCGCCTGCCGGAGGTGGTCGCTGAAGATGGTGGGGCCGACGACGGAGGCCACCAGCCAGGTGGTCAGGGCCCCTGCCATCAGCACCAACGTCTGGGCGAGGAGCAGGCGCGCGGCAAAGCGAGGCCTGATCCGACCCCCCGCAAGGGGGAGGGACGTGCCCGTCACTGCCCGACACCCATGCGGTAGCCGACACCGCGCACCGTGCGGACGAATCGCCCCTGGGTGGCATCGTCCTCCAGCTTGCGGCGCAAGTGGCCGATATGTACGTCGACCAGGTGCTCGTCGCCCACCCAGGCAGGACCCCACACGGCCTCGATGAGCTGTCGACGGCTGAAGGCCATCCGCGGCCGCTCCGACAGCGTTACGAGAAGGTCGAACTCGGTCCGAGTCAGCGCCACCGGCGCCCCCGACAACCACACGTCGCGTCCGAGCGGATCGATGACCAACGCACCGAAGGTACGTCGGCCTTCCAGGGCCTCGACCGCCCCTGGCTGCCGCGGCCGGCGCAGCATGGCCTGCACTCGTGCCATCAGCTCACGAGGACTGAAGGGCTTGGTCATGTAGTCGTCCGCACCGACCGAGAGCCCGATGAGCGTGTCGACCTCCTCGCTGCGCGCGGTCAGCATCACGACATAGGCGTCGGAGAAGGTGCGCAGCCGCCGACAGACCTCGATGCCGTCCAGACCGGGCAGGCCGAGGTCGAGCACCACCACATCCGGGTCGACCTCCCGAGCGGTGTCCACGGCCTCACGTCCGTCGTGGACCAGGCTCACCTCGAAGCCGTCACGCTCGAGGTAGCTGCCGATGAGCCCGGCGAGCCGGGTCTCGTCCTCGACCACCATCGCCCGCAGACCCGACCGGGGACGCGCCTCGCCGACACAGGCTCCCGGCATGGCTGCGGCGCCCATCGCGTCATCGCCCATAGGCGTCATGGTCGCAGCCCGGGCCTCTCCGAGCCGTCGGCGAAGCCCAACCGAACGGGCTTCTTGAGCAAACCTTCACACGAACGCGATCGAGAAGACGGGGTGATGGGGCGAGCGTGGAGTCACCGGGCAAGCGCAGGAGCTGAGGACGATGATGGGCTGGTACCACGACGCCATGGGCTGGGGCGGCTGGATGCTCATGACCGTGGCGATGGTCGCCTTCTGGGCGATGGTGGTCGTCGCGGTCTTTGCGATCTTCCGCGGCACCCGACGAATCAACGGAGATGACCACTAGCCCACGACCGTGCCCTTCGCCGACAGGAGTTCTGCCTTGCCCGAGATCACCCGCCGCGGAGTCCTCCGCGGAGCCGTCGGTCTGGCCGGGGTCGCCTCACTGGGCGGGCTGGCCGCCTGCACCGGGTCCACCGGCTCGGAGGTCGACCCCGGTGCCGAGGCGGTCGCGGCCGCGGAGGCCACGCGCCGGCGGGCCGGTGGTCGGCTGGTCTCCGCCCGACTGACCCCTCGACCGGTGACGCTGGAACTCGGCGGCCCGGCGGTGCCCACCTGGGCGTACGCCGACACGGCGCCCGGGCCGTTGCTCCGCGCTGACGCCGGTGACGTCCTGCGGATCGAGGTGGAGAACCAGCTTCCGGTCGACACGAGCGTGCACTGGCACGGCGTGGCGCTGCGCAACGACATGGACGGCGTCCCTGGCATCACGCAGGACCCGATCCATGCCGGGACGACCTTTCGCTACGAGTTCACCGCCCCGGACCCAGGCACCTACTTCTACCACCCGCACTCCGGGGTCCAGCTCGACCGCGGCCTCTACGGCGTCCTGATCGTCGACGACCCCCACGAGCCCGGCCGCTACGACGCCGAGTGGATCGTCGTCCTCGATGACTGGATCGACGGCACCGGCCGCACGCCCGACGAAGTCCTCGTCGACCTGCAGCGAGACGACGGTGCGCATGACGCCATGGGCGACATGAACGGAATGGAGGGGATGGACCACGGCTCGATGGACGGCGGCTCGTCGAACGGCGGGATGGAGGGGATGGGCGGCATGCAGTCCACGCTGCTGGGCAGCGCAGGAGACATCTCGTACCCGCACTACCTGGTCAACGGCCGGATCGCCAGCAGTCCCGTCACACTGTCGGCCAAGCCCGATCAACATGTTCGGATCCGGATCGTCAACGCCGCCTCCGACACCGCGTTCCGGTTCGCCGTCGGGGATCATCGGATGACCATCACCCACAGCGACGGCTTCCCGGTCGAGCCGGTGCCCACCGACGCCCTGCTGATCGGGATGGGCGAACGCTTCGACGTCACCCTCGCCCTCGGTGACGGCGTGTTCCCCCTGGTCGCCTCCGCCGAGGGGAAGTCGGGCCAGGGACTGGCCGTGATCCGCACCGGACCCGGTCGTCCACCCAGCTCCGACATCCAGATCCGTGAACTGGGCGGCCAGGTGCTCCTGGGCACCGATCTCTCGCCCACCGACGAGGCACGGCTGGACCGACGATCCGCCGACCGACGCCACGACCTGCTGTTGGGCGGCTCCATGGCGCCCTACCGCTGGACCCTCAACGGCAGGACCTTCCCCGACACCGAGCCGCTCGACGTGGTGCAGGGCGAGCGGGTCCGGCTGCGGTTCGTCAACCAGTCGATGATGTTCCACCCGATGCACGTGCACGGGCACACCTTCGCCCTGACGCGTGGAGGGGTCCGGAAGGACACCGCCATCGTCCGGCCCATGGCGACTCTGGAGGTGGAGTTCGAAGCAGACAATCCCGGCCAGTGGGCGACCCACTGCCACAACCTCTACCACGCCGAGGCGGGCATGATGACCACGCTCTCCTACCGGACATCGGAATGACTCCACCTCACGGCCCGACCGCAGCGGAGGAGCAGAGCCTTCGCACGCCGTACCGCGCGACCCGCCCGCCAGTCCGCGACCACGACGACCGGTGATGCGCTAGTGGTCACCTCCGTTGATTCGTCGGGTGTCCCGCATCAACGGACATGACCACTAGCTCTTGACCTTCGTGGTCGCCTGACTCGCCTTCGTGACCGTGGTGTAGCCGGGCTTCGATCCGGTGACCTTCACGACGATCTTCTTGCCCTTGACCGATCCGGTGATCGTGTACGTCGAGCGAGTCGCCTTCGCGATCTTCTTGCCGTCGGCGAACCACTGATAGGTCAGTGTCACTCCCGCGGGCTTCCACTTGCCCGCCTTGGCGGTCAGCTTCTTGCCGACCTTGGCCGGGCCCGTGACCTTGGGCGTCGGCGCTGCCAGTTTGCCTCTGGCGACTGCCTGCGTCGGCGAGCTCGTCGCCGACTGCGCGGTGTAGCCGGTCAGCGAGCCGGTCACCTTGACGCTGAGCTTCCTCCCGGCGTCGGCGGCGGCTGCCAGGTACGTCGTCGAGGTGGCGCCCGAGATCGGGGCGCCGTCACGCATCCACTGGTAAGTGAGCTGAGCCGCTGCGGGCTGCCAGGCACCGGGGTTGGCGGTCAACGGCTGCCCGACCCGCGGCGTACCGGAGATCGTCGGGGTGCCAGCGCCGACCGCAGGCGTGTTGCCGCCGCCCCCGGAGGCACAGCCCTCGAAGCCGTAGGCGCAGTGGAACTGCAGCGGGCTGGTGCCCACCGGGTAGACGCTCGCCTGGCTCATGTCCGGCAACAGGGACGTCGAGGACGACGAGAGCCAGAACTGCTTCGAGTCCACCTGGTGCGGGATCGGACCGGTGTAGACCCACCTGGACCAGAACACGAAGAAGCGGTACGTCGGGTTCGGGGGGCCGACCAGGGTCCAGCGCAGTTGAGAGCTGTCGACGTCCCAGCTGAGCGCGGCATCGATCGCGGGAGCGACGTTGTCGTAGACGGCGACGACCTCGTAGTGGATCTCGTCGTCGCCGCGGTCGAAGACCGCGATGTCCGGAAAGGCGGGCTCGATGTCAGGCGGGAACATCCCAGCCGGGAACTGGATCGCTCCGGAGATCGCCCCTGGATCGGCGTGCGCGGGTGAGGAGAGTCCGAGCGACCAGGCCGTGTTGCCGACCAGCACGGCCAAGGCAACGACGACCCAGCTCCGAAGTCGCGCCCTCGCGACGCGACCCGCCCGTTCGGCGTAGCTCGGTGACTGACGCATGCGAACTCCCCCTGGTGTCGGCGGAGTTCCGGATGCCACCACTGGCATGCCTCTCGCCCGGATCCACTCTCACCGAGTGCCGTCCGACGAGCGTCCGACGTGACCTGTTCCGGCGCTGTTCCGGAACGAGGAGGGATGCCTCGCGTCAGCTGCAGGACTTGGTGGTCGCGCTGGCGGTGACCTTGGAGCAGGTGTTGGTGAAGATGCCCTTGAGGCTCCCGCCGAAGGCGAAGACCACGACGACGATCAGCGCTGCGATGCCGGCGATGAGGAGGCCGTACTCGACAGCCGAGGCGCCACGCTCGGAGTCCTTGGTCGTGCGCGAGCCGAGCAGCGAGCGGAGGTAGCCAGACATGGGGCCGTCGTTCCCTTCAGAATTTTCGCGGCGGTCCGACCGAGTTGGGACCCAGATGCTTCGACCGTAAAGGAGGTTTGACAGCGACGTGCCGGAAGCGCGTCAAGATCATCCGAACGGCCATCCGCCATGGCTCCGAGGGGTCAGGTCCGAGGCCGAACCCGGCTCAGCTGCTGGCCAGGTCGACGTTTGCCCGATGTGGCCCGGCGAGCCACTCCTGCTCGAGTCGCGGGTCGGCGGGCTCCACCCCTTGCCGCAGGGCGTCGAGGTAGGCCCGGTCGGCGGCGAGGCGAGCCGCCACCTCGGGCCCGGTGGCTGTCGCGCCGTGGCCAGGGATCAGCACCTCGACGTGACCGCACGCATCGGCGAGCAGGTCGAGGGCGCCCTCGTACGCAGCCAACTGGCCGGGGCGTCGCGGGTCGAGGAACGGGATCAGGACGTCGGACAGCATGTCGCCAGCGATCAGGACGCCCCGGTCCGCCAGGAGCAGCGCCGCGTGCCCGATGGCGTGCGCCTCGTGTTCCATGACCTCGCCCGGCACCGGTCCCCCGTCCGCCGGCAACGGCGTGAGGTGCCCGATCAGCTCGAGCGGGATGCCGGACGCACTCTCCGCCGCCATCGCCTGTGCCCGCTCCCGGGCCGCGCCGACCGCCTCGACGCTCGCCGGCATGGCGAACCGGGGTACGTCGCCGAACCGGTCGTGCCAGAGCAGGTGGTCCCAGTGGAGGTGGGTTGAGAGCCCTGCCACCACAGGGACATCGAGTCGAACGAGCTCGTCGGCAAGCTCGTTGAGCTCGGCGCCGTCGATGCCGGGATCGACCAGGACCAGTCCGTCCTCACCACGCACCACGGTGGCGTTACTCCACACCCACGCACTCTGTTGGACCCAGACACCGTCAGCCACCTCGCTCAGCACCGAGTCAATGTGTCAGGTACCCCCGAGCGGCGCGACCGTTTCTAAGAAGCCCAGGACCGGTCAGGCGGGCGATCGTGAGAGTTGGGTGAGATCACGACGATCCACTTGACCGCGTACTGAGGCACTCAGGAGGGTCGAAGGACCCCATCCACCTCGGGAGGACCCCCATGCTCCACCTCCGCCGTATCCACCTGACCGGTGTCGCCGCACTGGTGCTCGTCCTGGCGGCCGCACCTGTCGCCGTCGCCCGCGGCGGTCACGGGCACAGTCACGAGCACAATCACGGACACAGTCCCGGGCACGCACACGGCCCGGCGCAGATCGACCTGCCCGACGGATGGCAGCCCGAGGGGATCACCACCGACGGGAAACGCTTGTACGCCGGTTCGCTCGCCGACGGCGCGATCTACGTCGCCGGCCCGCGCGACGGGGACGGCGAGGTACTGGCCCCCGGAGCACCCGGCCGCGTGGCGGTCGGCGTCGACTACGACCGCCGTCGTGACCTGCTCTGGGTCGCGGGCGGGCCGACCGGCGAGGTGCGCGCGCAGGACGCCGAGAGCGGCGCCGTCGTCGCGACCTTCTCCTTCCCGTCGACCGACGGCACCGCTCGATTCCTCAACGACCTCACGGTCACCCGGCACGCGGTCTACGTC
>DOWL01000020.1 GCA_003519585.1 Nocardioides sp. | reverse complement strand
GGGGGGCGTCCGCGCGGCTCATCCGCGCCGAAGGAGGCATCGAGAGATGACCACGCCCACCCATCCCACCCTGGGCCAGCGGCTCACCGGCCTCGCAGCCTCGGTCGCCGTACTCGGCATCGTCCTCGGGCTGCCCGCACTATTCCTCGCGATCGGTGCCAGCCCAATCCCGGACCACGTCCCGACCCTGGACGGCATCAAGAACGCGCTCATGGCGCCCGACGACGGCACCCTCGTCCTCGGCCTGTTCAAGGTGATCGGCTGGGTCGCGTGGGCCTTCATGGCGCTGAGCCTGGTCGTGGAGGCCATCGCACGGCTCCGCAAGGTCCAGGCGCCGCAGCTGCCGGGCCTGGGCCGGCCGCAGGCCGCAGCACGCGGCCTCATCGGCCTCGCCGCTCTGCTGTTCATCGCCGCGCCCATCGCCGCCCAGCCAGCCACGATCACCTCGGCCGCCGCGGCGCCGGTGACGGTGGGACACGTCAACGCCGGTGCCGCCGACCAGGCACCCGCCCAGCAGGACCTCAAGGTCGAGACGAAGCAGGAGCGCCAGCGCAAGACCGTCGACCACGCTGTGAAGCCGGGGGAGAGCCTGTGGTCGATCGCCGAGGACCACTTCGGCGACGGTGCCCGCTACAAGGAGCTCGTCGAACTCAACCGTGACCTCCTCGGCGCGCAGCCGAGCTTCCTCGAGCCCGGTTGGGTACTCAAGCTGCCCGCGCTCAACGGCGGGGCACCGGCGCACGACTACACGGTGCAGCCCACCGACACCCTCAGCGAGATCGCCCAAGAGCAGCTCGGCGACGCCGACCGCTGGCCCGAGATCTACCGGGCCTCCACCGGCATCACCCAGCCCGGCGGGGCCCAGCTGACCGACCCCGACGTCATCGACGTCGGCTGGAAGCTCAACATCCCCGACGCCGAGCAGGGGGGCAGTCACGACGACACCCAGCACCAGCAGCCGCGCGACGTCGAGCCCGAGACGCCCGCCGGCCCCGAGGACCAGCGGCCCGTCGACCCGCCGGCCGAGGAGGAGCCGCCGGTCGCCCATGTGCCCGAGGTGCCCGAGGTGCCCGAGACGGCCGTGCCCGACGCGCCGCCCCAAGCCGAGGAGCCGGCGGCGCGGGCCGCCGACGTCGACCAGGTCGACGACGCTGACGACTCGATCCTCGACGCGCCGTGGGTCCTCGCCGGTCTGACCGGCGGGGGCGTCCTGCTGTCCGGGGCACTGCTCATGGCCCTGCGGTCCCGCCGCCGCGCCGGCTACCGGAACCGGACGCCCGGCCGCGCGATCGCCGCGCCGCCTCCGGAGCTCGCGCCGGTCGAGATGACCCTGAACGCCACCGGTGCCGCGGCCGCAGCCACCGTGGAGTTCGCCGACGAGGCGCTGCGCCGCCTCGCGGCCGCCGTCGGCGCGCAGGGCACCACGATGCCGCCGCTCGCTGCCGTGGAGCTCGCGCACGGCAAGCTGACGCTGCACCTGAGCGCACCGGCCGCGGTGCCGGCGCCGTGGGTGGGCAGCCCGGACCAGACCCACTGGCACGTCAGCACGGACACCGCCGTCGACGAGCTCGGCCCCGACACAGGGAACGTCGAGCCGCCCTACCCGCTCCTGGCCACCATCGGCATGAGCGACACCGGCGAGACGTGGCTGCTCAACTGCGAGGAGCTGTCCACCCTCACCATCAGCGGCGACCAGACCTACGGCCGGGACTTCGCCCGCCACCTCGCCGCGCAGCTCGCCGTCAACCCGTGGTCGCGCCGCGTCCAGGTCGACTGCATCGGCGTGGCTGAGGAAGCCGTCGCCATGGACGAGCGGATCAGCTACTACCCGACCGGAGCAGCCGGGTCACCCGCGACCGCGGAAGCCCTCGCGGCCGCCGTCACCACGGTCGACCGGGCGAAGCGACACGACACCGACGCGTCCACAGCGCGCACCGGCAGCGTCGACGACGACACCTGGCCCGCCCGGATGCTGTTGCTCGACGCGGCTGCCGGAGACCCCGAGGACCTCGAGCAGCTGCTGCAGCTGGTCACCAACCACGTCGGGCAGTCCGCCACCTCCATCGTCGTCGCCGGCGAGCGCCCCAACACCCCGGGCGCCGTCCTGCACATGACCAACACCGGCCGCGTCGTCCTCGAGCACGCTGGCCTCAACCTCATCGCCGTCGGCCTGACCAGCGACGAGGCCCGCGGCTGCGCCCTGGTCTACGCACAGAGCGAGGTCGCCGAGGAGGTACCTGTCCCGGTCGACGAGACCGCCACCGACGGCTGGGAGGCCTACACCGACCAGTCCGGGGCACTGCGCCGCGGGTACACCCTGCCGCGCAACACCCCCGCGGACACCGTCGACGAGCCGCTGTCCTCCCTCCTGGAGGGCGACGACGAGGACTACATCCGGCACAGCGCGATCGTGCAGGAGGACCTCGAGACGCTGGCGCCGAAGGTGCCCGAGCACGTCCGAGCCGAGGTCGAACAGTGCGACCCCACTCTCGACCAAGACATCGCCGACTGGTTCTCGACCAACTGCGACCGTCCAAGGCTCAGCCTGCTCGGCCCGGTCACCGCGCGCACCC
Source organism: Nocardioides sp. (assembly GCA_003519585.1). Classification (GTDB taxonomy): domain Bacteria; phylum Actinomycetota; class Actinomycetes; order Propionibacteriales; family Nocardioidaceae; genus Nocardioides. Next base: position 9,173 of record DOWL01000020.1, on the reverse strand, counting down.
ACGGCAAGGCGCTGGCCAAGCGCAAGCCCTACTTCACCGAGCTGCTCGCGTACCTGGCCATGCACGGCAAGCACGGAGCCACCCGCGAGGAGATTGGCGAGGCATTCGGGATCACCCCCGGCAAGGTGCGCGACTACACCAACACCGTCCGCGAGTGGCTGGGCACCAACCCCACCACTGGAGAGCCCCACCTGCCCCACGCCGACAAGGCCCCTGCCACCAAGCTCCGCGGCGTCAACGTCTACCAGGTCGACGACGGTCTCCTGGTCGATCTCCACCTCTTCCTCCGGCTGCGCAAGCGCGGGCAGGCCCGGGGCGGAGCGGAAGGCGTCGCCGACCTCTGCACCGCGCTCGAGCTGGTCGGCGAGTCGAAGCCCTTCAGCCAACTGCGTGAAGAGGGATGGTCTTGGCTCGTCAACGAGCCCGACCGCGTTGACCTCATGGCGTCCGGCTGGATCGCCGACGTCGCCCTCATCGTCGTCACCGAGGCTCTCGCCGCCGGCGCCCTGGTCAAGGCCCGCTCCGCCGCCTACGTCGCCAACCGGGCAGACCCTGACGGCGAGAGCACCCGCCTGTGCCTGGCGCACGTCATGAAGGCCGAGGGCGACCAGCTCGAGGCCGACCGGATCCTCCGCGAGGAGATCTGCAACCGGTCCGACGACGGCGACGCCCCGCTGGAACTGTCGGAGCGCACGAAGACCATCATCAGTAACCACGGCTGGCTCGCGAGCTGACTCGGGAAGGGAGCACCAGCACATGACCACGCTCGACCAGGAGCTCACCGGCCGCTACGTCGCGGCCGGCGGCGACCGCCCCGACCTCGACGCCCGCCGCGTCGCGCGGGCCGTGTTCGTTCGCGACACCATCGGCACGCTCTACAACGCCGACAAGAGGTTCGGGATCGAACCCGCCGACAACGGCTCGCTGGCCGAGCTCGTCGACGCCGCCGAAGAACACCTCGAGCACATTGCCACCGACGTCAGCCAGCGATCAGTCATGGCGCCGCCCAACACAGGAGGAGACACCGCATGAGGAAGCACCACTCCGCACTCGGGGGAGTGGCCCTCGCCCTTGCCCTGACCCTCATGGGCTGCTCGGACGACGGCACCGACCCCGAGGCCGAGGACACCCCAACCGCCACCCCGACCGAAACGCCGACCAGCGCTTCGCCCACCCCGATGACTCCTGAGGAGAAGGCTGCCGCCCAACTGACCACCTACCTCGAGGTTCGTGACGACGCGCTCCGTGCCGCGACCATCGACTTCAAGCGCCTCAACAAGGTCGCAACTGGACAAGAGTTCCTGAACCTTCAGCAGAACGTCTCTGGAATCGAGCGCTCCGGCAGCAAGGTCACGGGGGAGTACGTTCACTTGCTCGATGAGCCGCGCGACCGCGGCTCGCAAGTGCTTATCACCGACTGCGAGGACCGCAGCGGAGTCGAGCGCACGAAGGACGGCAAGCCGGTTCCCGAACCTAAGGACCCCGAGGGCAACCCCCTGCGAAACCCGGTGCCGATCCAGTACGAGTTGATCAAGCAGAAGGGCCGCTGGCTCGTCAACAGCTCAAACGTGCTTTGGGACAAGTCGTGCTAGCCCGGGCGCTCGCCGCGATCGTGGCCGCCGCATGGCTGGTCACGATTGGGGGCTCGTCGCCGGCCGCCGCTGATGGCGACCAAAACTGCCACTATGAGACCAATCCGGACACCGGCGAGGTAGTGCTCGTCTGCGAGGACCCCGGCGATGATGGCGACGAGGACAACGATCCTGGTGACGGAGGCTCGTCAACGTGCTCGTACCAAGGCAACGAGATTCCCTGCACGGGCCCAGAAGGATCGACTTGGAGCAGCGCTCACGGGTGCTACGTCGGAGAGGCGTTCCCCGCAGACGAGACCGAGCCGCCGCCCGGGCAGACCGAGGAGGACGGCGCCTGGCACGTCTGCTACTTCCCCCCGCCCGGGTCCTCGTGGGAACTGATGTGGATCGAGAACGGCACAGTGACCATCGATCCAGAGGTGCTGGCTCAACGGGCCATTGCATCGATGGACCTGGACCCGATCACGATCGGCATCGTCCCCGAGTCGGGCGCCAACCGGGTTGGTCTCGTTGGTCTGCCGGTGTGGATGTGGGTCGACAGCCCGACCGATGACACGTTCGGACCGATCACCGCGTCCGCCAGCGAAGGGCCGGTCTCGGTCAGCGCCACCGCCAGCGTCTCCAGCATCGTGTGGAACATGGGCGACGGAACCAAGGTGACGTGCACCGGCAAGGGAACGCCGTACGCCGATCACTACGGCAAGCAGGACTCCCCGACCTGCGGGCACCGCTACGCGAAGATGTCGACCAACCAGCCCGAGGGTGCGTACCAGGTCACCGCGGCCAGTCACTGGGTGGTCGAGTGGACCGGTGGCGGGCAGTCCGGAACCATCGAGTTCGACCTGGCCACCGAGCCGCTCCCGATCCGCATCGGGGAGGCCCAGGTGCTGACCCAGTGACCCTGTACTAGCCGACCGATCACCGACACAGGTCCCCGTCCTCACAGCAGGACCGGGGACCTGTGTCGTTCGCTGCCCGAGCGCGGCCCGGAGGCACCGGGCCCCGCCCGAACTGAGATGCTCGTGCTGCCGCTGGTGGACGTGAAAGAGCCCCAGGCGTCTCGGGTCTCCTGGGGCTCGCGAGAAGCAGAGCATGGGGTGGCTCGCCTGCGCAGATGAATAAGACGCGCGAACCTAGACCTTAGGGATCACGGGTTGGCGTGACAGCAGGCCCAGTCACGTGACCTGGGCGCCGCCTTCCTGGCGGTCAACGAGGCGGGGACCCGGGCCAGCGCCGCGCCGACCTGGCTGTCCCGGCGACAGGAAGCCGCGCCGTCGTGCGGTGCCGATCCAGTCCCGCACGGTCGGCTCGGGGCGCCCGAACTTCGTGGCGAGCCGACCCGTTAGCCCAGGCCCGTTGGCGGCTTCCTGGAGGTACGTGCGCGCTACGTCCTCGAGGAGTGTGTCCGGTAGGCCTGGTCGGCCGCGGCGCTTGCCTGCCGCGGAGCTCGCAGCAGTCTCCAATGCGCTGAGTTCCTCGGGCAGGAGGTCCTCTACCGCGATGTCTCGCCGGCCGTCGAGGCCGAGCTGGGTGACGCCCTCACTACGCCAGTCGTCTTGGGCGAGAGTCGCCTGCGCGCGAGCGACGATCTTGCCGAGAGGGATGCGGCGAAGGAGATCGCTCGTGATGAGCTGGCCCAGCTCAGTGCCGGGATCGTGGTCGGTTGCAGCGCGGTCCTCGTCGCCACCATCCTCGTATCGCCAGGTCAGTTTGAAGAGCTCGAGTTCCGCAACCTCCAGGCCGCGGCCGCGGTTGACCAGGATCCCGTAGACCCGGACCGGGAGGTCTCGCGACGTGTAGACGAAGTCCGCCACGTAGCCGGCGCCGCGCGCGCGGCTCTTCATGTAGAGCTCGAGGCGATCCGGCGGCGGCGGGTCGCCGGGATAGTCAAAGCCGGGATCGAAAAGAGACTGCTTGAACAGGTCGTACATCTGGCGCGTCCGCGTGAAGTCGTACGACAGGTCGCGGACCTCGAGGTGGTCGTCGGGCATGTGATCGGTGGCGTTCTCGGTCATGGTCTCGACGGTAGGCCAGCAGGGTCGCGAACCGTACGGAAAAACCGTCCGACTTGCGCCGCTCGATTAGTGGTACGCCTGCGGCTGTCGCGGCGGGCGCGGATTAGGAGGCGGGGCGCTGACGTAGCGCGCACCCTCAGGCGACCCCTCGCGCGCACGACGTCCAGAAGCCAGAGAATAGAAACAATAGGCTCCGCGCCACCCTGGCCAAGAAGTTTCTGCAACTTTCGGGGGGACGCCCTCTGACCTGCGGAAACGCGCGTCCCCCCTCTGCGTCCCCCTCCGAATCGGGGGTTTGGGGGGACGGATGCGGGGACGCCCGCTCGCGACCTTTCTGCCGTGCACAGCCACGGACGAAAGGAGCGAGTGCGATGAGTGTGGGCGACCAGCTCGGCCTCGACGACAACAGCGAACTGCTCGACAAGGCCCGCCAGAAGTGGCCGACTTGGGTGGCCGCTGATCCACGGCTTGGAGTCGTCGAGGAGTTCGACGACCTCCGGGCCTGGCTGCCCTCGGTCGACAGCGCAGCCTCTGACGAGGTCCTCCTGGCGCTGGCCATGCTGGCGGCTCCCGATGGCGGTGACGACATCGCTGCCGCGGCCGCGCTCGCCAAGTGCCTGCTGCCCGGCGCGTGCCGGCTCGCCGGCTGGCTCAGCACCCTCCCTCCCCGCGAGGTCTTCCGCGACAGCCAGCCCGTCGCGGCCGGCTCCTGGTCGGCCGTCGAGCGGATCGACGAGCTGGTGGCCTCCCAGCTGTGGATCGAAGTCCGGACCTTCAAGTGGCGCCGGCTGCGCAAGGTCGCCGCGAACATCCTGATCAACACCCGCGTCGGCGTCCTCCGCGAGGTCGGGGACTTCTTCTACGTCTCCCGCGCCGACCGCACGTGGGCGAACACCACCCTCGTGGAGTCCTTCTCCTCCGGCGACCTGGCCGACGGCGACGCAGGAGCGTGGAGCGCCACCGCGATGCCGATCGAACGGGTTGCCGGCGCCCCATTCCCCTGGCCCGAGATCCTCGCAGGCGCCGGTCCGGGGCAGGAGGAGCCGTCGGCCACCGAGGAGCTGCTGGAGCTGCTGGCGTGGGCCTGCGAGAACCAGGTAATCAGCGCGGCCGACCGCTACCTGCTGCTCTGCCTGGTCGACGAGGCCGACCGCGTCGAGACCCGCAACCTCGCCCGCGGCTACGGCGGCCTGCTCAGCAACGAGGTGTCCAGCCGTGTCGCACCGCGGGGCGGGGTGTCCGAGGCAACCGTCCGTCGCCACGGCTCGCGCAGCATGCGCGCCCTCGCCGCGGCCGCCACGAGGAAGTTCGGCCATGACGAATGAGCGCAACCGTGATCGCTCCCACCGCCCGACGACACATAGGCGACTGGAGGTGGTGAAGCCCATGACATACACCCAGGACGACGGCGAGAGCCGGACGCCGGAGAAGATCGCCGACCTGTTCGCGATCGCCGGCCGCGAGGTCGAGGCGATCGAGCAGCTCACCGGCTGCGTCGCCCAACTGCACGAAGTCCAGGCCGCCAAGGCAGAGCTGGCAAGCCTGACCCCGGCTGAGGTCCGTGCCGCGCTCGAGTTCCGCCGCGGCGGTATCGGGGAGGCCAAGTGAGCACCCAGACCTCGAGCCGCCCGGTCGGCGTCGACGAGCTCAAGCGAGCCTGGGACGCCGTGAACGCCGGCGAGTTCCGCGCCGGCGCCGGCGCCGGCAAGGGACCCCGCGGCCGCGGCACCGCAGCCGCGGACGACTGGTCGCCAGCTGCGGGGGAGCACACCATCGCGGTGATCGGATGCGCCGGGTCGGTGGGAGCCAGCACCATCGCCCTGGCAGCCGGCCTGGCCGCCGCCGCCCCGGTCCGGGTGATCGAGTGCTGCTCGGTCACCGCCTCTGGTCTCGCCGCGGCAAGCACCGCCGAGCTCGGCCTTCACCCGACCGACTGGCGTCAGGGCAAGCGCGACCACGTTCTGCTCGAGCGGGCCAGCGAGGTCCTCGCCGGCGTCGACGAGATCCCGCTGCCGATCGACGCAGAGCACGAGACCCAGCTGACGATCCTCGACGTCGGCTGGGAAGCCGGTCAGCTGCTGGCCACCGACTGCTGGCTCGCCGAGGCCGTCCGCACCGCCGACCAGGTCGTCCTGGTCACGACAGCCACCGTCCCCGGGATGCGCCGCGCCTCGGTCGCGCTCGAGCTGCTGGCCAACCACTGCCAGCCCGAGCAGATCGCCCTCGCCGTGCGTGGGCCGCGCCGCAAGAAGTGGACCCGGGGCCTCGAGCACGCCGGCGGCCCCGCCTTACGTCGCGCCCTGGTCGCGGACCGGTGCGTGGAGATCCCCGAGGACCGCGAGCTCGCGGTCAACGGCCTGGACTCCCGACCCGTCCCGGCCCCCCTGATCTCGGCAGCACGTCAGCTGCTCGAGCCCGCACATCTGCCCACCGACACCAGCGAAAGCGCCTGACCCGCCCGGGGTCAGCAACCCAGAAAGGAAGTCCACCTATGGACGTCATGACCGCAACCGCAACCACCGTGATGGCTGTCTGCCCGAAGGCGCCCCCGGGTGCTGTCGGCCCCACCAACGAGATCACCAGCTACGTGCTGTGGGGCGTCATCGTCCTGTTCGGCCTCGGCATCGTGATCGCCATCGGCGCGATCATCGCCGGCCGAGTGTTCTCCCTGCCGCACGCCTCCAAGGTCGGCGTGATCTCGGTGGTGGTCGTGTTCGCCTGCGCGATCGCCTACCTGGTGCTGCCCGGCATGCTCAACGGGATCCTCGGCAAGGGCTGCATCTGATGCGGCGCGCAGCCACGAAAAAGGCCGAAGGCGCCACGGAGTGGGGCCGGCGCCGCCTGCTCGGAATCCTGGTCGCCGCCGTCGTCGTGGCTGCGCTCTTGCTCGGTGGCCTCGGCTACGCGGTCTACCTGGCCGTCGCCGGGATCGGCGAGGAAGCCAGCGCCAACACCGACGTCGCCACCGGCGAGACCGACCGCTCGACGGTGGCCCAGGGTGCCGTGCACCGCGAGCAGGTAGCGGCCGAGCCGATGCTGGCCGTTCCCGAGAACGCCGCCTTCCCGGCCGAGACCACCAGCGCCAAGGCGCCCCTCATCAAGATCCCGGCTGGCACCGGTGTGAACGGACCGGCGTTCGTGATGACCGGGTTCCCGCACACCCCCGAGGGCGCGATCGGCCAGCTCGCGCAGATCGACCTCGCGGTGCTGCAGTCGATGAGCCTGACCACGGCCGCGGAGGTCTACAACGCCTGGGCCCTGCCCGGCGGGGTCCGCGCCGAGGAGTGGTGGATCAACGCCAGCGTCCAGGCCTTCTTGACCAGCACCGGAATGGGCGAGGTCAAGGACCCCAGCTCCTCGGTCTCCCTCGTGCCGGCAGCCGCGCTCGTGAAGGGCACCGACGGGCCCGACTGGACCACCGTCTGCGTGCTGTTGAAGGTCACCGCTTCCTACAAGCAGGAAGGCCAGATCGCCTTCGCCCACTGCGAGCGCATGCAGTGGGTCGGCGGCCGCTGGATGGTCGCCCCCGGCGCCCCGCCCGCACCCGCCCCCGCGACCTGGCCCGGCACGCAGCTGGCCCACGAGGCCGGCTGGCGCACCTGGTCGACCGACGACACCACTGACCCTGACCACATCGAAGGGGACCACTGATGAAGAACCTGACGAGCGGCAACGACGACTCGCGGGCCACCCTGGTGCGCATCGGCATCCTGGTGGCGATCGCCTGCATGGTGGCCACCGTCGTCTGGCTCGGTGCTCGCACCCGGGCCGACGACGACTCCGGCGGCCCCGACACCACCGGCGGGGACAACTCGAGCCAGACGGTCGAGAACGCATCGGTCGAGCAGGTCGCACCGGACACCGCGCCGGCCGACGGCGTCGTGATCCCGACCGGCGACGACCAGGTCGACGGCTACCCGACCGGATTCCCGGCCACCGACCTGGGCGCCGTGGCGCTGCAGGTCGAGCTGGCCAAGGCACAGCTCGGGTTCGACTACGACCAGGCCGTCACCGTCGCCCGCCTCTACGCCAACCCCGAGGACAAGGCCGTCTTCGAGGAGCGCTCCCGCGCCGCGGTCGCGCTGCGCCGCCAGCAGGCCGGCGTCGCGAAGGAGGGCGACGTGCCCGCCCCCGCGTCGTACGCCGTCACCCCGGTCGCCTACACCCTCGAGGAGCTCGACACCGGCTACTACGCGGTGAACCTGCTCAGCTACGTCACCCTCACCACCGCCGACGGCCAGGTCAAGGACAGCCTCTACGCCGGCACCCAGCTGATGCGGTGGTTCGACGGTGACTGGCGACTGGTCCAGGGCAGCGAAGCGGACATCGAGCACCTGGTCTCGGAGGGCCAGCCGCAGGCGGTGGCGCCCGGCACCCCCGAGTTCGAGAAGGCCGGCTGGATCCGGATCAACGGAGCTCCCCAGTGAACACCGTCATCACCGCCGTGCGCCGGGCGAGCCGACTCGGCATCGCCGCCCTGGCGCTCCTGGTGCTCACCACGCTCCTCGGAGCTGCCTCGACCCTCCAGCCTCCCGCCGCAGCGGCCAGCGAGCCGGCCGCCAGCACGGCGCACCTCGCTCTAGTCGCCCCGGTGGCGACCAGCGGCACTTTGCCGGCCCGCAACCTCAAGATGGGCTGCCCGGGGCCCGACGCCCTGTGCGACCTCGGCGGCGACGCCGTCGACTGCGCCAAGGACCCGATCGATTGCGGCAAGGCCGCCGCCGGCGATGTGAAGGACGGTGCCGGCGACCTGCTCGACGGCGCGGGAGATCTGCTCCTCGACGGCTGCGGGATCCTCGACGCGATCTGCGGCAACATCGGCGGGCTGCCCGGGCTTCCGGGGGTCCCTGGGCTGCCCGGGATCCCCGGTCTGCCGAACGTCGGTGACCTCTTCGGCGGCGGCATCCCCGGGCTGGGCGACATCCCCAACCCGTTCGAGGCCATCGGCGACGTCATCGCCAAGGCCGCGGCCGACGCCTGGACCGCGGCCATGCTCGCGATCTGGAACTCCGGCCTGTTCGTGCTGCGCATCGTGCTCACGTTCAGTGAGCTGTTCTTGACTCCGGACCTGAGCGCCGACGGCCCGGGCAAGGACGTCTACGCCTTCACCCTGTGGCTGGCGCTGGCCCTGGTGGTCATCTTGGCGATGATCCAGCTCGGCGCCGCGGCCTTCAAGCGCGAGGGCAAGAGCCTCGCCCGGGCCTTCATCGGGTCCGGCCAGTTCGTCTTGGTGTGCGCCTGCTGGTTCGGGTACTGCGTCATGATCATCGCGGCCTGCGGGGCGCTGACCAAGGCGCTGATGAAGTCGCTGCTCAAGGTGCAGACCTGGCCCGACTGGGACCCGCTCGGCGGACTCGGCATCGACGACATCACCGACGCCGGCGTGGCCACCGCTCTTGCCTTCCTCGGGATCTTCCTGTGGCTGGCCGCCATCGGGCACGTGCTGGTCTACCTGGCCCGCGCGGCGTCCCTGCTGGTGCTCACCGCCACGGGGCCGCTCGCGGCCGCCGGCCTGGTCTCGGAGTTCACCCGTTCCTGGTTTTGGAAGTCGCTGCGCTGGTTCCAC
>DOWL01000016.1:9933-10541 GCA_003519585.1 Nocardioides sp. | reverse complement strand
GGCGACGGCATCAACGACGCCCCGGCTCTCGCCCGCGCCGACCTGGGCATCGCGATCGGCACCGGCACCGACGTCGCGGTCGCCGCCTCCGACATCACTCTCGTCGGCGGCGACCTGCACGGCATCGTCGCCGCGATCGAGCTGTCCCGCCGCACGGTCACCACGATCAAGCAGGGCCTGGCCTGGGCCTTCGCCTACAACCTGCTGCTCGTCCCGGTCGCGGCCGGCGCCCTGTACTGGTGGCACGGCCTGCTGCTCGACCCAGTGCTCGCCAGCGCCGCGATGGCCATGAGCTCGGTCAGCGTGGTCACCAACGCCCTGCGGCTGCGGCGCCCCAGCCGCGGCCGCGTAGCCGACTGGACCTACCTCGTCGGCATCGCCGTGCTCGCGCTCGCCGTCGGCACGACGTTCACCTGGCTCAGCCGCACCGACCGGGCCGAGCGCGGCATGAACGGCGTCCTGGCCTGGCAGGAGGGCATGGGCATGCCGATGCGGCCACTGATGAGCACGATGGAAGAGACCGACGTACCGCCGGTCAGCGCCGAGGACGCCGGCCTCCAGCTCGACTACGACCTGGCGTCCCAGCCCAGCGCCGGGGAGCCGACCGC
>DOWL01000016.1:5808-9841 GCA_003519585.1 Nocardioides sp. | reverse complement strand
ACCTCACCATCACCGTTCGCGACGCCGAGACCGGGCAACCCGTGAGTGACGTGGTCCGCACCCACCAGGTCTGGATGCACCTCATCCTCACCCGCGCGGACCTCGGCACCTTCGCCCACCTGCACCCCGAGCCGACCGGCGAGGACGGCACCTTCCGCGTCTCGCTCACCTTCCCGACCGGCGGCGCCTACGTGCTCCACACCGAGCTGCGCCGCCAGGGGGAGATGGCCGACGTGCTCGACCGCCACGACGTCGAGGTCGCTGGTACGACGGTCGCGCCCGCGCCACTTCCCGCCGGGGACGTCCGCGAAGCCGTCATCGGGAGGGTCCGCGTCCACCTCGGCGGGGTAGCCCGCGAGGAGGCCACCAGCGACTTCACCCTCGCCCTCAGCGACGCGATGTCGGGCGAGCCGATCACCAACCTCGCGCCCTACCTTGGCGCCGCCGGACACGTCGTGGTCCTGCGCAGCGACGGCAGCCGCTTCGGTCACCGCCACGCCGAGACCTACGACGAACGCGGCCGACCCGTGCCGGCGCTCCCGGGGACCGACTTCGGTCCCGAGCTCGACCTCCACGTCCGCTTCGAGGTGGCCGGGACCTACCGCCTATGGGCCCAGTTCCGGCTTAGCGACGGCCGCGTCATCACCGCGCCGTTCGTCGTCCACGTCCCTACCAGCCACACCGACTGAGAGGTACCACCATGCCCGACCGCACCACCCTGCGCGCACCGGCCGCGCTGCTGCTCGGCGGCACCGTCGCTTACATCGCCGTGACCATGCTCCACACCGCCGGCCCCGCCAACGACCACCCAGAGATCTTCGGCGACTACGCCGCCAGCTCCACCTGGGGCGTCGTGCACCTCGGCCAGTTCGCCGCCATGACCGTCATCGTGGCCGGCCTCCTCACCCTGATCTCAGCGCTGCGCCGACCCGACACGCCCGACCGGGGCCTGGGAGTCGGTGCCGTCCTTGCCGGCATCGCCCTCGGCCTATATGGCGTACTGCAGGCCGTTGACGGCGTCGCCCTCAAGCACGCTGTCGACGCCTGGGTCGCGGCGCCCGAGTCGGACAAGGCGGCCCGCTACGCCAGCGCCGAGACGGTCCGGTGGCTCGAGTGGGGCGCCCGCAGCTACCACGACCTGGCCCTCGGCCTCGCCCTGCTCGCCCTCGCGGTCGGCGCCCGAACGTTGCCGCGTACCCTCGCCGCCCTCATCGCACTGTCCGGACTCGTCTACGCGACCCAAGGCTGGATCGTCGGAGCTGGCGGCTTCTCCGACGACGAAAGCATCGCGATCCTCATCGGCTTCGCTCTCATGCTCACCTGGACCTCATGGTTGACGGCGCTCGCTTGGCGCCCGGTCCGCACATCTCCGCCGGCGCGCCTCTTGCACACCAACACCTAGCCAAAGGCCAACCAGGGGCAGCCGGCTAGCACCTCGCGCGAAGCGGTCGCGCGGGCCGTCAGCGGCATGGTCGGACGGGTCCGTCAGCGGCGACTCCGTCTCGGTATGGCGGTCTTCGTGTAGCCAGCGACATGAGCTGATGGGGGCGACAGCGCAAGGTCAACGGCCGCCGGCTGTCTGTCGTCAGCTCTGGTCAAAGAACGCTTCGGCGGTAGCGCGAATCTGGGAGAGGCGCTTCGAGATCGCGGAATGGTTTGCGTAGCCGAGTATCTCCGCGATTTCTGTCCTCGTAGCCCCGGAGTTCAGCAGCACGACGATCTGGCGGTTGCGCACGTCGAGCATCGCCAAGAAGTCGTTGGTGACGAGATCGCCGACGACTTCGCTTTCGGCGCTTTGGACAGGACTCGTGTCTGGCACCTCAACGAAGGTGACCTTGACCTTGCGGCGCTTCCCGTAGAGCTTCCTCTCGAAGTCTTCGCGGGCGAACGACCAGTAGTCGGAGAAGTCGTCCTCGATTCGATGGGACCGGACCGCGTCCATGATGTCGCGCAACCGTCCGGTCCGGTCCGCGTTCCCAACCGCGTCCTCCACGGCGATGTCAGCCTCTTCCTCGCCGATCCAGACAGTCCCACCCATCCGCGGCTGGCCGGTGATAGCCCCGGGCAGAATGCTGCCGTCCTCGAGGGTGACTGGTACGCCGAGCTCGGAGGGGTCCTTTCCCTTGTCGACCTCCGGGAACTCGCGCAGCCGCGACTGGATTGTCGCGGTGACCGCGGGCACCCAGAAGTCGAGGTTGTGCGCTAGAAGCTTGATCGGATCGTTGCGGGTAAAGGAGTGCATCTTTGAGCCCGCGTCAAGGTGACGCCAGACGCGGTAGGCCCAAGCTCGCGAGAGGCGCGCCTCGAAGTCGGCGGGCAGGAACTCGTCGATTGGGTTGTACTCGGCGAGGAATGGCCACAGGCATCCCCGAAGCACCGGGAGGCCGAAACGTTCCATCGTCTGTCTAGGCAGTAGGTGCAGCATTGGTGCGTACTCGTAGTACCGCGACCTGGTGCGCGGAACGAACGTGACGTTGATGTCGCCTAAGTCGGCGATCGACGCCATCGGCTCAGGTAGTTCCTCTTCATCGAAGAAGCGACGACGGAACGGGCCCGCTTCCCACAGCGTATTCCACTTGCTTACGGCTACAAGAGCCTTGATGTTCTCCTCGGAGCCAAGGGCAGGATCAAGGGACAGAGCGACGTACTCAGGTTCGGTAGGTTCGATGGGGCGGACCACGCCGGAAAACATGAAGGCGGCCGACATGTTGCGAAGAGTCGGATAACTGTCCGGGGTCGCTTCCAGGTCGGGAATGAAGGCGTCATTGCGACGCCACTCCGAGTGCTGCGCCGCGGTGCCCGACAAGTGCGAACCAGACTCGGGGCTGGCGCCGTTGGGCCGATCGGCCGCGGAGTACGGGTCCATTTGCGCTCCCGAGAAGTGGGGCTGGCCTGTCGGTTCGCTGATGCTCGTCATGTCTACTACACGACAGTCGCGGCGGAATCCGTTCCAGGGCTCTTGATGAATCTTCGTCAGCCTCGTGGCACCACCAGGTCTGCTTCCGCGAGCCATGGTGCTGGCGCGCAACTTGCTACCCGAGCGACCAGCCCGGACGCATACTCTCGACTCGTTCGTAGAGCAGCTCGCTCCAAGACAAAGCTCGTTGAATATCGAGCGCTGGCCCGCAAGCGAGCAGCGAAGCCTGGACAGCCAGCTCGTAGAACGAGCACAGTGCTTGCCAGGCGACCTGAACAACTACGTACGTGTCATAGCCGGCAGGACTGGGGCCGTCGAGAACTACGCCGCGAGCGACCGTGATGCTGTTTAGGTGCACGGGGCCATGGCTCGGCTTGACCCACTCCGCGAAGCCACTGTGTGCGAGTCTTGCGTTCTCGAACAGCCACGCTTGCTGAAATCGCTGGGGCCTACCGGACTTGCCCAGATGCGGGTGGCTCGCTCGAAGCCACTCATATGGCTTGTCCGAGAACCCATGGGTCACCCAAGGCTCGGCGTAGGCCTTGTTTCCCTCAGCGAGTCGTCCACCATGAACTAGGTACCGCTTGGAAATCTCGCCTGGGTCCGCGTCGCCCGCGATGAGCGCGGTCGTGCAAGCGAGTTCGTGCAGCGCTCGCCAACGCGCCTCGGCATCGACGACATACCCGTTCGCAAGAAGCAGCCGAATGGCGAGGAGAGTCGTAACCCCGTTGGTAAGAACGTCCGCGGCGGCCATGATGGCGTGCTGGCTGGTGTGCTGCCAATAGGCCCGCACCTCCATCGCAAGGTCGTCACCGATGAGTGCGATCTCGTTTAGCTTCTCTTTCCACTCGCTCTCCTTGGGCCCAAACATTCTGAGGTTCGTGGCCCTGAGCCGAGTTGTCTCCGCTCTTCGCTGAGCGCTTCGGTCGCCAGCTCTTGAACCTCAAGTCGCGCCCGTCTGAGCATCTGGTCTGTGGTCTCGTCGTCATCCTCGAATAGCTGGCGCAGATATCCCTGCGCGGTGCTGGCAGAGAGGGGGTCAGGACGGTCGTACCCGCGAGAGCGCCACTCTTCGTCGCTCCAGTTGAGCTCGTCGTCTTCGTTCGCCACCCATTG
>DOWL01000016.1:2167-5577 GCA_003519585.1 Nocardioides sp. | reverse complement strand
TGGTCGGACGGGTCCGTCAGCGGCATGGTCGGCCGGAGGGCCGTCAGCGGCCGTCCTTGCCGATGCGTTTCCCGGGTGGCGTCCGTTGGAAGTCCTGACCGTGCGCCGCGGCGAGGGCCTGGGTACGCACTTGTTTCCGAGCTCTTCGCGAGTCTCTGCCGGAACGGGGACATGGCTTTGCCCGGGCCCGGCCTGGCTGCGGTGTTTCGTAGCGGTCGTACTCGGTCGGCCACAGCGCGCCGGCGCCATCGGTGCGGCAGACGGTGCACACCAACCCCTGAACTTCGCGCAGGTTCAGAAGCTTCCGGTCCCGGCTTCCGCACTGTGGGCAAGGCTTGATTCTTGCCACTGGGCCGGTGAGGTCGAGGTGAGCGAGTGTCGCGCGCCGCTGACGCCATTCCCTCCTGACGATGTCGCTGGCGAGCGGGCTGACACAGACCTCGTGCAGAGCGGCTAGGACCCTCGGCTTGTGGACGAGCCACTTCGGTTGCCCGGACGCGGCGTGCCAGGTCTCAGCAAGTCGCAGCAGGGTCTCGGGGCTCTCGCCAAGCTGCGGCGCGAGGGCAATGATCTCGTCGCGGGAGAGGGGCGCTGCCGTGAGGCGCGGGACGTCCTCGGGGCGCTCCAGGCTGTACTGGCCGGTGAGGGGTGGTCGTGCTAGCGGCGGGAACATCACCGCCATGCACAGCCGCAGCAGGCGAGGGTCGTCCATGCTGAGCACGTAAGTGTTCAAGCTGGGGTCGCCGAGGAGCGCGGCACGGATCCAGGGTTGCCAGGCGTGGCCGAGGCACCCCATGGTTTCGGCCGGGACACCTTCGCGCATCTGGTCGACCAGCTCGATGATGGCGGCGAGTGCCCCTACGCCGGACCCGGTGTCGTAGCGACCTTGGACTGGCAGGAGGTAGTCCTCGCCCGTCTCGTCGCGGAGCCGTAACGTGAAGGAGAAGTCGACCCGCTGGAGCCGGAGGTCGTTGAAGGTGACGAGGCGGCTGGTGACGATGACGAAGTTCTCGATGATCTGACGCAGATCTTCGCGGTAGTTGGTCGAGGCGGGGTCGGTGAGGTCGATGACCAGCTGCAGCAGGTCGGAGGCCAGGAGGGCAGCCTTGGGGGTGCCGCCGGTGAGCTCCCGGCGTCGCTTCTCCGCCAGCTGGTTGACCAACCTCTCGGCGTTCCGGAGGTCGTCGCACTTGGCGTTGTAGTTCATGGTCGCCTCGGCGAGAGCGTCGCCCTCCAGCTCAGGCTTGGCGATGTGGCGCTTGTGCAGGGCGTGGTCCTTGGTGACCACCGCGAGTGCTGCTCGTGCCTCGTCGAGCTGGACCTGGACGGTGGAGTGAGTGATGGGGTCGCGGACCGGGGAGAGGAGCAGGTCGTTGTCGAACAAGGTGTCGAGGATGGCGCAGATGATCTCGTCGTGGGGCAGGTAGACGCTCCGGGTGACGACATCGGCGCCGCCGTCGCGGACGTCGAACCCCCAGCGGAAGCAGTCCTCGAGGTAGTGGTTGGGCACGAAGAACTTCTTGCGGTCGTTCACGAGCACGTCGAGTCCGGAGAGTGAGTAGACGCTCTTGCGGTTCCCGAGGCCGCGGCGGCGCTTCTGTGCTTCCTCGATTCGGTCATGGTTGGTCTGGCTGAGTATCGGCACGTCGTCGGGGAAGTCCATCTCGACGCGGTAGTCGTTGTCGTCGAAGTGGAAGGTGTGGCGACCGGTCATGAAGAAGTCCCGGTGGCTCCACAGAAGGTCGAAGAGCCGCCGCGCCGCGCGATGTCGGGCGTCTGCGAAGGCCCGTCGCGCCTGTGCGGCCTGGTGGTCGGAGAGATCCTTGAGGAGCGCCGCCGGGGGTTCCTTGGGAGGTAGCGTGAACACGGCTGCGCGGTCTCGACGGTCATCACGCAACGCCTCGTAGGAGAACCCCTGCGTGGACATCCACTCTGCGAGGGGCAGGTAGTCCCACAGTTCGCCGCGTTCGCCGCCGACCCTAGGGGTGAAGGCTTTGTCGAAGTACTCGCGGAGGATCGCCACGGGGTCGGAGCGCTCCTGGGTGCCGGGCACGCACGCGAGTGAGCTCTTGTCCTCGCCGATGCGGATCTCGGCAGGTCTGTGCCCCGGCGTGTCCCAGAAGGCCCGGTAGCGGTAGTTGTGGGAGGACCGTCGCCTGTCGAGAGCCGGCGGCAGCTTGCCAGGGGCTCCGGTCTGGAAGCTCAATCCGACCTTGCCCACATCCTGGTGGCGCCTCATCGCTCGCCGGGTGCGGCGGAAGGTCTTCTTGGCTTCCTCGCCACCTTCCTGGCCCTCGTCGAAGAGAAGCTTCTCGACCTCGTGGTTGAAGACGCGAATGCCGACCCTCGGCCAGCCGATGAACACCGGGGCGCTGGTGGCCTTGGTGATTCTCGCCGCTGCCTTCACCAGCGGGGCGTAGCCGAACCCGCTGCGCCCCCAGGCCCGCGACTCGTTGGCAAACGTCAAGATCGGGCGGTACTGCGAGGTGACCTCGGCGGTGAACATCTGGGCCGGCTGCTCGTAGTCCTCCTCGTCGTGCATCGACCCAGTGCCCCACTGCACGACCTGGATGAGGCCGTGACGCAGGTTCTCCTCTTCGACGTAGCAGTAGTTCGAGAACGGCTTGCCGTCCTCGAACCGGTTGCTCTTCTTGAACATGCGGTGGGCCCGCGCGCGGGCGCGCAGCACGTTCTCGGGGACCGCGATGTCAGTGAAGTCGATGCCGGCCTCGGCAAGGTCCTCGAGGGCGGTGAACTGCGAGCCTGCCGCCCGGTGGAGCGCGCCGGTGCTGCTGTCGCGGGTCCACACTGCGATCGGGCGGCCGGCGAGGATGGCGTCGTAGAGCCATTCATCGAGGAGGTCCTTGTCGAGGCGCGACTCGAGGGTGCGCTCGGTGGGGTTCTCTTCCTCGGTAGGGACGACCTCGAGGTGTCGCACCGGATCCGCGGTAGTCACCGGGGCTCGTCCAGGCGTGGCGGCCGCGCGAGGCCTCGGCCCTGTGCGCGACGACGGGTCACGACTTCGCGCTCGTGGTCCCGTGCGGCTGCCTCAACCACGGCGGAGAGGCGGTCCGCTCTGCCCTGCGGGGCAGGGCGAATGCCGTGGCCCGGCCAGCCGAGGAAGACGGGCGCGCCGGTGGCGCGCGCGACCAGGGAGAGCATCCGCGCGAGGGGCATCCAAGCGGCCGCCGACGGGCTGTGCCGCGACAGGTCGCCGTAGATGAGCGCCGGCGCGTACGGCTCCAGCGACTCGGCGATGAGCTCCCAGTCGGCGGCACCGGCCGACGCCGGTCGACTCCGCAGGTCCTGGTTGCTCCACTGGGTGACGGTCAGGAGGCCCTGCGCGAGGGCGGTGGTGTCGACGTGGCACATCGTGGAGTAGCTGTCGTCGTGGTCACGAGCGGTGAGGC
>DOWL01000016.1:0-2051 GCA_003519585.1 Nocardioides sp. | reverse complement strand
GCCCGGAGGAGTGCCTCGTCGGGCACGAGGTGGCGGGCGTCGACCCCGTCGATGTGCATGCTGCGTACGGCGTCGCGGGCATTGCGTACCGCGACGGGTAGCGCCCGGCGGCCATCGGCCCGACCCAGAACGGCGACGGGACGTCCCGTGGCCACTAGGGCGCCGAGCTTGGAGAGCTCATCGGCAACCGTGAGGAGCGAGTGGCCCGGCCCGCTGGCGGGTGCGATGAACAACGGGCCGGCGGACGCGCTCGCAGGCGGACGGGTGCTGCTGCGGGATCGGGTGTTGTGGTGGCTCATTTCTAACTCCTTAGGCGATTGCCGATGGCGACTGCGCTGTGAGCGCAGTCATTCATGTCATGCTGTGCGCTGTGAGCGCAAGAGCGGAGGCCGCCATGGCCCTCACCTCTGACGCTCATGAGCTGCCGTGGGTGCGTGAGTGGACGCAGCCGGGCCCGGGCCGTCTGAACTGGTCCGGTTCGCGGGTATCCGAGCGCCCCAGGCCACGTGAGCGGCCCGGGGTCTTCGTGGCGCGTTGCAGTCCGGGCGCGGTCTGGCTGCCGGCGTTGACCGATTGGCACCGGCCGTCGTTTCGGGTTCTCTGTCGGCTTCTCTCCGATCTGTGCGGTGATGCGCCGGAGTTCGTCGAGCTGCGCGCGGGGCTGGAGCTGCATCTGGGCGGGCAGGTGCTGCACCTTGGGCGGCCAGTGGGCTACCGGACCGCCTTGCTGGCGGCGCGACAGTTGGCGACCGGGTTCGACGGTGAGGACCGGCAGGCGGGAACCACGCTGATCTGGACCCCCGCGTCGTCGCCTGCGGCGACCGCCGCGCCCAACTCACTGCGTGTGATCTCGGGGACGCCGCAGCCGGCCCGTGAGAGCCCTCGGGTGCCGGACGGCCCGCGGCCGCGGCCACGCGAGGGCGCGGCGCGAGCAGCGAACCGGCTGCCCAGGGAAGTCGTCGTGGACCGCCCGCCACCCCGCACCCGCGCCGCCGAGGCGGTCTCGGCGGGGTTGGGCCCGGCCGAGATTGTCAAGGTCGTGGCCGAGTCGCGGCGCGAGAGTGACAGCCGCGCAGGGCAGACACACCGGTCCGCACCAACGACCCCGGCCAGAGACGTGCTCGCCAAGCCGGACCCGGAGACGACCTCGGCCTCACGGACGGTCGCTGCGGCGGTGCCCGAGGCGGGACGGCTACCGCGAGTCGTCGGCACGGCCGGTTCCGTCGCTACCGTGAGCGCCGCCAGCCCATCGGGTGGGGTGTCCACCCATCTCGCGGATCCTCTTCCACGTGCGGGCGTAGCGAATGAGGTCGGCGAGCGTGACGTCGCCGTCCGCGGCGCCGACGACGTACTCCTCGGGGTCGAGGTCGGCGAGGGCGACGCCGTGCATGCGGGTGGTGCGGTCGAGATCACTGAGGTTGAGCTGGAGGTCGGGGTCGACCCGTCCAGGGGGCGGGATCTCGCCGACGGAGGCCTCGTCGATCGGGCGTCCCGGGGGCGGGTCGCCACCCAACGCGTCTTCCTCTTCGGGGTCGTCGTCGACCGGCCCGTCGAAGCCGGTCGAGCCAACTCCGCCTCCGCCCCGGGAGCCGCAGCCCCCGGCACCCGAGGGCGCGGTGCCCGAGGGCCCGGTGCTCCGCAGGAGGCCCTCGATCCGGCGGCCCCGCTCGAACACCTGGCCGCGGCGGCGGAGCTCGCTCATCCAGGCGGCGACGTCCTCGAGGTCCTCGCGGGTCACCTCGACGCGCGGGATCACGGCGACCCGACGCTGGTCGGACTCGACGAGGCGGGTCTGGTCGACGACCGTGGGCGCTGCCTCGAGGAGAGCGTGCGTGTTGGTGCGACCGGGGGCGCGAACCCGGCCCTGCAGGTGAGTGGGCTGGCCGGGCCGGTGACCGCTGACGAACGTGGTCTCGCCGAGGGGCTCGTGACCCACAGCGGCCCGGAGCGGGTTGAACCGGCGGACGAACTCCGCCGGCGGGATCCTGCCCTTCAACCCGCTGTGTGGGGCGACCGCCCCGATTTCCGTGTCCGAGGGGGGACTTGAACCC
>DOWL01000102.1:1737-9455 GCA_003519585.1 Nocardioides sp. | reverse complement strand
GCTCAGTAGCCCACCAACGTCGGCGTCGCCGTCACCACCTCGAGCTCCGCGGGGTCGCCGGGGATGGTCACCTCACCCTGGACGTCGTTCCAACCACCACCATCGACGCGGTACCGACCCCGATAGGTGGTGTCCAGGCTCACCACCACCCGCCCCTTGGTCAGGTAGCGGTGGGTGATGTCCAACCGCGGGTACGCCGACCCCGGCCGATCGGTCACCACACTCGCCCCATCCCCGAACCGCCACGTCCAGACCGACGGCACCACGTGGATCTCCACCCGATGCCCCAACAACCGCAATGGCGCCACGTCGAACGGCGCATTGTCGGTATAGAAGTTCGTCTCGAAGTTCACCAACGTCCGACCATGCGGCGGCTGCACGATCAACCTCGACGGCGGCAACGGCACCCGAGCGAACGCCGCCGCCACCATCCCCTCCGTGAGCTGCGGCGCAGCATCGGACTCGAGACCGCAGAATTCGACCGGGTCCCGCTGCTGTGAGATCGCTGTATTCACACAGATCGCATCCAAACCTGTCAGAACCTGCGCCGTCGGGGCCGCCGCACCCGAGGCGACATCAGGCGAGGCCTGGCCGACATCCTCGACTCCGACACCGAAGGTGCCAGCGCCGGCGCTCGATGTGCAGGCCGTCGCCGTTCCGCAATCTGGCAACGCGGCCGCGCGCATCGACCCAGACAGCGCTATCACTTGGCCAACGACACAGATCAATCTCGCGCCGCTGGTGAGCGCACCCATCTCATGCTCCATCTCGAGTTGGTCCAGATGACGTAGGCGTACAGATAGAACTTGCCGCTGGCGTACTTGGTCTCCGACCCGTCGGCGTGGAAGACAACCTGCGCAGTGGAGCGGCCTGGCGCGAACAGCGCCACGTCGGCCTCGTGGTCGAGCGGAAGCTCGCGCAGGCCCCCGACTGACCATTCCCCGCCTTCGATGTGGCCGCCGTGATCGTAGGCATCTGTGATGGCCTTGACCCCGCCGTCGCAACTGGTGCACCGACTGTCGTGAAGGTTCTTGAGAGCAACGACATCCCCGGTCGTGGTCGAGTAGTTGACCAGGTCCACCCACCACCGTACGAAGGCCTTGGCCCCGGCGACCGAGTTCTTGGTCGCGGCCTCCGGCAGCGTCGGCTCGACCGGCCCGGTCGGCGTCGGTGTCGGTGTCGGCGTCGGAGCCGCGCTCGTCGTACTCGCCAAAGGCGATGGCACCGTCGCCGAGGTGGCGGATGTCGGGGCGCTCTCGAACGTGGGCTCAGGACCGTCGTCAGTGCACGCCACCAACGACGCGCCGAGGGTCGCGGCGATCATCACCACCGCGGCACGACGCAATCCCATCTGGCCCTCCCGAGAACCGAAGCCGACGCGAACCTAGTCGCGCCACACCCACCGGGCGATCACCGACGGCGACCCGTGCGCGCTCAGTCGAGTCGCGCGCGCTGTCAGACGACTAGGGCGCCGACACCGTGCGAGCGCGGCTCACTCCCACTCGGGCCGCACGCCTGCTAGACACCGGGGTAGCCGCAGCGCCTTGCGGCCGTCCGCGCCGCCGAAGACGCCACTGGGTCCTCACCTCACAGGAGTACGCATCGTGAGGGATAGCGCACGCATCGCCGAGCCCGGCACGCCGGACCAGACCGCGATCCGCGAGGACGTCTGGATTGCCATGCCCGACGGCGTGCGGATCTACGTGTCGGCCAAGCTCAACGACGTGTTCGCCGACGGGACTTCCGCCTTGATCACGCGGGGCCCTCAGCATCGCCGGGGCCGACTGGCCCAACAACGCGGCCCCACCCAGCCCGCTGACGCTCACGATCCACGGCGGACTGCTGCGCCTGCTTTGCTGGTCGGGTGACTCACCGTTCGAGCCGCCGGACATCCCCTCCCCGCGGCCGGTCGCAACAGCGAGCAGCGAGGGCTCCGACGACGCGACCCCCGTCGTGTGGCGCAACGAGTGGACGGTGTCGGTCTCGATCGAGGACTTCCGCCAGACGGTGCGGACGGTGAACACCTATGCGATCGCCTGGCCCGAGACCCGCGTCGAGGTGGTCTCGCGGCTGAGTCTGGACGCGGACGCCGAGACCTACCAGGTCACCATCGACGTCACGGCGACCCAGGACGGCGGGGTCGTCGCCCGGCCACAGTGGCGCGAGACCATCCCACGCGATCTCGCATAGCCGTCCGGCGACTCACTCCCACTCGATGGTGCCGGGCGGCTTGCTGGTCACGTCGAGTGTGACGCGGTTGACCTCGCTCACCTCGTTGGTGATGCGCGTCGAGATCCGCTCGAGCACGTCGTACGGGAGACGGGCCCAGTCGGCGGTCATCGCGTCCTCGGAGGTGACCGGGCGGATCACCACAGGGTGACCGTAGGTGCGGCCGTCGCCCTGGACGCCGACCGAGCGGACATCGGCGAGGAGCACCACCGGCATCTGCCAGATGTCGCGGTCGAGGCCAGCGCGGGTGAGCTCGGCGCGGGCGATGGCGTCGGCCTGGCGAAGGATGTCGAGGCGCGCGCGCGTGACTTCGCCGATGATCCGGATGCCGAGCCCGGGGCCTGGGAACGGCTGGCGCCACACCATCGTCGAGGGCAGCCCGAGCTGCTCGCCGACCAGCCGGACCTCGTCCTTGAAGAGGGTGCGCAGCGGCTCGACCAGCTCGAACTGCAGGTCGTCGGGGAGCCCACCGACGTTGTGGTGGGACTTGATGTTGGAGGTGCCGGCGCCGCCGCCGGACTCGACGACGTCGGGGTAGAGGGTGCCCTGCACGAGGTACGCCGTGCCGCCGGCGCCAACTTCTCCGAAGACGCGGGCCTCGGCGGCCTCGAAGGTCCGGATGAACTCACGGCCGATGATCTTGCGCTTCTCCTCGGGGTCCACGATCCCCTCCAGTGCGCCCAGGAACTGGTCGCTCGCATCGACCACGTCGAGGGTGTCGAAGACCGCCTCGAAGTCGGCGCGCACCTGCTCGGTCTCGCCGAGCCTCATCATCCCGTGGTCGACGTACACGCAGGTGAGCCGGTCGCCGATCGCCCGCTGCACGATCGCCGCCGCCACCGCGGAGTCGACGCCGCCGGACAGTGCGCAGATCGCGCGGCCGGTGCCGATCTGCTCGCGGATCGCCGCGACCTGCTCCTCGACGATGTTGAGCATCGTCCAGGTCTGCCGGCAACCGGCGATGTCGTGCAGGAAGTGCTCGAGCACTTGCTGCCCGTGCTCGGTGTGCAGCACCTCCGGGTGCCACTGCACTCCGGCGAGGCCACGCGCCACATCCTCGAACGCCGCCACCGGCGTCCCGTCGGTCGAGGCGAGCACCGTGAACCCCGCGGGCGCTGCGGCCACCGAGTCGCCGTGCGACATCCAGACGTTGTGCTGGACCGGTACGTCGGCCAGCAGCGTGCCCGGCTCGCCGACGGTGACCGGCGTGCGGCCGTACTCGCGGACGCCGGTGTGCGCCACCTCGCCGCCCAGCCCCTGGGCCATCAACTGGAAGCCGTAACACATGCCGAAGACCGGAGTCCCGGCCGTGAACAGCGCGGGGTCGATCGTGGGAGCGCCCTCCTCGTAGACCGACGACGGACCACCGGAGAGCACGATCGCCTTCGGCTCGCGGGCCAGCATGTCCTCGACCGGCATCGTGTGCGGCACGATCTCGGAGTAGACCCGCGCCTCGCGCACCCGCCGGGCGATCAGCTGGGCGTATTGGGCCCCGAAGTCGACGACGAGGACCAGGTCGTGGTCGGCGTGAGCACCATCGGCCGTCATGGGCTGAGCCTAGTCGCGGCGGGTTCTCTGCTCGAAATGCACCAGGGCCCGGCCGAGGGAGGGAGGACGGCCGGGCCCCGATCACGGACCGGCCCGAGGGAGGGAGCAGCAGGACCGGTTCCGCTCGGCTCAACGACCTCCTGACAGGTGGGTTACGCCGGCAGCAGCGGCGATCAGCTGACGTCGACGATGGGCAGGCGGAGGGCGCCCGGAGCCGAGGCGGGCACGACGGGCGCCCGCGGGGCCACTGGCCGGAGCCGCGCGTACCGCTTGCCGAGCGCCGGCCGCGGGTCCACCTCGCCCTTGTTGGGCCAGTACGCCATCGCTCGCTCGGCCTGCGCCGTGATGGTGAGCGACGGGTTGACGCCGAGGTTGGCCGTCACGGCGGCGCCGTCGGCGACGTGGAGACCGGGGTGGCCGTAGACCCGCTGGTAGGGGTCGATGACGCCAGTCTCGGGAGAGTCGCCGATCGCGCAGCCGCCGATGAAGTGGGCGGTGAGGGGCATGCCGAACGGTTCGCCGATGTTGCCGCCGGGGGTGCCGCCCACCTTGGCGGCGATTCGGCGTACCGCCTCGTTGGCCACGGGGATCCAGGTCGGGTTCGGGGCTCCGTGACCCTGGCGGGAGGTCATCCGCCACACGCCGAACGTCCTCGTGCCGTAGGTCGTGATCGAGTTGTCGACGCTCTGCATCACCAGCGCGATGACGGTGCGCTCGGACCAGTGCTTGAAGTCGTAGAGGTCCTTGATGTTCGCGCGTTGGGCCCACATCTCCTTGAGCCAGACCCGCCAGCGTGGCCCGTCACCGTCACCGTCGGTGAGCACGGTCTGGAGCATCGCCATCGTGTTGAAGCCCTTGCCGTAGCGGACCGGCTCGATGTGGGTGTGCTCGTCGGGGTGGAACGACGAGGTGATCGCCACGCCGTAGGAGTAGTCGGTCGGGTCGTCGACCGGACCGATGGCGCCGAGGATCGACTCGGAGTTGGTGCGCGACAGGTGGCCCAGCCGCAGTGACAGCCGCGGCAAGTGGCCCTCGTCCTTCATGCGGTGCAGCAGCTTCTGGGTGCCCAGCGAAGCGGCGGCCAGCACCACGTGCTCGGCGGTGAGCACCTTCTCGCCCCGGCGGGTGCGGGCCTTGGTGAACTTCACCCGTACGTCGTAGCCGCCGCCCTCCGCTCCAGCAGCCCGGGGCGAGATCCGGGTGACCGTGGTGAGGGGCAGCACCTTCGCGCCGTGCTGCTCGGCGAGGTAGAGGTAGTTCTTGACCAGGGTGTTCTTGGCGTTGTGGCGACAGCCGCTCATGCACTCGCCGCAGTTGAGGCAGGTGTTGCGGGACGGGCCGGCGCCGCCGAAGAAGGGATCCTCGACCTGGGTGCCCGGCAGCTGGCCGGGACCGCCGAAGAAGACCCCCACCGGGGTCGGGTGGAACGTGTCCGCGACCCCCATGTCGGTGGCGACCTTCTCCATCACGTCGTCTGACGGGGTCCGGACCGGGTTCTCGACCACGCCGAGCATCCGCTTGGCCTGGTCGTAGTACGGCGCCAACTCGTCCTGCCAGTCGGTGATGTGCGCCCACTGGGGGTCGTTGTAGAACGCTGGCAGCGGCTCGTAGAGCGTGTTCGCGTAGACCAGCGACCCACCCCCGACTCCGGCGCCGGCCACGATCATCGTGTCGCGAACGGCGTCGATGCGCTGGATGCCGTACATGCCCAGCGCCGGCGCCCACAGGTAGCGCTTGAGGTCGAAGGTGCCCGAGGAGAAGTCCTCGTCGCGGAACCGTGGGCCCGCCTCGACCACGCCGACCCGGTAGCCCTTCTCCGTCAGCCGCAGCGCCGTGACCGAGCCGCCGAACCCGGAGCCGACCACGAGTACGTCGAAGTCGAAGACCTCGGAATTTGGTCGACTGTCTCCGTTGCTCACGCCCGCCCCAGCTTCTTCATCAGCCGCAGGTTGGCGGTCATCACCTTGGCGTAGGTCGCATCGGACATCCCGAGCATCGGCGCGAACCGGATCAGCCGTTGGGTAGCCACCGACTGCGACTCGGTGTAGCGGTGGATGCCCTCGCTGCCCTGGCGCCGGCCCATGCCGGACTCGCGCATGCCGCCCATGGGGCTGTCGATGCTCGCGAAGGTCGCCCCGAAGGCCTCGTTGACGTTGACCGTGCCGCACTTGATCGCGCGGGCGATGGCTCGCGCCCGGGCGCCGTCCTGGCTGTAGATCGAGGCGTTGAGGCCGTATTCGCCGGCGTTCGCGCGAGCGATCGCGTCGGCCTCGTCGTGGAACCGGTAGAGCGAGACGACCGGTCCGAAGGTCTCCTCGCCGAAGCAGGTCATCTGCGGGGTGACGCCCTCGAGGATCGTGGGCTCGAAGAAGTACGGCGCCAGGTCGGGCCTGGCTTTGCCCCCGGTGAGCACCCTCGCCCCCTTGGCGACGGCGTCCTCGACGTGGCGGACCACGGTGTCGAGCTGTGCCTGCGAGATGAGCGACCCCATGTCGACGCCCCAGTCGAGGCTGGCGCCGAGCGACATCGCCTCGGTGCGCGACACGAATCGCTCGACGAACCGGTCGTAGACCTGGTCGGCGACGAACATCCGCTCCATGGAGACGCACAGCTGGCCGGCGTTCGAGAACGACGCGCGGACGGCGCCTTCGGCAGCCCGCTCGAGGTCGGCGTCACGGAGCACGAGGAAGGGGTTCTTCCCACCGAGCTCGAGCGAGCAGCCGATCAGCCGGTCTGCGCAGCCGCGCGCGATCAGCCGGCCGGTGGCGGTCGAGCCGGTGAAGCAGATGTAGCCGGCACGGGCGACCAGCTCGGGGCCGACCTCCGCCCCCGGACCGGCGACGACGGTCCACAGGTCGGCCGGGAAGCCCGCCTCTTCGAGCAGCTGCGCGCCGAGCAGCGCCGAGAGCATGGACTGCGCGTCCGGCTTGGCGACCACCGCGTTGCCCGCCAGCAACGCGGGAAGCCCGTCGCACATCGCCATCGTGAACGGGTAGTTCCAAGGGCTGATGATCCCGACCACACCCTTCGGGACGCGGTTGACCTCGACCCGGGTGAGGGCGGGTACGACGCCGAGCTTGCGCTGGGTGTCGAGGTGCTCGTGCGCCGTACGGGCGTAGTAGCGGGCGGTGAGCGCGACGTGCAGCGGCTCGTCGAAGGCGTGCTTGCGGGCCTTCCCGGACTCCCAGACGATCAGGTCGATGATCTCGTCCTGGCGGTCGAGGATCAGGTCGTGCAACCGCAGCAGCATCGCGGCCCGGTCGTCGAGGCTCACCCGGCTCCACGCCTGCTGGGCCTTGCGGGCCCGCGCGAACGCGGCCGCAACGTCGGCCGCGCTCGACTGGGGCACGTGCGCGAGCGGGGCGTCGTTGAGCGGACTGCGCACCTCGACCGTCGCGGCGGTCGTCGCCAGGATCCGTCGGGTCAGGCTCTCGACGTAGTCCGGTTCGAGGGCGTACGCCGCCGTCGCGTCGTGTTCAGGGTCGCGCGGCCCCTCGACCAACGGACCGCCGGCAGGACTGGGGTTGCGGTCGCTCATGCGACCGAGCCTAGGCGGTCGTGACGTGGGCTACTACCCGTGAGTAGCCATCGTGTTGTGAGTCAGGACCTCTACCAGGTCAGCCCAACTTGGTCAGCGTGAAGTAGCTGTTGGTCAACGTGCCGGCGGAGTTGAAGGTCGAGACCGTGATGTTGTAACCGGCGCCGTTGCAGCCGCTCCCCCAGAAGTACGGGTTGAGCGTGGCCTGGCCGCCCTGGCCCGAGTTGATGAGCGTCACAGCGTACGGACCACCCTGCTGTACCCACCCGGTGCCGGCCACGCAGTAGAGACCGGTCGAGGGGTGCGTGATGGTCGGCGCGGCCGCCAGCGAGCCACCGTAGGTGTAGATCGAGCCGTCGCTGGCCACGGTCACCCATCCCACGGACGAACCGGGGTCGCCCCT
>DOWL01000102.1:292-1665 GCA_003519585.1 Nocardioides sp. | reverse complement strand
TGCCCCTGTCGCCCTTGTCCCCCTTAGCCCCTTGGTCGCCCTTCTCCCCCTTGACGCCGGCGTCTCCCTTCGGACCCTGCGCACCTTGCGATAGCGCACCCGGGGCGAAGTCATTGGCCGTGAGGGTGCCGTTCTTCACCTTCGCCGTGGTCACCGCGTTGTTCTTCAACTGCGGTGTGCCGACGCTGTGCAGCGGCAGCGACCCGGCCGCGTAGCCCACGCCGCTGGTGACGGCGACGAGGGCGAAGGTGCTGAGAACGAACGAGGGGGTGATCCGCAGCCGGGTGCGGAGCGGCCGACCTCGGCGGGACGTGGACCGTGACGTGGACCGTGACGTGGACATGGTGACTCCTCTCGGTGGGCGGGGTCGGGCGACCCCGATCACTGAGAGGAGCGAGCTGGACCCGGATCCGGCCTAGCCCGTTCGGGTCATTTTCCTGCCTGGGGCCGGCAGGGTCCTTGGTCAGCCCAGCTTGGCGAAGCTGAAGTAGCTGTCGGCCAAGGCGCCGGCGGCGTTGAACGTCGAGACGGTGACGGCGTTGCCTTGCGGGCAGGCGCCATTCGCCCAGAAGCCTGGGTTGACCGTGGCGTGGCCGCCCTGACCGGCGTTGAAGATCGTGACGGCGTACGGGCCGACCGGCCGCGCCCAGCCGTCGCCGATCACGCAGTAGACGCCCGTGACGGGATGGGTCACGGTCGGCGTCGCCAACGTGCCGCCGTGGGTGGTGCCGATCAGGCCGTTGGGATCGACCAGCACCCACCCCACCGCCCCGGCGTCCGCCAGCACGCCCGGGGCGAAGTCGTTGGCCGTGAGCGAGCCGTTCTTCACCTTCGCGGACGTCACCGCGTTGGCCTTGAGGTGCTGGGTGCCGACGCTGTGCCGCGGGAGCGACCCGGCGGCGTACCCGACACCACTGGTGACGACGACGAGGGCGAGCGTGCTGAGCACGAACGACGGGGTGATGCGCAGTCGGTTGCGCAGGGGCTTGTTCTGAGGTGAAGCGAACATCGCGGTTCCTCTCGTTGGATGGGGTCGCGACGCCGCATCACCAACGGGAGCACACTGGAGACGTCCGTCAGCCTAGTGGGCTGACGGCGAACTCTCCCGACTGAGCGCGCACGGCTCAGGCGAACTGGCCCAGGATCACGGCGAGGCAGCCGAGCGGCAGGCCGCGCCTCCGCCTCGGTGGCCTCGGGGAAGACTTCGCGCGCGTCGACAGGGTGCTGGGTGAGGGCGTAGTGGACGAACTCGTTCAGTTTGCTCGGTCGTCAAGCCTCGGTGTAGATCGACTTGAGCTCGGTGTACTGGGCCAACCCCTCGGGCCCGAACTCGCGACCGATGCCCGAGGCCTTGTAGCCGCCGAACGGCGCCG
>DOWL01000102.1:0-140 GCA_003519585.1 Nocardioides sp. | reverse complement strand
TTGTAGCCGCCGAACGGCGCCGCGAAGTCCATCGTGTAGGTGTTGACGCCGTACGTGCCCGCCCGCACCCGCCGGGCCACGTCGAGTCCGGCCTCGCGATCGGCGGTCCACACCGTGCCGGCCAGGCCGTAGTCGGAGTC
>DOWL01000173.1:8216-8434 GCA_003519585.1 Nocardioides sp. | reverse complement strand
CGAGCACCGAGCCGTCGGCCTTCATCATCAGCACCCGGTTGGCCATCGGCAGGTGGGCGGTCAGCCGCCCGGCGTAGTCGACCTGACAGCGCGCAACGACCAACCTCACGAGGGTCGATCCTAGGTGGGCGTTTTCGCGCACGTCGCTAGTGGTGGTGACGCCGGCGTCTTCAACGATGTCTTGCGCGACACGCCGTTCTGGGGTCTTTCGCGAGCGG
>DOWL01000173.1:4860-8079 GCA_003519585.1 Nocardioides sp. | reverse complement strand
CGTTCTGGGGTCTTTCGCGAGCGGAGCGATCACGAGGGTCAACTAGGGCCGGCCGGCCCGGGGTACGTCGACCCGGTGGGTGAACACCACCCCGTCGGAGGCGCCCTCCTGCGAGTAGTGGTTGGCGACGATGAAGAGGGTGCGGCCGTCGTCACCGCCGAGCGTGCACGAGAACGCGCCGCGGTCGATCTGGACGGTCTCCAGCACCGAGCCGCCGGGGGCAACACGGACGCAGGCTTGCATCGGCACCGAGGCGAACCACACCGCACCCGAGGCGTCGACGCAGATCCCGTCGGGAGCCGACCCTGGATCCAGATCGGCCCAGCTCCGCTTGTCGGTCGCCGAGCCGTCTTCGGCGATGGTCCATGCGGTGAGGCGGTCGCCATGCGACTCGGCGACCACGAGCGTGGTCTCGTCGATGATCGCCATGCCGTTGGGGAACCACACGTCCTCATCGATCGCGCTCGTCGTCCCGTCGGGTCGTACGACGGCCACCAGGCCGGGCGCGCGCGGCTCCCACGGCATCGCGCCGGGCATGTCCACCCAACAGTTGCCCCACTGGTCCACCACGACCTCGTTGTACGCCGATCCGCCGAGGTCGGTCGTGAGGACCAGGTCACCGGACGGGAGCCAGTCGATCGAGGCGGGCAACCCCTCGAACCTGGCCTCCACCGACCTCTCGCCGTTCGCGGAGAAGGAGAGCACCTCGCCGGCCAGCCAGTCGCACATCCAGAACCTGCCGTCGTGCCACCGAGCCGACTCGCCCATCTGCAGTCCGGTCGCGAAGATGTCCGCCATGGACGAGCAGACCGGCGAGCGCGCGGAGACTCATCGGATCCGGCCCGCCCGGGCGGCGGACCTCCCGCACCTCGGCCCCATCGAGGACGCCGGCGGTCCGCAGTTCGCCGCGCACTTCGGCGACGCGATCGAGCCGATCCTGCTCAGCCCAGCCCCTACGGGTCAGTCCCGGGCGGCTCACGACGGGTTCCTGTTGGTCGTCACACTCGACGGGCAAGAACCGCCGGTGGGGTTCGTGCACGTGTTGGTGATCGACGAGCACGCCCATCTGGAGCAGATCTCGGTCCTCCCCGACCACCAACGGCGCGGCCTCGGTCGGGCCTTGATCGAGGCGGCGATGGCGGAGGCGAGGGCTCAGGGGTTCACCGGGCTCAGCCTCTGCACCTACCGCGACGTGCCGTGGAACGGCCCGTACTACGCGGCGCTGGGCTTCGAGGAGATCGCCGAGGCCGACCTCGCGCCGTACCAGCGCCGGCTCCGCGAGCGGGAGGCCGAACTCGGGCTGGACGTCAACGGAGCCCGCTGCGTGATGAGCATCGCACTCAGGTGAATACCTGCTAACCGGTCAACTAGGGTGCGCGACATGACGGAGCAGGCCGCAGACGCACGTACCTTCACGACCGTCGGCGTGGTCGGCCTGGGCACCATGGGTGCCGGCATCGCCGAGGTGTTCGCCCGCAACGGCTACTCCGTGGTCGGGGTCGAGCTGAACGACGACGCAGTCGCCCGCGGCCGCCAGCATCTCGAGAACTCCACCGCCCGCGCCGTACGCCGCGAGAAGCTCACCGAGGCCGAGCAGGCCGAGTTGTTGGGCCGGATCAGCTTCACCACCAACCTCAAGGACCTGCACGAGGCCGATGTGGTGGTCGAGGCCGTGGTGGAGTCGCTGGAGATCAAGAAGGCGATCTTCCGCGAGCTGGACGACATCGTCGCCCCCGATGCGATCCTGGCGACCAACACCTCCAGCCTGAGCGTCACCGAGATCTCCACCGCCAACGCCCACCCGGGCCGGGTCGTGGGGGTGCACTTCTTCAACCCGGCACCGGTCCAGGACCTGGTCGAGATCGTGCGCACGGTGGTCACCGAGCCGCAGGTGCTCGAGCAGGTGACCGAGCTGTTGGAGGGGTTGGGCAAGCAGCCGGTCGTGTGTGGTGACAAGGCGGGGTTCATCGCCAACACGTTGCTGTTCGGCTATCTCAACCACGCGGTCTCTATGTACGAGGGCAAGTACGCCTCGCGCGAGGACATCGACGCCGCGATGCGGTTCGGGTGCGGCTATCCGATGGGGCCGCTCGCGCTGCTGGACCTGATCGGCCTCGACACGGCCTACGAGATCCTCGAGACGATGTACCGGCAGGGTCGTGACCGGCTGCACGCACCGTCGCCGATCCTCAAGCAGATGGTCACCGCGGGCATGCTCGGCCGCAAGACCGGCCGCGGCTTCTACACCTACGACGGGCCGGACAGCCCGGTGACCGTGGTCGACGACCTCACCCCCTCCGAGGCCGACCGGCCGCAGCTTCAGCATCAGGTGCAGCGGGTCGGTGTCGTCGGCACCGGGACGATGGCCAGTGGGATCGTCGAGGTCTTCGCCAAGGCCGGGTACGACGTGCTGTTCGTCGGCCGGACCCAGGACAAGGTCGAGGGGGTGGTCGCCTCGATCACCAAGAGCTTCGACAAGCAGATCCAGCGCGGTCGAGCCACCGAGGACGACAAGGTCGCCGTGCTCGACCGCGTCGTCGGCACCACCTCGCTCGACGAGCTCGGCGACGTCGACCTCGTGGTCGAGGCGATCGCCGAGGATCTGGCGATCAAGACCACCCTGTTCGGCAACCTCGACGACATCTGCCGGCCCGGCGCGATCCTCGCCACGACGACCTCCTCGCTGCCGGTCATCGAGCTCGCCCGGGCCACCGAGCGCCCCGAACACGTGATCGGGATGCACTTCTTCAACCCCGCGCCGGTGATGAAGCTGGTCGAAGTGGTCTCGACGGTGATGACCGACGACGACGTCACCGAGACCACCCGCGCACTGTGCGACCGGATCGGCAAGGTCGCGGTCTCCTGCGCCGACCGCGCCGGCTTCATCGTCAACGCGCTGCTGTTCCCCTACCTCAACGACGCGGTGAAGATGCTCGAGGCCCACTACGCCACCGCCGACGACATCGACACCGCCATGAAGCAGGGCTGCGCCCTCCCGATGGGACCCTTCGAACTGCTCGACGTCGTCGGCAACGACGTCTCGCTGGCCATCCAGCGAGAGCTCTACCTCGAGTTCCGCGAG
Source organism: Nocardioides sp. (assembly GCA_003519585.1). Taxonomy (GTDB): domain Bacteria; phylum Actinomycetota; class Actinomycetes; order Propionibacteriales; family Nocardioidaceae; genus Nocardioides. Next base: position 4,997 of record DOWL01000173.1, on the reverse strand, counting down.
CCGGGCTTCGCACCTGCCCCGCTGCTCGAACACCTGGTCACCGCCGGCTACCTCGGCCGCAAGACCAAACGCGGCTTCCGGGACTATTCAGGCCGTTAGCTCCGGAGGCTTCGACACGCTCGCTGCGCTCGCGGCTC
>DOWL01000173.1:1365-4732 GCA_003519585.1 Nocardioides sp. | reverse complement strand
TCGCGGCTCAACCACCGGACGGTGTCAAACCTCATATGACACTCGGCTCGGGGGTACCGATCCGGTCATGAGTGTGGAGACAGGTCGCATCACCACCGACATCCCGGCGCGCCTCGATCGCTTGCCCTGGGCGCGGTGGCACTGGCTGGTCGTCATCGGCCTCGGCACGGTCTGGATCCTCGATGGTCTCGAGGTCACCATCGTCGGATCGATGTCCGATGCGCTCAAGCCCGACGACACCGGCTTGGGCATGAGCAGCTTCCAGATCGGGTTCGCCGGAGCGGCGTACGTCGCCGGGGCCTGCCTGGGCGCCCTGTTCTTCGGTCAGCTGACCGACCGGCTGGGCCGCAAGCGGCTGTTCATGGTCTCGCTGGGCGTCTACACGATCGCGACCGTGCTCACGGCGTTCTCGATGAACCCTGCGTGGTACTTCGCTGCCCGCTTCCTCACCGGCACCGGCATCGGTGGCGAGTACGCCGCGATCAACTCGGCGATCGACGAGTTGATCCCGGCGAAGTACCGAGGCCGCGTCGACGTCGCCATCAACGGCTCCTTCTGGATCGGCGCCGCCGGCGGCGCGCTGCTGACCATCCCGCTGCTCGATCCCACTGTCATCGACCAGGCATGGGGTTGGCGGCTGGCCTTCGGCCTCGGGGCGATCCTCGCGGTCGGCATCCTGCTGGTCCGCCGCAACGTCCCTGAGAGCCCGCGCTGGCTGTTCATCCACGGTCGCGAGGACGAGGCCGAGGACATCGTCCGGGACATCGAGAAGACGGTCTCGGAGGAGTCGGACAGTCGACTGGAGGATGTGTCCGACACGATCACCATCCGACAGCGCACCTCGATCGGGATCCCCCTCATCGCGCGGACGGTCTTCACGATGTACCCGAAGCGGACGGTGCTCTGTCTCTCGTTGTTCGTCGGCCAGGCCTTCCTGTACAACGCCTTCTTCTTCACCTACGGCGACACCCTGACGACCTTCCTCGACGTCAAGCAGACTGGCTGGTACATCGCGATCTTCGCGGCCAGCAATTTCGTCGGCGCACTCGTCCTCAGCCCGCTCTTCGACAGTGTGGGCCGAGTCCGGATGATCACCGCGACCTATGTCGTCTCTGGGGCGCTGCTTGCGATCACCGGTGTGTTCCTCGGCAGCTTCACCGCCGTCACGCTGACCCTGATGGGCGCGATCATCTTCTTCTTCGCCTCTGCCGGCGCGAGTGCGGCGTACCTCACGGCCAGCGAAGTGTTCCCGATGGAGACGCGCGCGCTGTGCATCGCGTTCTTCTACGCGATCGGGACGGCGGCGGGCGGTATCTCGGGCCCGCTCCTGTTCGGCTGGCTGATCGACAAGGGCACCGCCAGCGGTGACATCACCACGATCGCGATCGGCTACTTCATCGGCGCGGCATTGATGATCGGCGGCGGCATCGTCGAGGCGTTCCTCGGGGTCCGGGCCGAGGGCCAGTCGCTGGAGAGCATCGCGCGGCCGCTCACCGCCGAGGACGCCGACCGGCCGGCCAGCGACTCGGGCCAGACCTCGCCGGCTCCGGCGGGGTAGACCCACGGGACGGCGTCATCCGAGCTTAGGCTCGGCAGGTGGTCGATGACGCCAGGCTGGGCACTCCGCACGCACCGACGTTCGGGCTCGACACGTTCGGCGATCTCGAGAAGGATTCGCACGACCCGAGCGGAGGGCCGGTCCACCACGCGGTCGCGCTACGCCAGGTGATCGAGGAGGCGGTGCTGGCCGACAGCATCGGTCTCGACTTCTTCGGCGTCGGCGAGCACCACCGTCCCGACTTCGCGATCAGCGCGCCCGACGTCCTGCTCGCCGCCATCGCGGGTCGTACCCGCCGAATCCAGCTCGGCACCTCGGTCACAGTGCTCAGCTCCGAGGAGCCGGTCCGGGTCTTCGAACGGTTCGCCACCCTGGACGCCGTGTCCGGCGGCCGGGCGGAGATCACCGCGGGCCGTGGCTCGTTCACCGAGTCGTTCCCGCTCTTCGGCCTCTCGCTCGAGGACTACGAGGTGTTGTTCGCCGAGAAGCTGCAGCTTCTTGCGGCGCTGGTCGAGGAGGGCCCGGTCAGCTGGCAGGGCACGGTTAGGCCGCCGCTGGAGGACGTCGAGCTGTTCCCGCGGACCGAGCACGGCCTCGGGCTCTGGGTCGGGGTCGGCGGGACGCCCGAGTCGGTGGTCCGCGCCGCGTCGTACGGCTTGCCTTTGGTCGTCGCCGTGATCGGCGGCTCTCCGGACCGGTTCACCCAGCTGGTCGAGCTCTATCACCGGGCGCTCGAGCACTATGGCCACCCACCCCGGCCGGTCTCGATGCATAGCCCGGGCCATGTGGCTGCCACGGACGAGGAGGCTCGGGAGCAGATGTTCCCGTACCAGGCGGAGTCGTTCACGCGGATCGGCCGCGAGCGCGGCTGGGGGCCCTACACCCGCGATCAGTTCGACGCGAACGCCGAACCCACCGGCTCTCTCTTCGTCGGGGCACCCGAGACAGTGGCGCAGAAGATCGCCTGGGCAATGCGCACCCTCGGACTCTCCCGGTTCCAGCTCAAGTACGCCGTCGGTGGGCTGCCGCACGAGCTCCGGATGGAGTCGATCCGCCTCTACGGCACCCAAGTGGTGCCGCGGGTCCGCGAGCTGATGGGTGTCGAACCTGCGGATTTCTGAGCAATCCGTACGCTCAGGTCATGGAGTGGCTCGTCGTCCTCGTCGTCCTCGCGCTGGTCGGCGTCGCAGTGGTGGCGATGCGACGCAACCAGATGCGCGCTCTGGAGCACCGGAAGCTGGAGCTGGAGCCCGTCCGACAGTTGGCGGACGAGGACGTGACGGCTCTCGGCACCGAGCTGCAAGAGCTCGACGCCGACCTCGCCGGCCGCGAGTTGGACGCCGGGGCTCGGGCGGACTACCAGCGGGCACTCGACGCCTACGAGTCGGCCAAGGTCGCGGTCAGCCGGATCAGCCAGCCAGACGAGGTCCGGCACGTCACCGAGATCCTGGACGACGGCCGCTACGCCATGGCGTGCGTGCGGGCGCGGGTGGCCGGTGAACCGTTGCCTACCCGGCGACCGCCGTGCTTCTTCGACCCGCGCCACGGACTCTCGGTCGCCGACGTCGACTGGACGCCGCCGGGCGGCAGCACTCGCCAGGTGCCGGCCTGTGCGCTCGACTCAGAACGAGTGCGAGCGGGCGCCGAGCCCGACACCCGACAGGTCATGGTCGGCGCCCAGCGCAAGCCGTACTACGAGGGCGGGCCGGCCTACGCGCCGTACGCTGCCGGCTACTTCGGCGGCGGCATGAACATGCTCTTCACCGGCCTGCTGATCGGCTCGGTGCTCGACGGTGGCTTCGGCTGGGG
>DOWL01000173.1:795-1291 GCA_003519585.1 Nocardioides sp. | reverse complement strand
TATGGCTGGGGCAACGGCGGCGACAGCGGTGGCAGCGACAATGGTGGTGCCGACAGTGGCGGTGGCGACGGCGGTGGGGGAGACGGCGGGGGCGACTTCGGCGGTGGGGACTTCGGCGGTGACTTCGGAGGCTTCGACTTCTGACATGGACGACCGGCTGCACACGACCGAGCTGGGCGGCCCGGGCTCCGACGACGGCGGCGGCAGCCGGGTGGTCTTCTGTCACGGCCTGTTCGGACAGGGGCGCAACTTCACCGCGATCGGCAAGGCGCTGGCCGCTGATCACCGGGTGACGCTGGTCGACATGCCCGACCACGGGCAGTCACCGTGGAGTATGCGGTTCGACTACCTGGCGGCCGCGGAACAGGTGGCCGACCTGCTCGACGCGGACGACCCCGTCGCGCTGGTCGGGCACTCTATGGGCGGCAAGATCGCGATGTTGGCCGCCCTCCGCCATCCCGACCGGGTCGAGCGGCTCGTGGTCGTGGACGTCTCG
>DOWL01000173.1:376-671 GCA_003519585.1 Nocardioides sp. | reverse complement strand
CTCTCGCCGGTGCCCTACGACCACGCCACCGAGTTCGAGCGCTACCTAGGCGCGATGCGCGCCATCGACCTCGACTCCCTGGCCAGCCGCGCCGAGGCGGACGCCGCGCTCGTGGAGGCGGTGCCCGATCCGACCGTGCGGGGCTTCCTGCTCCAGAGCCTGCGGCGTGAGAGCGCCGCCGACGGAGGCGGCTGGCGCTGGTATCTCAACCTGGAGCTCCTCCAGCGCGACCTCGACGCGATCACCGACTGGCCCGGGGATGCCCTGGCCGGCACCCCGCCGTACGACGGCCCGG
>DOWL01000173.1:0-190 GCA_003519585.1 Nocardioides sp. | reverse complement strand
GTTGTGGATCGGGGGCGGCGATTCGCGATACGTCCATCCGGAGTACGTCGCGGCGATGGACCGGTGGTTCCCGCGCAACCGGCGGGTGACGATCAAGGGTGCCGGCCACTGGGTGCACAGCGAGCAGCCCGAGGTCTTCATCGAGGTGCTGCGGCGCTTCCTTGTTTGATACCCCGGCGAGTCTCGGCCC
>DOWL01000230.1:313-29768 GCA_003519585.1 Nocardioides sp. | reverse complement strand
CCCCACCGTCACCACCCGATGACTCCCCTCGGGAAACTCCTCCAGCTTCCCGATCACATGCACCTCACTCACCGCGCCGCAGCCCCCTGCGACAACGACGTACGCCGACCGTCGGCGTCGATCCCGAAGAGCCGCAGCGCGTTGCCGCCGAGGATCTTCTGCTTCGCCTCGTCCGAGAACGGCAGCGTCCGGATCTGGGCGGGGTCATCGTGCCCAGCTCCGGGCCAGCCGGACGCGAACACGGTCGCGTTCTCGCCGTCGAAGAGGTCGACCAGGGTCACGAAGTCCTTCGGATCGCCGGCCTCCTCGAGCGGGAACGTGCCGTAGAAGTAGCCCTTGAGGTAGTGGCTGGGGCGCTCGGCAAGGAACGGCACCTCCCGCCGCTTCTCCAGGTAGACCTTGTCGAGGCGCAGACTCAGGAACGGCATCCAGGTCACGCCGGCGCCCAACACCCCCACCCGCAGCTCCGGGAAGCGGGCCGGCACCCCGGTGGTGATCATGTCGATGAGGTTGACCATCATCGCGAACGGATCGGAGGTCGTGAACCGCGCCAGGACAGTGTCGAAGCCGTGGGTGTTGAACGGGAAGACCGGGTGCATCACCTCGACGCTGTTGAGCAGCACCGGCAGCCCGGCAGCCTCGGCCGCACGCAGGATCGGGTCGTATTTGCGGTGGCCCCACAGCGGGTCCACCGCGGCACCCGGCAGATAGACGCCGACGACCCCCGGGTGTCCGGCGTACTTCTCGATCTCGGCGGCGGTGTCGGCCGGCGCCTGGGGCGAGGCGATCAGGCAGCCGAGCAACCCCAGCTCGGGCCGGAGCCAGGTGTCGACGAGCCAGGCGTTGTACGCGCGGGCGAGGGCCGAGGCGAACTCCGCCTGCGGAACCATCGAGAGCTTCTGCAACGCGGTGGGGCAGAGGATCGCGAGGTCGACGCCACGCTCTGTGAGGTGTACGCGCAGTTCGTCGGGCGACGTGGCAGCCGGTTCGTCACCGCCGCCGGGCGGCCAGAGCTCGGAGCCGACGCCTGCGGTCTTCGCGTTGTCGGCAATCGCCTGGAGTGCCGGACGCCAAGCCTCGTCGCAGTAGGGCAGGAGATCGAGCGGAGTCTCCTGGACGTGCACGCTGGCATCCACGGTCAACTGGTCATCGGGGCGTGGTTCGGTGACGGACATGTGCGCTCCTACGGGTTCCGCGGTGGACTGGGGTGGGTTCGGCCTTCCGGCCGGGTCAGCTGGGCGCAGACGAGAGGCCGAGCCGCTGACCGTTCGCGTCGAGGTTGAGCAGGCGCAGGGCGTTCTCGCCGAAGATCTTGCGCCTGACGTCGTCGGAGAAGGGCGCCTGGAAGATCTTGTTGGGGTGGTCGAAGTCGTGGTGCGGCCAGTCCGAGGCGAAGATCGTCTGCGTGTCGCCCTGGTAGAGGTCGACCAGCGTGACCAGGTCGCGAAGGTTCTGCGGCTCCTCGATCGGCTGCGTGGCGTAGTAGAAGCTGGTCATGTACTCGCTGGGCGGCTTGGTCAGGAACGGCACTTCGTGGCGGCGCTCACGGTAGATCCGGTCCATCCGCATCATCAGGAACGGGACCCAGGCGACCCCCGCCTCAGTGAACGCGATCCGGAGCTTGGGGAACCGCTCTGGCACGCCGGTGGAGATCATGTCGACGAGGTTGGCCATCATCGAGAACGTGTGCGAGGTCGCGTGCCGCGCGAACCCGCTGGTGAACCCGTGGGTGTTGAACGGGTACGCCGGGTGCACGATGCCGACACTGTGCAACAGCACCGCGAAGTCGGCCTCCTCGCAGGCCTCGTAGATCGGGTCGTACTTCCGACTCCCCCACAGTGGGTCGACCGCGGCGCTAGGCAGGTAAACCCCGACCATCCCCGGATGCTTGGCGTACTTCCGGATCTCGGCCGCGGTGTCATCGGGCGCGTGCGGGCAGGCGCACAGCACCCCGAGCAGCCCCTGGTCGGGCAGGCACCACGTGTCGGCCAGCCAGGCGTTGTACGCCCTTGTCAGCGCCGCGGCGTACTCGTCGTCGGTCAGCGTCGGGAGCTTGAGGAGGTTGTTGGGGAACAGGATGCCGATGTCGACGTTGATGTTCGTCAACTCCTCGCGCATGGCCTCCGGCGTCCGGACGATGCGATCCGACTCGTGGCTCGTGGGCCAGATCGGGCCGAAGCTGAAGCCGCTGGCGCCGGGCGCGAACGCCGGGATGAAGTTGCCCGACCGGTCCTTCACCTGCTCCAGCGCGACCTGCCAGGGCATGTCGATGTAGTCGATGAGGTCCTTCGGCAGTTCGTAGACGTGGACGTCGGTGTCCACGACGAGCACGTCGTCCAGCTTCTGCCGCCGTGTCTCGCTCTGCTCACGGGTCTGCACCGACATCTGGCCTGCGCCTCCAAAGCCTCGCCGCGACGGTGGGCCGAGCCGGTCTCGGATGCGTCCACGGTGTCGCGCGTCACCGCATCGTACCTCGGCGGCATGCCGTTGTATACCGTCGCTGGCGGATGAACGGGACAGGTCAGTCGGGCGCCTCGATCTGCGCCAGCAGGCGGGTGTTGAAGGTGTGTGCCATGGCGGTGGCCCACTCGCGCGCATCGAAGCCCGGACCCTTCTCGAACCGAGCCAGCCAGTCCTCGGCGCGGCCCTGGACCACGACGTACCACGCCTCGTCGGACTCGAGTGCCGAGAGGGGGTACTGAAGGGGCAATTCGGAGTCGGGCCCGAGCGTCCTGGGCGGCGGGAGACGCTCGCTCATCGCGGCATCATGACACGCGCGCGAACTTCTGAAGGGTGTGGCCGTCGTCGGCATCACGGCCACGTCGACTCCGCGAGGTGTGTGTGACCTCGGCGATGTAGAGGTGATGACGCGAGTCGATGCACAGCCCGTGAGGCGCCACCAGGTTGCCCGGGCGACATGGGTCGTCGCCCACATTGCCCCACCGCTCGAGGAGCGTGCCGCGGTCGTCGAAGATGCTCACCCGCGGCGCCAGGTCCTCCTCCATCGTCCCGCGGGCGATCGAGACGTCGCCCTTCCACAACCCACTCTCCAAGACGTAGACCAGGCCGTCCGGGCCGATGGTGGTCGCGGTCGGTCGCTGCAGCCCGGGCCACTCCTCGATGAAACCGCCCTCGGGTGTGAAGACCTGCAGCCGGTCGTTCTCGCGGTCGGAGACCAGCACGCGACCATCACTGAGCACGCTCACACAGTGCGGCAGGTTGAACTCGCCCGGCCCTGAACCCGGCTCGCCCCACGACCTCAGGAGCACGCCGTCGCCGGTGAACTGGTGGATGCGCGCGTTGCCGTAGCCGTCGGAGACATAGATGTCCCCGGAGGGCGCGAAGGCGACCTTGGTCGGTCGGTTGAACGGCCCGGCGCCGCGCTCGATGCTCTGAATCCGGTGGTAGAGGCTGGGATTGGAGCTGTCGACGCCTGTCTCCGACGCCGCTCCGGGCGTCCCGATCAGTCCGCGCTCCCCGCCCTCCGGGCTGAACAGGCGTACGACGTGGCTCCCCTCGTCGACGACGTAGACGGTCCCCTCGGGAGAGATCGTGATCGCGTGCGGCCGGTTGCTCAGCACCTGCGCGCCCCAGGTCCGGAGAAACCGACCGTCGGCGTCGTAGACGATGACCGCAGGCTCCTTGCGGGCCAGCACGAAGACGTTGTCGTCGGCATCGACCGCGACGTCGGCGACGTCGAGGTGCACGATGTCGTCGGGGAGCTGCTCCCAGCCGGCGACGAGCGCGAAGGGCCGCAGCTGGCTGGCTGTGCTCACCCTGACGTCCCTTCGCTCCATTGACAGCGCCAGTCGCCCCAACGATCGAGCATGCATGTGCGTGCGACTGCATACCGAGCGTACCACCACCCTCAGGCCCCGGTCACCGCGGCGCCGATCAGGACCACGTTGAGGGTCGAGATCACCAACGTGATCAACACCGCCACCACCGTCGTGCGACGCGCGTTGACCATCTCGCCCATGAGCCGGGCGTCGCGCGTGAACAGCACCAGCGGCACGAGCGCGAAGGTGATGCCGAAGGAGAGCACGATCTGCGAGTAGACCAGCGCCTGGCTCGGACTGACTTCGAGGCCGAGGACCACCAAGGCCGGGAGCATAGTGAGCAGCCGCCGCAACATCAGCGGGATCCGCCAGCCCGTGAATCCGGCCATCACCACCTGGCCGGCGTAGGTCCCCACGCTCGAGGACGAGAAACCGGAGGCGAGCAAGGCCACCGCGAACGCCAGCGCGGCTCCGGGACCGATCAGCACACCGAGCAATGCGTGCACCTCCGACAGGTCGCCGGTCTCGGTGCCATCGCCACCATGGAGCACCACCGCGGCCACGCACAGCATCGAGAGGTTGATCAAACCCGCGGCACCGAGCCCGATCACGCAGTCCCACTTGTTGTAGCGCAGCAACAACTGCCGCTCGTGCGCGTCTACCGCCTGGATCCGGTTGATCGGCAGCGCCGAGTGCAGGTAGATCGCGTGCGGCATCACTGTCGCACCGATGATGCCGACGGTCAGGCCCAGACTGCCCACCCCGTCCAAGTGCGGCACCAGCCCCGCGGCCAGGGCGTCGTAGTCCTGCCGACCGGACACCACCACGAGATAGACGAAGCCCGCCGCGAGGACGGCGAGCAGGCCGATGATCGCCAGCTCGAAGCGGCGATAGCCACGCTGCTCGAGCGCGAGGATGCCGAAGGCGACGACCGCGGTGATCAGGCCGGCCTGCAGCGGCGGGATGCCGAAGATCATGTTGAGGGCCAGCGCCGCACCGACGAACTCCGCCAGGTCGGTCGCGATCGCCACCGCCTCGGCCTGCACCCACAACAGCAGGTTCGTCCGTCGCCCGAGTCGCGCCCGGCACATCTCGGGGAGGCTCCGGCCGGTCGCCAGGCCGAGCTTCGAAGACAGGTACTGCACCACCATGGCCATCAGGTTCGACATGACGATGACCCACACCAACAGGTAGCCGTACTGCGCACCCGCGGCGAAGTTCGTGGCGAAGTTCCCCGGGTCGACGTACGCCACGGAGGTGACGAACGCGGGCCCGAAGACCAGCAGCGCGGTCGGCCACCGGCCGCGGAGCCGTACGTCGGTCAGGGTTGCGCCCGCGAGGGGCGCGGTCATGCTTGAGGCGCGGTCATACGGGCAGGGAGCCGAGGGCGACGACCAGGCCGGCGACCAGACAGACTGCGGAGAGCGTGACGCCCAGAGGAGCGAACCGCCACCACAGTTGTAGCCGGTGCTGGTGACCGGCACTCAGGGTGCGCTCGAGCACGCTGAGATCGTGCGCCGTCCGGACGTAGCGCGCAGAGAACCACAGGCAGCCGAACTCCATCAGCCCCACGAGCCCGAGGACCATCAGCACGACTGCTGAGTCACTCACGGGTCCAGCTCCACGGAGAGCATCTCGGCCAGGCCGTTACCGAAGGCCTGGATCCGTCCGTCCTTCGGCTCACCGACGCGGATCACGATCAGGCCGCCGTACGGTTCCCGGCGCAACACCTCGATCCGGTCGCCGAGCTGGATGCCACAGCCGTCGAGGTAGCGGAGCACCTCGGGGTCGCCGTTCCACACCCGAGCCAGCCGGCCCAACGCACCGACCTCGAGAGTGGAGAGCACCTCCGCGCGCGTCGCGTGGATATGGCCGTCCAGGTCGGGGATCGGGTCACCGTGCGGATCGACCACCGGGTGTCCGAGCCGCTCGGAGATCCGGTCGATGAGTGAGTCTGAAGCGGCGCGGCTGAGCACTTCTGCCTCGTGCTCGACCTCGTGCCAGGCGTAGTCGAGCGTGTCGACGAGGAAGGCCTCGATGAGCCGGCGCCGCCGGATCACCCGTAGGGCCAGGTCGACGCCCGACGGGCTGAGCGAGACCGCGGAGTATGGGCGGTGGCTGACCAGGTCGAGATCGCGGAGCCGGGCCAGCATCGCCGACACCGACGAGGGCCGGACGCCGAGTTCGTTGACGAGCATGCTGCTGGTGACCTGACCGCCTCGCTCGCCGAGGGCATAGATCGCCTTCACGTAGTCCTCGACCGCCTGCGAGGGCCGCTCCGAACGGTCGAACGCGCGGGCTGCCACGTGAAATACGGTAACGAGAACTCGAGATTCCGTCTAGCCTAACTTTTTGGGATACGACAGGGCACCGCCGTGTGCACTCGACGCGAAGTGGTGGCGATCTCGATCGGTCGGGCCGCGCGCGCCCGTCGTGCATACTGTTGCCCACATCGAGGGACGACCGTCGGAGAGTGGATCGTGACGAAGCCGAAGGCCGAAGCCGTAGGACGCCAGGCGCGAGCCGCGGGCGACCCCTACGAGATGCTCAAGTCAGCCATCATCAAGGGCGAATTCCCGCCCGGGCAGCAGCTGGTCGAGAGCAACCTCGCAGAGTGGTGTGGGGTGAGCCGGACGCCGGTGCGCGAGGCGCTGCGCCGACTCCAGCAGGACGGCCTCATCGACCGCACCGATCGGGGCATGGTGGTCAAGGAGCGCAGCCCTGAGGACATCCTCGACATCTACGACACCCGGCTCGTCCTCGAGGGGTTCGCCGGTCGCACCGCCGCCGACCGCAGGACGGCCTATGACTTGCGGACGATGCGCAAATGGCTCGAGCACGGCGACAGTGTGAAGGCCGACTCCCACGGACTGGTCGAGGCGAATCTCGGCTTCCACGCCTCCATCTGGCGGGCCACCCACAACGAGTCGCTCATCGATCTACTCGAGCGACTCAACCTCCACCTGGCCCGCTACCCCGAGACCACGCTCGCCGTGGCGGGCCGCTGGGCCGAGGCACGCGGCGAGCACGAAGAGCTCGTCGATGCCATCGAGGCCCGCGACGGCGACCTCGCCCAGGAGATCGCGACCAAGCACTTCGCCAAGGCGCGCGACATCCGACTGGCCATCTTCGACGAGACGACGGCCGGCATCTTCTCCTTGCACTAAACGCGGCCCGCCTCCGTCTTGCCTCTCGGGGTCGACGTGCACGATCAGGTGTTGTATACCTGTGTGCACACTTGTATGGTCGACGGGTGAAGGGAGAGCCATGGGCGGCAATCGCGGGGTCGTGTACCTCGGTCCGCAACAGGTCGAGGTGCAGACGCTGGACTATCCGGCGCTGGAGCTGCGCGACGGCCCCGGAGTCAACCCGGCCAATGTCGGGCGCCAGTGCCAGCACGGCGTGATCCTCAAGGTGCTCGCCTCCAACATCTGCGGGAGCGACCAGCACATGGTCCGTGGCCGCACTACGGCGCCCGCCGGACTCGTGTTGGGGCACGAGATCACGGGCGAGGTGATCGAGACCGGCTCCGACGTCGAGTTCGTCAAGGTCGGAGACATCGTCTCGGTGCCGTTCAACATCGCCTGCGGTCGTTGCCGCAACTGCAAGGCCCGGCTCACCGGTGTCTGCCTCAACGTCAACCCCGCGCGCCCGGGCGCCGCCTACGGGTACGTCGACATGGGCGGCTGGGTCGGCGGCCAGGCGGAGTACGTCATGGTGCCGTATGCCGACTGGAACCTGCTGCGCTTCCCCGACCGCGACCAGGCGCTCGACAAGCTTCTCGACCTGACGATGCTCTCCGACATCTTCCCGACCGGCTTCCACGGTGCGGTCACGGCCGGCGTCGAGGTGGGCAGCACGGTGTACGTCGCCGGCGCCGGTCCGGTCGGGCTTGCCGCGGCTGCGTCGGCGCAGCTACTCGGCGCCGCCGTCGTCGTGGTGGGCGACCTCGTGCCCGACCGTCTCGAGCAGGCGCGCAGCTTCGGCTGCGAGACGGTCGACCTCCGCACCGAGGACCTCGCCGGGAAGCTCGAGGAACTGCTCGGCGTACCCGAGGTCGACGCCGCCGTCGACTGCGTCGGCTTCGAGGCGCGCGGCCACGGGGCGGACGCGGACATCGAGGCCCCGGCGACGGTCCTCAACTCACTGATGGCCATCACCCGCGCCGGCGGCAGTCTCGGCATCCCCGGCCTCTACGTCACCGACGACCCGGGCGGGGTCGACGCCGATGCCACCACGGGCGCGCTCAAGGTGCGCCTCGGTCTCGGCTGGGCCAAGAGCCTCGCGTTCACGACCGGCCAGTGCCCAGTGATGAAGTACCACCGGCAACTGGCCTCGGCGATCCTGCATGACCGGGTGCAGATCGCGAAGGCGGTCAACGCCACGCCGATCAGCCTCGACGAGGCACCGGAGGGCTACCGCGCCTTCGACCAGGGTGCCTCGACGAAGTACGTCCTGGACCCGCACGGCGAGATCGCCAAGCGCGCCGCGTGACGGCGCAGCAGTCCGGCCCGGCGACGACGCTGCAGATCGACGGCGGGCCGGCGTACGCATGGACCGAGCCCTGGAACCAGTGGCTCGGCGCCCGGACGGAGCACGAGTCCACCGCGTGGATCCATTCAGGCATCGCGGTCACCGCCTCGGGCGACGTCGTGGTAGTGGGCCACGACCGCACCGACGCCTACGTCCTCGGTCAGGACGGGTCGGTCCGCACCACCTTCGACACCGGTGTCACTCAGGGTCACGGGCTACTGGCCTCACGCTGGCAGGGTCAGGAGGTCCTCTGGATCGCCGACAACGGCGCGCGAAGGGAGCGAGACGCGCACGGGGAGTACGCCAACCACGACGGGTCTGCTCCCCCAGCCGCAGTGCTGCTCTCCCTGACCGGCGAGCGACTCATGACCCTCACCGCGCCGGCCCTCGACGCCTATCGAACGGGTCGCTACCGACCGACGGGTATCGCGGTGGACGATGCGGACGACGGCACCGGCGACGTGTGGGTCGCGGACGGGTACGGCGAGAATCTCGTGCACCGGTTCCGAAGCGACGGCAGCTACGTCATGTCGCTCACCGGACTCGAAGGCGCCGGCCGGTTCGACTGCCCCCACGCGGTGTGGATCGATCGCCGCCACGATGCTCCCGAGCTGTACGTCTCCGACCGCGTGAACCAGCGGTTGCAGGTCTTCGACCTCGCCGGCCGGTTCAAGCGCGTCGTCGGCGACGCGTCGTACTTCCGGCGGCCGAGCGCGTTCACCGTCGTCGGCGGGCTGCTCGTCGTCGCCGACCTGGAGTCGCGGCTCACCGTGCTCGATGAGGACGACGCACTGCTCGGTCACCTCGGCAGTGACGACGATGCGGCCGGGCGGCCGGGGTTCCCCAACCAGCTCGACCACGAGCACCGTCCGGTTCGCCCGGCGGCGTTGCAGCCGGGGCGGTTCAACAGCCCGCACGGGCTCGCGTCTGACTCGGCAGGCAATCTCTACGTCAGCGAGTTCCTGATCGGCGGACGGCTGGTCAAGCTGGAGCGTCGTACCTAGACCGACTTGGACCAGAGCAAGTCTCGACGACGGGCCAAGTGCCCCGAGTTCTCACAAGGGTGGAGGATCGCAGTGGATCTTGGCATGAAGGACAAGGTCGCCATGGTGACCGGCGGCAGTCAGGGGATCGGCCGGGCGATCGCGCTCGGCCTCGCCCGGGAGGGCGTCCGGGTCGCGATCTGCGGCCGCACTCCAGACATCCTCGAAGCCACCGCCGAGAGCATCGAGAGCGAGACCGGCGTCCGCGTGCTCCCGGTGATCGCCGACGTCATGGTCGCTGCGGACCTCGAGCGGTTCGTGCAGGCGACGGTCGAGGAGTTCGGGACCGTAGACATCGCGATCAACAATGCCGACCTGATCACCCACGACGTCGGGTTCTTCGACCTGCGCGACGAGGACTGGCAGGAGAAGATGGACCTCAAACTCTTCGCCCCGATCCGACTCACCCGTCTGGTGGCACCGATCATGCAGGCCAACGGCTGGGGGCGGATCATCAACATCGGCGGCAGCTCGGCACGCAAGGTGCACGAGGTGGGCTGGGCCAAGGGCGCCACCCAGCCGGGCCTGATCAACCTCACCAAGCGCCTGGCCTGGCTCCTCGGTCGCGACGGCATCACCGTCAACCTGGTCGAGCCCGGCATCGTGTGGACCGAGGGCCACACCCGGACCGGCGGCAAGAGTCGGGCCGAGGCACGCTCCGAGGCACTTGCACAGCGTGCCGAGCGCGAGGGGATCTCCTACGAGGAGATGGATCGCCTCGCACTCGCCGAGCTGGTGATCGGCCGCCGCATCGAGTCCGAGGATGTCGCCAACATCGTCGTCTTCATGGCCTCGCCGCTCAGCGGCGCCGTCACCGGCGAGACCATCCTCGTCGATGGCGGCGAGATGCCGACGGTCCGCTTCTGAGGGGAGCGCACGCGAAGCCCGGCACAGGGCCGGCACAGCGCCGGCACAGACCCGCGACGTACGTTGGTCGTGCCATGACGATCGCTGAGCCACCCTCGAACGTCCCTGCTCCGCTGCCGGATCCCTCACCACCGCAGCCACCGATCACGCTGGCGCCCGACGACGTACGCCGCATCCAGAACGAGCTGCAGCGGTTCTTGCTGGAGTACGAGTTCGGGTTGCGCGAGATCGAGACGAAGGTGTCGATCCTCAGCGACGAGTTCCGGCACATGCACGACTACAACCCGATCGAGCACGTCACCAGCCGGGTCAAGACCGCCGACAGCATCCTCGCCAAGGTCACCCGGAAGGGGATCCCGCTCGACCTGCCCAGCATCCGCGAGCACATCAGCGACATCGCGGGGGTCCGGGTCACGTGCAGCTTCGTCAAGGACGCCTATCTGATCTTCGACCTGCTCACCCAGCAGGAGGACGTATCGGTCCGCACGGTGAAGGACTTCATCGCCGAGCCGAAGCCGAACGGCTACAAGAGCCTGCACGCGATCATCGAGATCCCGGTCTTCCTCTCGACCGGCTGCATCGACATCCCGGTCGAGGTGCAGTTCCGCACCATCGCGATGGACTTCTGGGCCAGCCTCGAGCACAAGATCCACTACAAGTACGACGGCAATGTCCCGGCCGAGCTCGTCGGTGAGCTGAAGCAGGCCGCCGACACCGCCGAGGCGCTCGACGCCCGGATGGAGCGACTGCATCGCGAGCTGCACGGCACTCGCTGAGAACACCTACTGGTCGGGGCCTGCGTCGAGCAGCTTGGTGAGCAGTCGGCGCAGGTCGCGATGGCCGCGCTCGCCGAGGAGCTCGGTCACCCGCTCCTCGATGCCCTCGATGGTCGCCCGTCCGGCGTCCACCGCCGCGCGGCCCCGACGGGTGAGCACGATGAGCTTGGCGCGCCGGTCGGCCGGGTCGGGACGGCGTACGACGTAGCCCAGCTCCACGAGCTCGTCGACGATCTCGGCCATCGACTGGGGGGTCATGTTCGCCTTCTGGGCCAGCTCGGTCAGCCGCGACCCCTCGAGTGAGATCTGCGCGAAGACGGCCGAATGCTTGGGCTTTTGAGGAAAGCCCGCACCCACGACGCCGTCGACGATGCGGAAGCCGAGCAGGCTGTAAGCCTGCCCGAGCATCGCGACCGTATTGGCTCGTTGGTCCATTGACTTCATCCGTGGTCGAGAGTATTCAGGTTACCTGAATAAATCCGATATCTCGTCCAGCGTGTCGACGCACGGGGCAAAGGAGCATCACGATGACGAACCTGCAAGCGGACACCTCGCCTACGACTACCGCTCCGCCGTGGGTTGCCCGGGCGGGCCTCATCTGTCTGGTGGCGGGGCTCCTCGGTGCGGCCAGCGGCCTCTTCCTGGCGGTCTACCCCGCGCAGGTCTCCGATGACATGTACAGCTACCCGCTCACGGCCGACGGGTTCACCGGCATCCAGTTCTGGTTCGTCGTGCAGCACCTCGGCCTGATCGCGGGGCTCGCCAGCCTGGCCGCCGCCGGTGTGATGGCACCTGGCGGATTCGCGCGATGGGGCGCCTGGCTCTCGCTAGCCGGGATGGCGCTCCTGACCGTGACCGAACTGCTGGCCATCGGCGCCCGGGACTCGACGTACCCGGGCGACATGACCGGCACCTTGGACACGCTGTACGGCGTCTCGAGCATCGCGGCGGGTATCGGCCTGATCCTGGCCGGCATCGCCGTACGCCGCGGTGGGCGCTGGGCCGGATGGCGCCGCAACATTGTGCTGGTCGCCGGCATCTTCGTCTTCATCCCGATGACGCCGGCCATCATGGGTCCGTTCGTGCTGGCGCGGTTGGCCATCACCTGCTGGATGCTGCTGTTCGCGGCCCTCGGCTACGCACTCTGGCGATCCGGGCCCGCGCGGCCGTCATGACCAAGGCCGCCGCGGCCTGCTCCCTGTTCCTCGGACCGGGTTTCGGCCTCCCTGCGGCGTACGGCGCGTGGTACTTCGCGCGCCACTCGCAGGTTTGGACCTTCCTCGGCTTCCCGACCTACGGCGACGGGCCGTTCGAGTCCTGGGGCGTCCCGACGACCGTCCCGCTCCTGCTGGGCTTCGTCGCCGTGTGCGCTGCCGAGGTCGCGCTCGCCGTACTGCTCTGGCGCGGCGACACCATCGGGCTCTGGCTGGCGCTCGCCCTGCTGCCAGTCGAGTTCGTCTTCTGGATCGGCTTCGCCCTGCCGTTCGGCCCCATCGTCGGCGTGGCCCGCACCGTCCTGGTCGTCATCGCGCTCACCGAGCGCACCTGAGACCGGTGGCGGTTGTCCGGCCCGCGCCCCCAGCCATTACCCTGACGACTCCCGGGCCCTTAGCTCAGTTGGTAGAGCGTCGGACTGTTAATCCGCTGGTCGTCGGTTCGAGCCCGACAGGGCCTACCCGGTGTTTTCGCAGGTCAGACGTGGTGTGCGCGCTCTTCGTGGGTACTCGGCTCGAAGCTTGACGCCCCCAAATGGCACATCAGAAATAGCGTCACCCGATGATCAACGGCAGCCGACCGCAGTCAACGGGACGTTAACCAGCGCATCGCCTGCCGCGACGCGAAATGGGCGGAGTGCACTCGTAATCACCCGGACGGGCGGCCCGAACGACGAGCAACGAAGATCCGTGCAGCACGTCCGCTCCAGTTGTCTTCTATACAGTTTTCTGTACAGTTATTGGTGTGACTGCCTTCGCCGACCAGCATCCCGAACGGACCATGTCCGTGACGGCGGCCTCCGGGCGCGGGGTCGCGGGCCTGGTCAAGGACGCCGAACTGGGTGAGGACATCATCGTCGAGCGCCACGGCCGCCCCGTGGCCGCGGTCATTTCGGTTGAGCACTTCGATGAGCTCCACCGGGTCCGAGCCGACCTCTTCGCCGCTGCGCTCATCCTCGCGCGTGAACTCTCCGACACCGGCAGCCGCATCGATGTCGATGATGCGATCGCGGCGTTCGGGTTCGACCGAGCCGAGCTCGAGGCCGAGCTCGACGCGGACCTCGCCGCCGGCCGCGAGTGACGCCGCTCCCCCCGCACCGGCCCGGCCGGGCGGTGACCCGTGGGTGAGAAGGCGAAGCATCCGGCCGTCCCAGGGTGCGTCGTACGCCTGACCGATGATGCGGTCGGAGACCTGCAGCTCCTGTTCAAGGCCGATCCACAGATCGTGCGCTGGGCACTGAAGAAGATGCTCCAGCTCGAGCGCGACCCCCAGGCTGGCGACCCCCTGTTGGGAGGTCTGATCGGCTACCGCAAGATCACCGTCGGTGACCGCGACTGGCGCATCGTCTGGCGAGTGGTACAGGACGAGGCCGGAGACTTCCTGGTCGAGGTCGCCGAAGTCTGGGCGGTCGGATACCGCAAGGACAGCGAGGTCTACGCAGAGATCCAACGCCGCGTCACCGCAGCCGGAACCTCACCCAAGACCAAGGCGCTCACCCAGATCCTCCAACTCTTCGCCAAGCAGGCACGCGACCTGACCGCGACCCCCGAACCAACGAAGCCCGAGCCGGTCCCGCAATGGTTGACCGACGCCCTGCTCTACGTCGTGCACCTCCCGGCCGCGCGCGTCAGCGAGATGAGCCTCGAGCAGGCCGAGGAGGCATGGGCAGGCCACATCTCCGGCGCCGGCTCTTAGCCTGGATCCACCGATTCCCGGCTACTACGCGCCACCATTCGCGCTGGCGGCGTTGCGGTCGCTCGTTTGGACGACCCAGTACGACTGCGCTCCCGCGCCTTGCCAGCACACCCGACTGGTGACGCTCGCTACGCCGCCAATCGGTGGACCAGGCTCAGGTTCGTCGCGAGCCGCACACCCAGCCCGAAGAGCCGACGAGGGAGCTTGTAGCACAATCGGTCACTGCCGCGCGATGCCCCCCGGAGCGTTGCGCCGGACAAGGAAGCCTTGATACAAGCTCCAGCCATGAAGACGACGTGGACCAAGCGCCTGGTTGCGATTGCAGCGATTCCGTTCGCCGCGTCGCTCCTGGTGGTGCTCGCCCCGGCCGGGCCTGCCGCGGCGACGACCGAGGTCAAGGAGGTGACGGCGCCGCTCAGGGTCGAGTACAAGACGAAGGAGACACCGATCGACGGCGGCGGCACCAGCTACTACTGCGCGGTCGGCACGTTCGTCTCGTTCAACGACATCGCCGGTTGGACACCGGACAAGGTCACCGTCGACTTCGTCGGGACGCCCCGGTCGGAGCCGATCGGCGCCGCGCCGTACGACGACGGGGCCAGTCTCAACGGTCTGGCGTTCCCGCCGGTGGGGGGCAGCCATCAGACCCAGATCGGTGACTTCTCCTACGGCCAGGGCGGCAGCCCCTCGGTGGTGACCGAGATCTGCCCGCAGATGGCTGCGACCAGCAAGGGCTTCTTCGGCTCGACCGCGACCATCACCTACACGCGCGAGGTCGTGGACGTATCGCGCAAGTGCGCCAAGGCCCAGGCGAAGTTCGAGAAGGCGGTTGCGAAGGTCCGCACGATCCAGCGCAAGGTCGGCGCCCTCAACAAGCAGATCAAGCAGCTGAACAAGGACATCAGGGCGGCCGAGCAGGCGGGCAACACGGGCAAGGCACGCAGCCTCACCAAGCAGCGCGACAGCAAGAAGAACACGCTGTCGAACAAGAAGGATCAGCTCAGGGACGCGAAGAAGGACCGCGCCCAGGCGGGCTCGGCCGCAGCCAAAGCCTGCCGCAACTAGGACGTGAGCGCGTCAGAGCATGACTGCGGCTCTGCTGGTTGTTCGAACACCGTCGGCCCGGTGCGGGAGCCTTCGAGTCAGCAGATGCGAGGAAGCTGCTCGCCGATCGGCAGGTCGAGCACGCGGGTCGCGCCCAGGCCCGTACGCAGCACGACGGTGCATTGGTGCTCGGCCACGCACGTCCCGATCGCCTGGGCGCCTCGACCCGCAGGGTGGCGGCGCATGGCGTCGAGCACCCCGTCGGCGTCGTCTTGTGGCACGACTGCGACGACCTTGCCCTCGTTGGCCACTTGGAGGGGGTCGAGGCCGAGCAGTCCGCACGCATCCCGCACATCGGCTGGGATCGGCAGGTCGCGCTCACGCACGACGATGCCGACCTGCGAGGCGGCAGCCACCTCGTTCAGCGTGGCGGCGAGGCCCCCTCGGGTCGGGTCACGGAGCACGTGCACCTCAGCACCAGTCGCGAGCACGTCGGCGACCAGCCCGTGGAGCGGCGCGGTGTCGCTCTCGATCGTCGTGTCGAACTCCAGTCCCTCCCGGCGGCTCATGACGGCGACGCCGTGCACTCCGAGGTCGCCGCTGACGATCACGACGTCACCGGGCCAGGCCCGGTCCGGTCCGATGTGGAGACCGTCGGGGACCACCCCGATGCCGGCGGTGTTGACGTAGATGCCGTCGCCGCTGCCGTGATCGACGACCTTCGTGTCACCGGTGACCAGCTGGACGCCGGCCTGTTCCGCGGCTTTGCCCATCGCCGTGGCCACGCGCGCGAGGTCGGCCATCGCGGTGCCCTCGGCGATGACGAACGCCGTGGACAGGTAGAGCGGTTGTGCGCCTGACATGGCCAGGTCGTTGACGGTGCCGTTGACGGCGAGGTCACCGATGCACCCGCCGGGGAAGAACATCGGCTTGACGACGTAGCTGTCGGTGGAGAATGCCAGCCGGCCGGCCGGCCGCGGCAGCACGGCGGAGTCGCCGAGCTCGGCGCGCGCGGCACCGCCGTACGCCGGAAGGAAGAGCGACTCGACGAGCTCGGCCGACATCGCACCTCCTCCGCCGTGCCCCATCACCACTGTCGGGGTGTTGCGGAGCGGGAGCGGGCAGCTCCAGCCCTCGAAGTCCAGCTCCTCGCTCACGAGACCTCCACGAGCTCGAGCCGGCGGTAGGCGTGATAGGCCGCGCAGGCACCTTCGGAGGAGACCATGGTGGCGCCGAGCGGGTGCCGCGGCGTGCACTCCTTGCCGAACGCCGGGCACTCGTGCGGCTTGATCAGCCCCTGGAGCACCTCGCCGGAGCGGCACAGCGGTGACTCGGCGGTGCGGATGCCGGTCACGGCGAACCGCAGCTCCGCGTCGAGGTCGGCGTACGCCGAGGCGAGCCGCCACCCGCTCTCCGGGATCATCCCGATCCCCCGCCACGCGCGATCGGTGACCTCGAAGACCTGCCGCAGCACCGCGATGGCGGTCGGATTGCCGGCGTCGGGGACGGCGCGCTGGTAGGCGTTCTCGACCTCGGCTCGGCCGGACTCCAGCTGGAGCACCGTCCGCCGGATGCCCTCGAGGATGTCGAGAGGCTCGAAGCCGGTGACGACGATCGGAACGCCGTACCGCGCGGCCAGCGCGGGGTACTCGCCGGTGCCCATCACGCTGCAGACGTGGCCGGCCGCGAGGAAGCCCTGCACGCGGCAGCTCGGGGACTCCATGATCGCGGCGATCGCCGGTGGGACCCGCACGTGGGAGACCAGGAGGGAGAAGTTGGGAATGGCGCGACGCCGTGCCTCGAGGACGGTCATCGCGTTCGCCGGCGCCGTGGTCTCGAAGCCGATGCCGAAGAAGACGACCTCCGCGTCGAGGTTGTCGACGGCGATCTGCAGCGCGTCGAGCGGGGAGTAGACGACCCGGACATCGCCACCCTCGCTCTTGACGGTGAACAGGTCGTCGCTGCTACCCGGCACCCGGAGCATGTCGCCGAAGGAGCAGAAGATGACCTCGGGGCGGCGGGCGATGGCCAGCGCGCGGTCGATGGTCTCCAGCGGCGTCACGCAGACCGGACATCCCGGTCCGTGGATCATCTCCAGCCCCTCCGGCAGCAGCTGGTCTATCCCGTGCCGGATGATCGAGTGCGTCTGCCCGCCACAGACCTCCATGAGGGCCCACGGACGCGTCACCGTGGCGTGGATCTGGTCGAAGAGCTTGGCAGCGAGGTCCGGGTCGCTGAACTCGTCGAGGTACTTCACGGCTGCACTCCCGCCTGACGCGCGGCGAGCTCGAACCCGTCGCCGAACTCCTCCTCCAGGATGCCGAGCCGCTCGAAGGTCGCCAGCGTCTCGAGCGCGGAGGCCTCGTCGAGCCGCTGGATCGCGAAGCCGACATGCACGATGACGTACTCCCCCACCTCGATATCGGGGATGTAGGCCAGGCAGACCTTCTTCCTCGCGCCGCCGAAATCGACGTCGGCCATGACGGTGCCCGCCTCGTCGTGGACGGACAACACCCGGCCCGGTACGGCTAGACACATGGTCGATCTCCTCGTCAGCAGTTCGTCAGGACACGGTTCCGGCAGAGGTCAGCACCGACCGCGCCCCGACGGCGGCCTGGCCGAGCGCCAGCCCTCCGTCGTTGGCCGGCACGCGGCGGTGGGTGAGCGGCCGCAGCCCATGCTCGCGCAGCCGATCGGCCGTGAGCTCGAGCAACAGTCGGTTCACGAAGACACCACCGGAGAGGCCGACGGTCGGTCCCCCCGGCGGCGCGGTCCGTGCGGCCGCGTCGGCAGCGCCGCGCGCGAGCGCGACGTGGAAGGACCAGGCGAGCAACCCCTGGTCGTGGACGGGCAACAGCTCGACCAAGGTGGCGAGCAGCGGCGCAGGCTCGAGGTCGTCGAACGGAAGCCCGACCGGCGCGACGTCCGGGTGGCGGCGCCGCCATCGGCGGGCGACCGCCTCGAGCTCGATCGCGGCCTGCGCCTCGTAGGTCACCCGGTGCCGGACGTCGAGCACCGAGGCGACGGCGTCGATGAGTCGTCCCGCGCTCGAGGTCGGGACGACTCCTAGGCCGGTCTCATGGGCCCGGGTGAGGAAGGACCGCTCGACGGGCGTGAGCTCGTCGTCGACCGGGGTGCCCTCCCACGCGACCCCGGCGTCGAGGAGCGCCAGGGCCGCCGTCCGGACCGGGTTGCGGACTCCCTCGTCGCCGCCCGGCAGCCGCACCGTGCCGAGGTGGTCGAGTCGCTCGGCGCGGGTGCCGCCGTCGGTGAGCAGCAGCAACTCGCCGCCCCAGACCGTCGCGTCGCAGCCGTAGCCGGTGCCGTCGAAGACCAGCCCGAGGAGCGGTTCGTCGAGAAGACCGTGCTCGGCGGCGAGCGCGGCGAGGTGCGCGTGGTGGTGCTGCACCTCCAGCAGCGGTACGCCGAGCGAGGCGGCGTAACGAGCGGCCCACGCGCGCGACGCGTAACCCGGATGCCGGTCCGCGACGACGACGCTCGGAGTCGCGCGGTGGAACCGCAAGAGCTGATCGGCCGCCGCCAGATGGGCGGCGCGACCGGCGAGCCCGGCCAGATCACCGACGTGCGCGGAGAGGTGGGCGCGGCCGGCGCGGGTCAAGGCCACGGTGTTCTTGACCTCGGCGCCGGCGGCGAGCACGTCCTGAGCGGTCGCCCCGGCGACGTCGAGCGGCAAGGGCGCGTAGCCGCGGGACCGACGCAACGGCACCGCACCGGTCTCCTCCGACCA
Organism: Nocardioides sp.; assembly: GCA_003519585.1. Classification (GTDB taxonomy): domain Bacteria; phylum Actinomycetota; class Actinomycetes; order Propionibacteriales; family Nocardioidaceae; genus Nocardioides. The sequence goes on along the minus strand of DOWL01000230.1, from coordinate 11,068 downwards.
GCCGACCACCGAGTCCTCGACCGGTGTGGCGATCGCGCGGTCGTGGCCGAGGAACAGGTCGGCGATGCCGCCGAGCCGGTTCAGAGCATCTGCGTCATCGAAGCACAACGGCTCACCAGAGACGTTGCCGGAGGTGACGACCAGGGCAACGGGCCCGCCTCGGGCGGCAGCGAGGTCGCCGAGCAGCAGGTGATGGAGCGGTGTGTACGGCAGCAGGACCCCGAGCTCGTCGAGGTGGGGCGCGACGCCTGGGTCGACGGGTGCGTCGTCGCGGACGGGCAGCAGCACGATCGGGCGGGCCGGATCGGTGAGCAGTGCGGCCGCGCCACCGACATCGACGAGCCGGCTCGCCGTAGCGAGGTCGGCGACCATCACGGCGAACGGCTGCGCCGGCCGACTCTTGCGCTCACGCAGGGCCGCCACCGCCGTGCGTGACGCCGCGTCGCAGACCAGGTGATACCCGCCCAGCCCCTTCACCGCGAGCACTCTGCCGGCGGCCAGGGCCGCGACTGCGGCGGCGAGCACTGGCTCGGTCCCGGTCGCGACCGGGTCGCCCACCGGCGTCCGCAGCGTCAAGCATGGCCCGCAGTCGTGGCAGCAGACCGGCTGCGCGTGGAAGCGGCGGTCCGCGGGGTCGGCGTACTCGCGGTCGCAGGCGGCGCAGAGCGGGAACGGTGCCATGGTCGTGGCCGGCCGGTCGTACGGCAGGTCGAGGGTGATGGTCAGCCGCGGGCCGCACTGGGTGCAGGTGACGAACGGGTGCCGGTAGCGGCGGTCGGCCGGGTCGGCGAGTTCGCGCAGGCAGTCGGCGCACGGTGCGGTGTCGGGAGGCACGGTGGTGCGTACGCCCACGCTGCGCGAGGATTCCCGGATCTCGAAGCCGCGCGCCCCGGCCGGCTCGAGCTCGGTGATCTCGAGGTCCTCGACCTGGGCGAGCGGCGGCGCCTCAGCGACCAGTCGCCGCTCGAACTCACCCAGGCGTGCGCTCGGGCCTTCCACGTCGATGACCACGCAGGTGGCGTCGTTGCGGCAGCCGCCCACCAGGCCGAGCTGGCCGGCCAGGTGGGCCGCATGAGGCCGGAATCCGACGCCCTGGACGACGCCCCGGACCACGAGCTGGTGGCGGGTGCTCACGGGCGCTCCCACAGGACGACCCGGTTGTTGCCCGAGTCGGCGACCGCGATCAGCTCCGGCCCGGCCTCGGGCCGGTGCCAGTGCACGCCGTAGGGCCAGCACAGGCTGTCGGCGGTGACCTGCTCCCAGCGGTTCTCGCCGTTCGCGTCGTACGACCGCTGCCCGAGCACCGCGCACGGACGGTCGGCGCCGGTCGCGGTCGCCGCGTCGTAGAGCACCACCCGGTTGTTCGCGGTGTCGGCGAGGGCCATGCCACCTCGGACGGTCGACAGGCCGTAGGGGAAGCGCAGCCGGCCCGCCTGCGAGACGTAGGGGAACTCTGTCCCGGCCTCGAGGTCGGGCTGGCCGAGCACGGCGTCGGCCGGACGGTCGCGGTCGGGGTGCGCGTCCCAGCGCAGCACGCGGTGGTTGCCGGCATCGGCGACGAGCAGCCCGCCCGTGCCGGTGCCGGCCAACGCGTGCGGCCAGCGAAACGACGCCGGGCCGACCGGGCCGCCGCGGTTCTCCTCCCGCTGGTGCGGGTCGGGCTGGCCGAGCACGAGGTCGGCCGGGCGGCCGTCGAGAGGCACGCCGTCGCGCCAGCCGAGCACGCGCCGGTTGCCGGTGTCGGCGACGAGGAAGCGGCCGTCCACGACCGCGATGCCGAACGGCCAGTAGAAGGTGGCCGCCTCGGGTCGCTCCTGTCCGCGGTTGGGCTCGACCGAGCCGAGGTCCGGTTGGCCGATCACCGCATCGGGCGGCGTCGCGGTCCGGGTCGGCACCGCGTCCCACACCAGCACGCGGTGGTGCCAGGCGTCCGCGACCACCAGCCGGCCGCGGTCGACCAGCACCCCGGTGGGCAGGTACAGCCCCGCCTCGGGGCCGCGCCCGCCGGCCGCCGGTCCCTCGCTGTGCTCGTCGGGCTGCCCGAGGACGACGTCGGCCGGCATGCCGTCGCGGTCCGGGACCCGGTGCCACACGAGCACGCGATGGTTGCCGGTGTCGGCCGCCACGACCATGCGACCGTCGGTCCACACGGCCCGGGGCCCGTACATCCACGCGGCGGTCGGCTGCGCCGGCGGCAGCGCCAGGCCACCCGGCGCTGCCGCGCCGAGGACGGCCCGCGGCCGCCACCCGTCGTACGTCGACGGCTCGGCCGGAGCGGGTGCGCGCGCGGACGGGAGCACCCCGGTGTGCACCGAGCCGGGGGCGATGACCTGGACCTTCACGGTCAGCCCGCCGCCCGCACCCACACCTGGCGGCCCTCGATCCGCAGCGGCAGCGAGCGCAGCTGGGCGCCGGGCATGGACAGGCACTCGCCACTGGTCGCGTCGTAGCAGAAACCGTGCCAGGGACAGGTCAACGTGCCCTCCGCGGCATCGACCAGTGCGTCACCGAGAGGCAGCCCCTGGTGGGCGCACTCGTCGACGTAGGCCGTCAGCTGGCCGTCGACGTTGACGACGATCGCGTCGACCGGCGCTCCGCCCAGCGGGGCCAGCGTGACCTGGCGCAACTCGCCGGAAGGTAGGTCCGCGAGGGTGCCGGCGCGGGCCCAGCCCGCCTCCTCCAGCTCGCGGTCGACCTCGGCCGGTCGGACGCGGAGCGAGTCGACAGGGATGAGGGTCGGCGCCGGGTCGTTGGGCAGGACCTCGACCCGACTCACGCCTGGCACACCCTCGACCAGCGCCACCTCGACGCCGTCGCGCATGGTCACGGCCGCCATCGAACAGCCGTTGCACGCACCCTGCAGCCGCACGTAGGCGACGCCGTCGGCCAGGTGGCTGAGCTCTACGCCACCGCCGTGGGAGGCCAGCCCGGGTCGGATCCGGTCGAGCACCGCACGGGCCGTGGCCTCCGGGTCGGCCCGAACCAGCCCGTGCATCGCGAGCAGCATGTGGACGCCCGGGTCGTCGACGAGCTCGAAGAGCAGCTCCTTGCCGCGGGGGTCGTCGAGCAACCGGCGTACGACGGTGCGCAGTCCCTCGCGGTGCAACTCGTTGAGCAGGTCCACGGCTCCGGTGGCGACCTGTCGCTGCGCCGCGGGCAGCGCCGCAACCGCAGCCAGGGCCTCGTCGAGTCCGGCCGCCACCTGCTCCATGGTCCGCTCCGGGACGGGTACGGCGCTCACCGGGGCGTCTCCGTCCGGGCTCGGGTCGGCAGCACCGTGACGGTCGGCTTCGGGGGCGGCAGGACCTGCACACCCATCCCCGAGGTGTAGCCCTCGGGCTGGGGCACGCGCGCCATCTGCTCGGCCTGGCGCGCCAAGTCCCCGTCCTCCGGCTCACTCGCGGCCAGGACCTCGGCCCGGGCGATCTCGTCGAGGACCTCCCGGACCGCGAGCACCCCGTCGTGGTCGAGCTCTGCCTCGAACAGGTACCGCGCCTCTGCCAGCTTCGCACGGGCCGCGGCGAAGGCACCGAGGTGGGCAAGGGTGTTGCCCTGGTTGGCCAGCAACCGGGCGCGGCCCAGCGGGTCTTCGTCGCGGGCGCCGGACTCGAGCACCTCCTCGTACAGCTCGACGGCCTCGACCAGGTTGTCGCCCTGGTGGGTCGAGGGGGTGTAGACGAGTGCGTTCGCCAGGTCGACGGTCGCCACCGCCCAGCGACCGGTCTCGCCGTGCTCCGCGAAGACTCGACGGCTGGCCCGCAACGCCTGCGTCGCCACCCCCAGGCGGAGCTGGTCGGACGCCGTGGTCATCGGCGAGGCCAGGTGTGCGGTGGCCAGGTCCAGCTGCAACCCGGCCCACAGCAGCGGTGCCGACTGCTCGGTGACCAGCTGGAGGGCGGCGTAGTAGTGGCGCATCGCCGCCTGCAGCTCGGTGCGCGCGTCCTCGGCTCCGGTGGCCGCCCTGGTGTGGGCGAGGTTGCCGAGCCGGTGCAGGAGGCCGGCCCGGGTCTCGGCCAGGTCGGTGCCTGCCAGCGCCTGCTCGGCGCCCGCGAGCGCCGCGCCGACCTCCTCTGCGGTGCCGAGCCCGTGGTCCTGGCGAAGCCCGGCCGCCTCGCCCTGGAGCACCGCGGCGAGCGGTGCGGGAGCCCGGTCGGCGGCCCGGTCGAGGAGCGCGACGGCCTCGGCGGCCCGGCCCGCGTCGAGCGCCTGGGCCGCGCGCGCGGCCCAGGCGAGGGCGGCGACCTCGGGGGCCGTCTCGGGCCTAGGCTCGGCGGGCAGCGCATCGGTCAGTCCCGCCGTCCAGGCCACGATGTCGACGAGCGGCTGCTGGGCGGCCGGCAGTCCGGCCCGCACGTGCGCCGCGTCGGCGGTGCTCGGGTCGAGCACCCAGTCGTTGTACGCCGCGACCTCGGGACGCTCGGTCTCCTGCAGGAGCAGCCCCTCCGGGAACGGGAGGACGCCCAGCCCGTGCGGCTCAGTCGGGATCTGGGCCGTCACCGGCCTCGCCCCGCCAGGTCCGCCGCCGCGCCGCGGTCCGCCGGACGACGTCCGCCGTCAGCAGCGCCTGTTGCCGCGTGAAGCAGGTCTTCAGCAGTCTCCGGTCGACCCCCTCCGGCGTGATCACCAGCAGGTAGACCGACCACTGGCCGCGCTCGCGGATCACCTCGGTCTGCACCTCGGTCTCCACCGGTGGTCGCCTCCTCGAGCCGCACCTTCAGCGCCCCGGCAGCATCGTCCCAGAACGCCGGGAACCGGCCGCCGACCGGCGCGAACCCGAGCACCTCGTGCAGCAGCAACGATCGGTCGCCCCGCACGTTGCACTGTTTCAGCACGAGCCCGCCGTGGGCGGCGTCCTGGAGCGGGAACAGGCGCAGCTCGTCGCCCTCGCGACGGGCCACGCAGACATCGGCGGGGAACCGCTGCGCGGCGAGCTCCGCCGGTAGCCGAAGGTAGCCCGCGTCGTCGAGCGTGACCTCCGCGTCCGCCGGGAAATGGTCGGCCCGCAGGAGGGCCGCCACCCTGCGCATCCCCTCGGCCACCGGCTCGGTCAGCGGTGCTCCCGGCTCGAACGAGCCGGCCTCGACGAGGTAGACCGTCACATCGGTCGGCCGCCCCGGCCCGAGCAGCCAGCTGCTGAAGGCGAGCGCGTGATCCCAGCGGAAGTTGTGCAGGTGCAGCCCCTCGACCGGCGGCAGCTCCGCGACGACCTCGGCGGGCAGCCGGAAGACCGTGCCGGGCTCGCCACCGGAGCGGCACGCATCGACGACCACGACCCGGCTCGCGCCTCTCATCCCGAACGCGACGTCCATGCCCGCCGTACCGCCGTCGACCACGCGCACGCCGGCCGGCACGCCCTCGTCGAGGAGGGTCCGCACCAGCACCGGACCGACCGCGTCGTCGCCGCGCAGGATGTTGCCGCAGCCCAGCACGAGCAGCTCGCAGGGTTCCGGGACGAAGCCGTCGTCCAGCAGCTCGTACGGCGCGGGGCCGACGGTGCGGTGTGCCGGGAGTGCGCTCACGAGGCCGCCAGTCAGACCATGCCGTTGACGACGAACTCGGTGAGCTGCCGGCCGGTCTTCCCGTCGTAGGCGTGCACCGTGCAGACCAGGCAGGAGTCGAAGGACCGCGCCACGTGACCGAGCTCGACCGGGTCCTCCATGTCCCTGATCGGCGTCCCGACCAGAGCCGCCTCGATCGGCCCCGCCGCGCCCTCGCTGTCGCGGGGACCGATGTTCCAGGCCGTCGGCGTGACCACCTGGTAGTTCGCGATCTTGCCGTTCTCGATCACGATCCAGTCCTGGAGCGCACCGCGGGCCGCCTCGGTGGCGCCCCAGCCCTTGCCGGACTCCAGCTCGGCCGGCTTCGTGTGGAAGCTGCCCTGCAGGTCGATCCGGCCGAGCCAGTCCATCACCCACGCGAAGTACTTCGGCGCCTCGTGCATCCGCGCCATCTGTCGGACGAAGACGCTCGGCCCGAGCGTCGCCATCATGTCCGCGAACAGCGGGTCGGAGTCCTGGTGGCCGGCCGGGTTCGGCGCCGAAGCGACGACCCGGCGGGCCAGCGGCCCGGCCTCCAGCGGCCGCCGGCCGAGGTCGGGGACGTCGTAGCGCGGCGACTTGGCCCAGGAGTACTTGCCCTGCGCGCGCGAGGCGATCGGGTCGAGAGGGTCGGTCTCACCCTCCCAGGGGTGCATGGGCCGGGACCCCGCGTAGAACGAGTGGGACACGTCCTCCGAGACCCGCAGTTGGTCGTAGTCGAAGTGCCGGCCGCCGGCGTAGACGCCGCCGCGTCCGATCAGCGCCGGCTGGCGGTCCTCGACAGTCGGGTTCTCGTAGAGGGACGGCTCGAAGTAGGTGCCGGGCGCGATGAACTCACCCACGCCGGCGCCGTACTTGTGGAGCCCGATCTCGAGTGCGTAGCGGATGAAGAACCCGCAGTCGGAGTTGCGCTGGGACTCGTTCTCCTCGACCCACTCCTGCATGTCGGCCCAGCTCTTCACCTCCATCCACCGCTCGATCGAGCAGCCCAGCCACTCCTTCTCGAGCCAGTTGTCCTTCCAGTGGTTGAGGATCGCCGTGGCCCGGGTGACGTCGGACAGGTTCGGCGCACTCATCACGCCGCCGGGAACCATGAACGAGCTGTGCGGCCACTGCCCACCGAAGATCGCGTAGACCTCGACCGGCTTGCCGGAGAGCACGACGCCCCTCTGGTACGACGTGCCGACGTACGGGGCGAACCGGCGCACCGCCTCGTCGTACATCGGGGAGGACGCGTAGTTCTTGTTGACCAGGTCGATCGCGAAGAGCGCGTAGAAGTAGCGCGGGATCGACTGGAGCGTCTCGCAGGCCTGAGCGATGTTGCGGATCAGGGTGGCGTTCTGCGGGACGTGGGTGCGCCACGCCGTGTCGAGCGCGTAGCAGGCCTTGTAGAGGTGGCTGCCGCCGCAGATCCCGCAGATGCGCGGCGTCACCACCAGCCCGGCCTGAGGGTCCTTGCCGCGCAGGATGATCTCGAACCCCCGGAACATCGCCGCCTCGGTCCACGCCGAGGTCACCACGCCGTCCTCGACGGTCACCCGGACGTCGAGGTCACCTTCGACGCGGCCGAGTGGGGAGACGAACAGGTCGACGCTGTCGGCGGTGCTGTCCACTGCAGTCATTCTGGGTCTGGCTCCTTCGTCCGCGACATGTCCGTCAGACGACGAACATGTCCTCCTTGGACCACTGCGGCGCCGCGATCCGAGCCGCTGCGGCGTGGGCCATGTAGGTGAGGTGGTCGGCGCCCTCGGGCACCTCCTTGGGGATGGTCCCGGAGACCTTCTGGGTCTTGAAGACGGTGCCCTGGGCCAGGTCGAAGAAAGGGAACTCCGGCTCTGTGCACCCCAGGCAGGGCATCCCGGCTCGGGTCTTCGAGCTCTGCCGGTTCCAGAGGATCCGGTTGCACGGCGAGTGGGTCATCGGACCACGGCAGCCGAACTCGTAGAACAGGCAGCCGGTGCGGGTGCCCTCGCCGAAGGCCATCGTCGACTGCTTGTACTCGAAGAACTGGACCCGGGTGCAGCCGGTCTGGGTGAAGGTCTTGAAGAACGTCTGCGGCCGGTGCAGGTCGTCCAGCGCGATGTCGCCGGCTCGGCCGGTCGCCAGCGCGACCAGGATCTGGGTGATCCAGTCCGGGTGCGCCGGGCAGCCCGGGATGTTGATGACCGGTAGCCCCGACTTGCTCCGCCAGTCCGGCCCCAGGAAACCGCCACGCTCACGCTTGTGGAACTGCAGGCCGGTGGAGTCGCTCGGGTTCGGCTCCATCGCCGGGATGCCGCCCCAGCAGGCGCAGTCGCCGATCGCGACCACGATGCTGGCCGCCTCCGCCAACTCGCGTACCCATTCGAGCATCGGGCGCTCGGCGAACATGTCCATCGACCCGCTGCCGTCGGGACCCTGGATGACGGTCCCTTCCAGCACGAAGATGTCGAGCGGGCGGGCGCCGCTCGCACAGTCCTTGAAGATCTTGGTGGCGTGGTCCCCGAGTTCCATACCCAGCGAGGGGTGCCACAGCAGCTCGAGCCCGAAGTCGACGATCAGGTCGACGACGTTCGGCTCCTCGGCGTTGAGGAACGACATCGTGTTCCCCGAGCAGGCTCCCGCCTGGAACCACAGCACAGACGACATCTGGCTCTCCTTCTCCGGACTTCTCAGGTGGTGGGGGGCTTGGGTGCGGCGGCCGCGAGCTCCTGGCCCAATGACTTGGCGACGGTGGCCAGGAAGCTGACCGCTCGGCGGACGTCGGGGTCGCGCAGGATCCGGTTGAGGCTGAGCAGCCCCTGGACGGGGACGGGCCGTTCGGCGAACGCCTCGCCGCCGGCCACGAGGCCCCGGGCCAGCAGACTGATCTGGTCGACCGCGGCCGGGTCCACCAGGTCGGAGCCGGCGAGCCGCGTCGCCGTGTCGACGATCCGTGGCAGATCCACCTCGATCTCGGAGAGCCGCGAGTTGGCGGCGACCGTCTCCCGGAGCTCGGCGACACCCGTGATCACCGCATCGCCGATCTCCTCGCTGCGGGCCACGAACTGGTCCAGTCCTTCGACCAGCACGGCCAGGAGCTCTGCCCGGTCGAGCAGCGCGACCAGCGCCTGTGCGACCTGGGGGTCCTGCAGTCGCTCGAGCAGTTCGTTGCTCGTCCCCTCACGAACCGCCGTCACCGTCATGGCGCTCCCTCCGTCTGCGGACACCGGGAACGTAACCTCGGTCACACCGGCGGAACTATCCTCATTCCGCATCGGCTATCGCGATCGCGCAATTTTCCTGGTGGCATCACGCAACCGCGTCCTAAGGTGCCGTCCGGGGCAGGCGGCGGTCGGAGGTCGCCGCGCGACGGGAGGGGCTGGTGGTGGAGCGGCTGTCACGCCTGAGGTTCATGAACGTCGACCGCACCCAGCTGCCCGTGCGGGACCGGATCCGCCCTCGGGGCGTGCCCAACGCTCTGCAGGACCACGCGATCCTCGACAGCCCCGACCTCGAGACCGCGGAGCAGGTCACCTCGCAGCTGCTCGGCGGGTGCCGGCTCAGCGTCGCGGAACCGGACCGGGGCACCTTCGTCTGCCGTCTGCACGCGATCTCCTTCCTCGACGTGTCGATGGCCTATCTCGACTTCGCCGCGCCGACCGAGCTGCACGTGCCCCGCTCCGCGGACTGCTTCACCGTCCACATGACCAGCGCCGGCCAGGCCACGGTCGAGGTCGAGGGCGCACGGCATACGCTCAACCCCTTCTCGGCGCTGGTGATCTCACCCGGCACGTCGTATGTCCTGCACCTGGAGAAGAGCTCACCCCAGAACATCGTGCGCATCGAGCGGGCCGCCCTGGAGCGACAACTGTCGCGGATGCTGGGGCGTCGGCTGGACGCGCCCGTGCGGTTCATCCCGGTCGGCGACCTCACGACTGACGAAGCGGCGCGGTGGCACGGTGCACTGCAGATCCTCTCGGCCGAGGTGATGAACCCCGGCTCGCTGATCCGGCAGGGCGTCGGCGCGGGCGCGCTGGAGGAGTTGATGATCTCCAGCCTGCTCTACGTCCAGGAGTCGACCTACAGCGAGCGGTTGCGGAACAAGCCTGGACCGTCCGGCAACCGCGCCGTGCGACGGTCGATCGAGTACATCGAGCGGCACCTGGCCGAGCCGATCTCGCTCGACGACATCGCGCACTACGCCAAGATGAGCCCCCGCTCGATCCAGGCGGGGTTCCGCGCCGACCTCGACACGACGCCGATCGCCTTCATCCGGGATCGCCGGCTGGACGCCGTACGCCGGACGCTGCTGGCGGCCCTGCCGGAGGACGGCATCACCGTCACCGACGCCGCCACCCGCTGGGGCTTCAACCATCTCGGCTCGTTCTCGGTCCTCTACCGCGAGCGGTTCGGCGAGTCGCCGTCCCAGACCCTCCGGGGCGTGCGCAGTGCATGAGCTCTCGCTGTGCCACCACATAGCCGGCATCGCCGAGCGGGCTCGCGACGGGCGGTCGGTGATCGCCGTGCACGTGCGCGTGGGCCAGCTCAGGCAGGTCGTACCGGAGACCCTGGTCTGGTGCTGGGGCATGGTCACCGAGGACACCCCGCTGGCCGGCTCTCGGCTCGAGGTCGACCACGTGCCCGTGGTCGTGGACTGCGCGAGCTGCGGCGCCACCACGACGCTTGCCCACGCACTCGTCCTGACCTGCGGCGACTGCGAGTCGGGCGAGACCAGCATCCGCACCGGCGAGGAGCTCCTCGTCACCACTCTCGACCTGGCCCCAGCCACGGTCCCGACCGCCCAGGAGACCTGAGATGGGCCGTTTCCACCGCCACGACGGTGAACACGATCACGAGCACCCGCATGACCACGAGCACCACGAGCACCACGAGGTCGGGGACCTCTCCGGCTACGCCACCGGCGCCGACCGGGTGGTGGTCCTGGAGCGGATCTTCACCGAGAACGACCGGGCCGCCGATGCCAACCGCGCGGCGCTCGACGCGGCCGGGGTGCGCTGCGTGAACCTGATGTCCTCCCCCGGTGCCGGCAAGACCGCACTGCTCGAGCGGACCCTGGCCCACCTGGCTGCTGCCGGGGTGCGAGCCGGCGTGGTCGAGGGCGACATCGAGACCGCGCTGGACGCCGACCGGCTCGCGCCGCACGCCGCGCAGGTCGCACTGCTCAACACCGGCGACGGCTTCGGCGGCGAGTGCCATCTCGATGCGCCGATGGTCGCGCGAGCCCTCGAGGAGCTCG
>DOWL01000230.1:0-187 GCA_003519585.1 Nocardioides sp. | reverse complement strand
GACCTCGACGCGCTCGACCTGCTGCTGGTCGAGAACGTCGGAAACCTGGTCTGCCCGGCCGAGTTCGACACCGGCGCCCACGACCGGGTGATGGTCTACTCGCTCACCGAGGGCGAGGAGAAGCCGTTGAAGTACCCGGTCATGTTCCGCGCCTGCGAGGTCGTGCTGGTCAACAAGGTCGACCTGC
>DOWL01000129.1:2703-10372 GCA_003519585.1 Nocardioides sp. | reverse complement strand
GTCACCGGTCCGACCGGATCGGGGAAGTCGACCCTGCTCGGGATCGTCAGCGGCCTGGTGCCGCGGTTCTCGGGCGGCGTGCTGTCGGGAGACGTGCTGCTCGACGGGGTCTCGATCCGCGATAGCGCACCGCGCGAGCGCGCGCACGCGATCGGCTACGTCGGACAGGACCCGTTGGCCGGGTTCGTCACCGACACCGTCGAGGAGGAGCTCGCCTACGGCATGGAGCAGCTGGGGCTGCCGCCGGAGACGATGCGCCGCCGGGTCGAGGAGACCCTCGACCTGCTCGGGGTCGCCCATCTCCGGGACCGCGACCTGCGCACGCTCTCCGGGGGCGAGCAACAACGCGTCGCCATCGGCTCCGTGCTCACCATGCACCCGCGCCTGTTAGTGCTGGACGAGCCGACCTCGGCGCTCGACCCGACCGCGGCCGAGGAAGTGCTCGCCACGTTGACCCGCCTGGTCCACGACCTCGGAGTCACGGTGCTCCTCGCCGAGCACCGGCTGGAGCGAGTGGTCCCCTTCGCCGACCGGATCTGCCTGGTCCGCGACGGCGCGGTGGTCGTCGGTGACCCGGCGGAGGTGCTGGCGACCTCGCCCGTCGTACCACCCCTCGTCGAGCTGGGCCGAGCGCTGGGGTGGTCGCCGCTGCCACTGAGTGTGCGGGACGCGCGCCGACGGGCGAGCGGTCTGGCTCTCGCGCCGCTCCCTCCGGATGAGCCGGACCAGCCGGGTGCCGCGGCGGCCGGGGTGCCCGGGGTCGTGGTCAAGGGTCTGACGGTGACCCACGGGCGGACCGTGGCGGTGCGCGAGGTGACGCAGACCCTGCACCGGGGCCGGGTGACCGCGCTGATGGGGCGCAACGGGTCGGGCAAGTCCTCGCTGCTCTGGGCTCTGCAAGGCAGCGGTGCTCGGCACTCCGGATCGGTCACGATGGACGGCCTCGACCCGGCCTCGCTCAAGCCCGCTCAGCGGCGCGGGGTCGTCGGGCTGCTGCCGCAGCAGGCGTCCGATCTCCTCTACCTCGAGACGGTCGACGAGGAGTGCGCGGCTGGTGGCCCGGAGGCCAGGGCCCTGCTCGACACGCTCGCCCCGGGCATCCCGGGGGAGCAGCATCCACGGGATCTGTCCGAGGGGCAGCGGTTGGCCCTCGCGCTGTCGCTGGTGTTGGCCGCGCGGCCGCCGGTCGTCCTCCTCGACGAGCCGACCCGGGGGCTCGACTACGGCGCCAAGCACGTGCTGGCCGATGCGCTGCGCGGCCTGGCTGCCGAGGGTCGCTGCGTGCTGGTCTCGACCCATGACGTCGAGTTCACGGCGCTGGCCGCCGACGAGGTCGTGGTGCTGGCCCAGGGCGAGGTCGTCTCGGCGGGACCGGTACGCCGGGTCGTCGCCGAGTCGCCGGCGTTCGCGCCGCAGGTGACCAAGGTGCTGGGACCGCCGTGGCTGCGGGTCGACGAGGTCGTCCGGGCGTTGGAGGTGGTGTCGTGACCCGCCTCGATGGCCAGGTCGCCGTACCCCTCTCGCGCCGCGCCGTCGTGGTGCTCGCGCTGGCCTCGGTCGGGGGGCTGATGATGCTGGTCTGGCCGCTGCTGCTGCGGGTCCAGCCGGCCGAGCGGGTCGACCCGCCGTTCCTGTTCCTGGCCCTGTTGCCGGTCGTCATCGCGGTGATGCTGGCCGAGTTGTCCCAGGGTGGCCTCGACACCCGGGTGCTCGCGGTCCTCGGGGTGCTCTCGGCGGTGATCGCGATCCTGCGGGGGCTCTCGGCCGGGACCGGCGGTGTCGAACTGGTGTTCTTCCTGCTGATCCTCGCCGGGCGGGTCTTCGGGCCGGGGTTCGGCTTCGTGCTCGGGGTCACCTCACTCTTCGCCTCCGCACTGCTCACCGCGGGCGTCGGCCCCTGGCTGCCGTTCCAGATGCTCGTCTCGGCCTGGGTCGGCATGGGCGCCGGCCTGCTGCCTCGCCGGGTCACCGGGCGCGCCGAGATCGTCATGCTGGCGACGTACGGCGTCTTCGCGGCCTACGCCTACGGCCTGCTGATGAACCTGTCCGGGTGGCCCTTCCTGCTCGGCATCGTGGTCCCCGGCCACGAGCAGACGCCACTCTCCTTCGACCCGTCCGCCGCCCTGGCCGAGAACCTGCAGCGGTTCGCGGCGTACACGCTGATCACCTCGACCGGCTCCTTCGACACCGGCCGGGCCATCACCAATGCGCTCGCGATCGTGATCGTCGGACCCGCCGTGCTGACCACGCTGCGGCGAGCCGCCAAGCGCGCGACCGTGGTGGGCACGACCGTCTAAGCCCCCGGACTCACCAGCAGGATCTGGTCATCGTCGTCGGCGGGATCGCCGCGGCCGTCCCGGTTGCTGGTGGTGACCCACAGGTTGCCGTCGGGGGCAGCGACGACGGTGCGCATCCGGCCGTACTCGCCGACGAAGTAGGCCTCGGGTTGGCCCGCCGACTGGTCGGCATTCACCGGAATCTTCCAGAGCCGGTTGCCTCGGAGCGCGGCCATCCAGAGCGCCTCGTCGAGATAGGCGAGTCCGGAGGGCGAGGCGACGTCGGTGCTCCAGGTCGCGAGTGGGTCGGTGTAGCCGTCGGCGGTGCCGCCGGTGCCTTCGTATGTCGGCCAGCCGTAGTTGGCGCCGGCGTCGATGCGGTTGAGTTCGTCGAAGGTGTTCTGACCGAACTCGGAGGCCCACAGCTGATCGTCGGCGAAGGCGAGCCCCTGGACGTTGCGGTGTCCGAGCGACCAGACCTCGGAGTCGAACGGGTTGCCCGGCGCCGGCTCTCCCTCGGGGGTGAGCCGCAGGATCTTGCCTCCGAGGCTGTCGCGATCCTGGGCGATCTCACCGTCGCCGGTCTCGCCGGTGGAGGCGTACAGCATTCCGTCGGGCCCGAACGCCAGCCGGCCGCCGTCGTGGATGCCGCCGAGCGGGATGCCGGTGAGGATCGGCGTGGTCGGACCGAGCCGGCCGTCCTCGAGGACCGCGGTGACGATGCGGTTGTCGGAGTCACTGCTGACGTAGAAGTAGAGCGTGTGGTCCTCGTCGTACGACGGCGAGACGGCGACGCCCAGCAGTCCGCCCTCGCCTTGCGGTGCCGCCTCCCCGATCGTGCCGACCTCGGTGACCGTGTGGTCCGGGCCGGAGATGGTGAGCACCCGGGCGGAGTCGCGCTCGGTCACGACGGCGTCGCCGTCGGGCAGGAACGCCACGCCCCACGGGACCTCAAGCCCGGTGGCGACGGTGCCGATCACCTCCGGCGCGGGCCCCGACGTGCCCGCCGTGGCCGTCTCGGTCGGCGCCGAGCCGTCACCGTCCGTCGTACTGTCGTCGCCGCCCTGCGAGCAGCCGGCCGCGAGCGCGAGCGCGGCCACGGTCACCAGGGCCCGACGCATCAGGTGCTGACCCGGTCCAGGAACTCCAGCAGCAGGGCGTGCACCTGGTCCGGCTGCTCCATCTGGACGAAGTGGCTGCCGTTGAGCTCGACGTACGTCGCCGCGTCGATCCGCGCCGCCGCCGACCGCATGTCGCGCGAGCCGGAGAGCACATCCCAGCGCGCCGCGACGAACGCGACCGGAACTCCGACCTTGCTCAGCGACACCCGGCCGTGCTCGGAGGTGGCGATGGCCAGGTGCATGAACCAGTCGACCGGGGTGGTGAGGAACTCGCGTACGGCGTGCGCCGCGCCCTCGGAGTCCGGGACGGGGAACATGAAGCCGCTGTGGGTGAGCACCGCGATGGCCTTGGGGCCTACGGGCAGTCGAGTGGTCACCGGAGTGATGACCCGGCCGGCGACCTCGAGAGTGCGGGCGAAGCTGACGGTCAGCCCGCGGGCGATCGCGCGGGGCAGTCGGAACGGCGCCAGCATGGTGGCGAAGGTGTCACCGGGGACGCCGGCCACGGCGAACAGGCCGGTGACCCGCTCGGGGTGGCGGAACACCAACTCGAACATGGTGTTGACGCCCATCGACCACCCCATGACGGGGGCCTGGTCGATCCCGAAGTGGTCCATCACGGAGAGTGCGTCCTCGACGAACGCCTCGATCCCGCAGTGCGCCGGGTCGGCCGGCCGAGCCGAGCCGCCGGTGCCGCGGTGGTTCCAGGAGACGACCCGCACCTGGCAGTCGGGACGCAGGAGCGCCGGCCAGCACCACGGTCCGGTCCCGAGCCCGTTGCAGAGCAGCACGGTCGGCCCGTCGATGGTCCCGTCCGGGTCGTTGGTCCACGCCCTCAGCCGGGTGCCGTCGTCGGAGAGGACGTCGCGGTAGGCGATGGTCGGGGCGGGAGCGATTCGGGCCGCAGAGGTCGGCATGCCCTCGATTGTGCCGGAGCGTCGGTCAGCGGCCTGAAGGACGTGCCGACGAGTCTCGGGTTGGGCGTCCGGTCAGCGGCGCGCGCCGACCGCCACCCGGAGCACCTGGTCGCGGGGCTCCAAGGCGTCCAGGTAGCGCGCCACGTCCTCGCGTTCAGCACGTCGAGCGGCCAGGGCGGTGCTCGCAACCATCGCGTTGCGGCGGGCACCCAGCTGGGACTCGACGGACCAGGTGTGCACGCGCTCGAGCACGAGTGACACGGGGTTGAGCGGGGCCATGGGAGGCACTCCTGACATGGGGGCGAAGAGGAGTGGGTACGACGCTAGCCATCTCGGGGGCGCACGTCATCTCCTGGACGTGAAGAGAACGTGAATAAAGCTGAGATCTTGCTGAATCACCTGAGAGTGCTCTAGTCCGGAACGGGCTCGGAGATCGTGGCGCCCGACCGGGTCGCGCCGACACTGGCGACCACGACGCACGCCATGGCGACCAGCTGGAGCGGCTCCAGCACCTCGCCGACCACCACGAACGCGGCCAGCGCGGCCACGGCCGGTTCAAGGCTCATCAGGATGCTGAACACCGCCGGCCGCAGCGACCGCAGAGCGACGAGTTCGCAGGTGTAGGGGATCACCGAACTGAGGAGGCCGACCAGCGCGCCCAGCAGCAGGATCCGCGCGTCGACCAACTGGTCGGCGTACTGGCCGAAGGTGAGCGGGCTGAGCAGCAGGGTGGCCACGACGCTCGCGAGCGCGAGGCCGTCGACCCCCTGCCAGCGGCGGCCGGTCTGTGCGCTGAGCAGGATGTACGCCGCCCACGTGGCCGCGGCGAGCAGTGCGAAGCCGACTCCGGCCCAGTTGAGCGCACCGGGCTGGACGCCGAGCAGGACGACACCCAGACCGGCCAGCGCCACCCAGATCAGGTCGCGCGCCCGCCGCGACCCGAACACGGCCAGGGTGAGTGGCCCGATGAACTCGATGGTCACCGCCAGCCCGATCGGGATCCGCGCCATGGCCTGATAGAAGGACCAGTTCATCAGGCCGAGGGCCAGGCCGAACGCCAGCATCACCTGCCAGTCGATGCGGGTCCGACCACGCAGCGCCGGGCGGGCGATGGCCACCAGCACCACCGCGCTGGTGACCAGCCGCAGCCACACGATCGTGGTCGGCGACACCTCGTCGAACAGCGTCTTGGCCACGGCGGCACCGAACTGGACGGAGAGGATGCCGAGCAGCACCAGCCAGATCGGGGAGAGCGGCACCGATGAGTCCCGATCCGCCACCGGGTCAACCTATCGACAGCCGCCGACGACGAGACGAGGATGCCCACCATGGCCACTACGCGCACCCGGACCGCAACCGTACTCATGGTCGGGACCCGCAAGGGTCTCTGGGTCGGACACTCCGACGAGGCGCGGGAGGAGTGGACCTTCACCGGCCCGCACTTCGATATGGAGGAGGTCTACAGCTGCCTGGTCGACACCCGGCACGACGCCACCCGGCTGTTCGCCGGCGCGTCCTCGAGTTGGCTGGGGCCGCGGGTGCGACGCTCCGACGACCTGGGTGAGACCTGGCGGGAGGGGACCGACGGCGGGATCCGTTTCCCGGAGGGCGCCGGCGCGAGCGTCGAGCGGATCTGGCAGTTGGCACCCGGGTACGAGCGCGACACGATCTGGGCGGGAACCGAGCCCGGTGCCGTGTGGCGTTCGACGGACGCCGGAGAGACCTTCGCCCTCGAGCAGAAGCTCTGGGACCACCCGCACCGGCTGGAGTGGGACGCCGGCTTCGGCGGCCAGGCGTTCCACACGATCCTGCCGCACCCCGACGACCCCCACTCGGTGACGGTGGCGATCTCCACCGGCGGCGTCTACCAGACCTCCGACGGCGGCGACTCGTGGGAGCCGCGCAACGAGGGCATCCGGGCGGAGTTCCTGCCCGAGGGCCAGCAGTACCCGCCGTTCGGCCAGTGTGTGCACAAGGTGACCCGCCATCCGTCGCGGCCCGACCGGCTCTACCTGCAGAACCACGGCGGCGTCTATCGCTCCGATGATCACGCCGGCTCGTGGACCTACATCGGCGACGGCCTGCCCGCCGACTTCGGGTTCCCGGTGGTCGTCCACCCGCACGAGCCCGACACGGTCTTCCTCTTCCCGATCAACGGCGGCGACCGGCGCTACCCGCCCGAGGGCCGCGCGCGGGTCTGGCGCTCGCAGGACGCCGGCGAGAGCTGGGCCGAGCTCGGCGACGGACTGCCCGACGGGTTCTGGGTCGGCGTGATGCGCGACGCGATGTGCGCCGACGACCACGACGCTGCTGGCCTGTACGTCGGTGCGCGCAACGGCTCGGTCTGGGCCTCTGCCGACTCCGGCGAGAGCTGGCGTCAGGTGGTTGCCAACCTGCCCGACGTCCTGGTGGTGCGGGCGGCGTCGATACCCCGGTAGCCCGGAGCTTCCGCGGCCGCCTGGTCACATCGTGACGCTGCTGGCAGCGCGACCCGCGGTGCGCCGTACGCTCGGCTCATGGCTCAGCAGACCGAGGGCACGCCCGACATCAAGCCCCGCTCCCGCGACGTCACCGATGGCCTCGAGCGGGCCGCCGCCCGCGGGATGCTGCGGGCGGTAGGCATGGGCGACGACGACTTCGCCAAGCCGCAGATCGGGGTCGCGTCGTCGTGGAACGAGATCACCCCGTGCAACCTGTCGCTGCAGCGGCTCGCGCAGGCCGTGAAGCACGGCGTGCACGCGGCCGGGGGCTTCCCGATGGAGTTCGGCACGATCTCGGTCTCCGACGGGATCTCGATGGGCCACGAGGGCATGCACTTCTCGCTGGTCAGCCGCGAGATCATCGCCGACTCGGTCGAGACCGTGATGAGCGCCGAGCGGATGGACGGCTCGGTGCTGCTCGCCGGCTGCGACAAGTCGCTGCCGGGCATGATGATGGCGATGGTGCGCCTCAACGTGCCGTCGATCTTCATCTACGGCGGCACCATCCTGCCGGGGCGCTGGAAGGGGCAGGACCTGAACATCGTCAGCGTGTTCGAGGCGGTGGGCCAGTTCAGTGCCGGCAAGATGAACGAAGAGGATTTCTGCGAGATCGAGCGCCGCGCCNNTGCGACAAGTCGCTGCCGGGCATGTTGATGGCCGCGGCGCGCCTCGACCTCGCCAGCGTCTTCCTCTACGCCGGCTCGATCATGCCCGGCCAGGTGGACGGCCGGGACGTCACGATCATCGACGCCTTCGAGGCGGTCGGTGCGTGCCTGGCCGGCAAGATCTCCCGCGAGGAGGTCGACCGGGTCGAGCGGGCGATCTGTCCCGGCGAGGGCGCCTGCGGCGGGATGTACACCGCCAACACGATGGCC
>DOWL01000129.1:1862-2417 GCA_003519585.1 Nocardioides sp. | reverse complement strand
CGCGAGGCGTTCGAGAACGCCATCACCGTCGTCATGGCGCTGGGCGGGTCGACCAACGCCGTGCTCCACCTGCTGGCCATGGCCCGCGAGGCAGAGGTCGAGTTGACCATCGACGACTTCAACCGGGTCGGCGACAAGGTGCCTCACCTCGGCGACCTCAAGCCGTTCGGTCGCTACGTGATGAACGACGTCGACAAGGTCGGTGGGATCCCCGTGGTGATGAAGGCGCTGCTCGACGCGGGGCTGATGCACGGCGACGTCCTCACCGTGACCGGTCAGACGATGGCCGAGAACCTCGCCTCGCTGGCGCCGCCGCCGCTGGACGACGACGTGCTGCGTTCGCTGGACCGGCCGATCCACGCCACCGGTGGCCTGACGATCCTCAAGGGATCGCTGGCCCCCGAGGGCGCGGTGGTGAAGTCGGCGGG
The DNA here is from genome assembly GCA_003519585.1 of Nocardioides sp. Lineage (GTDB taxonomy): Bacteria > Actinomycetota > Actinomycetes > Propionibacteriales > Nocardioidaceae > Nocardioides. The sequence continues at coordinate 1,989 of DOWL01000129.1, read as the reverse complement.
GTTCGACGAGTCCGTCTTCACCGGTACGGCGCGGGTCTTCGACGGCGAACGGGCGGCGATGGATGCCCTCGAGGCCGGGACGATCACCGCGGGCGACGTCGTGGTCATCCGCTACGAGGGCCCCAAG
>DOWL01000129.1:519-1784 GCA_003519585.1 Nocardioides sp. | reverse complement strand
CATCCGCTACGAGGGCCCCAAGGGTGGGCCCGGCATGCGCGAGATGCTGGCGATCACCGGCGCCATCAAGGGCGCCGGCCTCGGCAAGGACGTCCTGCTCATCACCGACGGCCGGTTCTCGGGCGGCACGACCGGCCTCTGCGTCGGCCACATCGCCCCCGAGGCCGTGGACGGCGGCCCGATCGCCTTCCTGCGCGACGGCGACCAGATCACCCTCGACGTACTCAACCGCTCGCTCGAGGTCGAGATGGGGGAGGACTGGGAGTCGCGCCGTGACGGCTGGTCGCCACTCCCGCCGAAGTACACCACCGGCGTGCTCGCGAAGTACCGCAAGCTGGTCTCCTCCGCTGCGGATGGAGCCGTCACCGGCTGAGTTCGGTTGCCGGATTGGTCCGGGGACCCATCCGCCGCTGTCCTCAACCAAGTGGTTGACAAAGCAGAGCTGGCATGACACCGTCCTCGTATTCAACCCTTCGGTTGAGTACGAGAGGAACCGATGACCGACCAGCTGTCCTACGTCTTCGCGGCCCTGGCCGATCCGACCCGGCGTGACATGGTCGCCCGCCTGTGTGCGGGTGACGCCACGGTGGGCGAGCTGGCGGCGCCGTACGACGTCAGCATGCAGGCGGTCTCGAAGCACCTGAAGGTGCTCGAGGGCGCCGGACTGGTGACCCGCGGCCGCGACGCCCAGCGCCGGCCGGTGCATCTCGAGGCGGAGGTGTTCGACCTGATGACCAAGTGGATCGAGCGCTACCGCCGCGAGGCCGAGGCCCGCTACCAGAGGCTCGACGACGTCTTGGCGCAGCTTGACGAGTCCCACGACAACCACGGCACCCACGACACCCAGGACACCCACGCGTCCCGACGAGGAGAGACCGCATGACCACCACCACCACCACGACCACCGCAGACGGCACCACCACGATCGCGGCGCCGTCCGACCTGCCCGTGATCCGGATGACCCGCGACTTCGCCGCGACGCCGGCGCAGCTGGTCCGAGCACACACCGACGCGGAGGTGTTCGCGCGCTGGACCGGACCCGCAGGCAGCCAGATCACGGTCGACCATTGGGACGCGCGCTCCGGCGGCAGTTGGCGCTACCTCGCGGTGTTCCAGGGCCAGGAGCACGGCTTCCGCGGCTGCTTCCACACCGTTCGCGCCGACCGGCTCGTCCAGACCTTCACCTGGGAAGGGCTGCCCGACGCGGTCGCCCTCGAGACGCTGACCTTCGAGGAGCTCGGCGACGGGCGCACCCGGCTGCACGC
>DOWL01000129.1:0-296 GCA_003519585.1 Nocardioides sp. | reverse complement strand
ACCCGCCCGGGTGGGCCAGAACCCGCGGGACTCGGCGATCGCTGGTCTGGGCCCGTACTCTCGCTGGCGATGCAGAAGACAGAACGCGCCGCCCTCATCGGCGTCCTCGTGGCCCTCGTCGCCCTGATCGGGACGGCCGCCGTCGTGCCCGATGCGACGGCGTTGCCGGCCTGGGACGCCATGCGCGAGAACGGCACCAGCGTCTCGTCGACGTCCGCGCTCTCGGAGACGGCGCACGCCTCGACCGACGGAGCCACTCCGCCGGCCACTCCGCCGGCCACCCCGCCGGCCAGCAC
>DOWL01000185.1:5291-19956 GCA_003519585.1 Nocardioides sp. | reverse complement strand
CCGATCAGCACGGGGTTGTTCTTCGTACGGCGCGAGAGGATCTGCATAACCCGCTCGATCTCCTGCTCGCGGCCGATGACCGGGTCGAGCTTGCCCTCGCGGGCGTCCTGCGTGAGGTTGCGGCCGAACTGGTCGAGGACCAGCGAGGACGACGGGGCGTCGCCACCGCCGGCCGCGGCGGCGGCGCTGGCCGTGGACTCCTTGCCCTGGAACCCCGAGAGCAGCTGGATGACCTGCTGCCGGACGCGGTTGAGGTCGGCGCCCAGCTTCTGCAGCACCTGGGCCGCGACGCCTTCTCCCTCGCGGATCAGGCCGAGCAGGATGTGCTCGGTGCCGATGTAGCTGTGGCCGAGTTGCAGCGCCTCGCGCAGGGACAGCTCGAGCACCTTCTTGGCGCGCGGCGTGAACGGGATGTGGCCGCTGGGTGCCTGCTGGCCCTGGCCGATGATCTCCTCGACCTGGGCGCGCACCGCCTCGAGCGAGATGTCGAGGCTCTCGAGGGCCTTGGCGGCTACGCCCTCGCCCTCGTGGATGAGGCCGAGCAGGATGTGCTCGGTCCCGATGTAGTTGTGGGAGAGCATGCGGGCCTCTTCCTGGGCCAGCACGACCACCCGGCGGGCTCGGTCCGTGAACCGCTCGAACATGCGTGTCTCCTCGAAGCTTCAAGTGGGGTCACTGAGAACAACCCCTCCGTCAGCCTACGCGTTCCCGGGGCGGAGACATCGGGCATCCGCTATCAGCGAACACGCCCCGAGTGAAGGAGACGCACACAAGTGCGAACTCCGCAACTCGGGAGGGAGCGGAGCGACCCGGTCTTTCGCGGCGGAGCCGCGCGCCCGGCGATCGGCCCCGATGGCCGCGGCGACAGTGCCGAGCGAGCGTCAGCGAGCGAAGGCACGTGCGAGCGCAGCGAGCGTCGCCGCGGACTCGGGGCCGAAACTCGCCGGGGTATTCAGTTCGCCGCTTCGAAGGCCTGGCGCACGTCGGAGGGGATCCGGCCGCGCTCGGGCACGTCGTGGCCGTGGGAGCGGGCCCACTCGCGGATCTCCTTGGCGGAGTGCCCGCTCGGCGCGGAGGAGGCCGTACGCCGACCTCGGCGGCTCCCGCTCACCTTGCGGCCGTGGCCGACGTAGGCGGCCAGCGCATCGCGCAGCGCAGCGGCGTTCTTGTCGTTGAGGTCGATCTCGTAGGCAGTGCCGTCGAGGGCGAAGGAGACCGTCTGGGTGGCGTCGCTGCCGTCGAGGTCGTCTTCGAGGACGATATGCACCTTTTGCGCCATGGAATGACCAGCACTTTCTTATCGGACTGAAAATACGAACAGTGAATATAGGACGAAGAATTCGCCACCCAAGATAGTGCACTCCACGTCGTGAAATGCAATTTCGGGGTCGGGGAATCGCAATTCGATGACTCTGCATCGGGGCGCATGAGCGGGCGCGCACCGCCACCTCTTAGACTGGTCGGGCATCGCTACGCCCAGGAGGACGCGTGACCGCGGACAACCCGCTCGAGAAGTATTTCCGCGACAACGACGGCCGATTGATCCACAAATGGATGCACTACTTCGACGTCTACCACCGGCACTTCGAACGTTTCCGCGGACAGCCCATCGTCCTGGTCGAGTTCGGGGTGAGCCAGGGTGGCTCGCTCCAGATGTGGCGCGACTACTTCGGCGATCAGGCGACGATCTACGGGGTCGACATCGACGAGCGCTGCGCAAGCCTCGACGGACCCGGCACCCACGTCCTGATCGGTGACCAGGAGGACCGGGATTTCCTGCGCTCGGTCGGTGAGCGCACCGGTCCCATCGACGTGCTGATCGAGGACGGCGGGCACACGATGGGGCAGCAGTTGGCGACGTTCGAGGAGATGTACCCCCTGGTCAAGGAGGACGGCGTCTTCCTGATCGAGGACCTGCACACCAGCTACTGGGAGGAGTACGGCGGAGGCTTCCGCCGGCCCGGTACGTTCATGCGCCGCGCCAAGCGGCTCACCGACCAGCTCAACGCTTGGCACTCCCAGGACGACCGATTCGTCGTCGACGACTTCACCCGGACCACCCGCTCGATGCACTTCTACGACAGCATCGTGGTCTTCGAGAAGGGCCGGGTCGTCGAGCCCCACCACGAGAAGACCGGCACCGCCAGCTTCGACACCTGAGCCAGCCCGAGACCACAGATCGTCGGCCCGAGCCCGCCTTGGCTAAGGTGTCCCGGTGCCGGATGCGCCCGGCCCCGCAGCTCTCGGCCGCGGTCACCAGCTATAGGGAGTACGACCCCGGATGGACGCTCGCAGTCAGCGCTTCTGGGAGCTCCACGACTTCGCCGTCGGCCACGGGCTGGAGGTCGGGCCGCTGCACCGCGCGATCGTCACCCGCGACGTGGCGGACGTCAGCTACGTCGACGTGACTGATCGCGACCGGCTGGTGGCGCACTACGCGGGCGACCCCGACGTCCCACCGGACTCGATCCCGGAGATCGACTTCTGGCTGATCGACGAGTCGGGCGAGACCCGGACCCTGGTCGAGGCGACCAAAGCCGGGGCGCCGTTCGACTGGGTCATGGCCTCCCACGTGATCGAGCACGTCCCGGACATCATCGGCTGGCTCGGCGAGCTCGCCGAGGTGGTCGTCGATGACGGCCGCCTGGTGCTGGCCGTCCCCGACCGGCGCTACGAGTTCGACGTGCACCGCCCGGCGTCGACCGTCGGCCAGATGCTCCAGGCCCACGAGTCAGGTGATCAGCGGCCCTCGGTGGCCGCGGTCTACGACCACTTCTCCAGCGCCGTGCGCTACGACCCCAGGGGTGTCTGGGAGGGCCGACTGCCCACCTTCGAGGACCGCATCCACACCCCCGACCAGGCCCGGGAACTCCTCGCCCGCTCGCTCGGCGGCGAGTACATCGACAGCCACGTCTGGCTCTTAACGCCCGAGAGCTTCATCCACCACCTCCACGAGCTCCGGGTCGGGGGCTGGTCGAGCTGGATTGTCGAGAAGGTGATCCCGACCCCGACCTACGAGCTGGAATTTCAGGCGGTGCTGCGCCGGCTGCCTCGAGACGCCGAGACCACAGGCCAGGTCGACGGCGAGATCCTGCCGACGTACGAGCGGCCGATCTGGGTCACCGACATCGGCTCGACCTCGGCCGGCGAAGCGCTGGCACAGCGCATCGAGAAGCTCGAGGCCCGGTTGGAGAGCAAGAACGACACCCTGCGCCAGCTACGCCGCAAGGTCCGGAGCCAACGCCGCAAGCTGCAACGTCTCGATGGCGGGGCGACTCCGGCACCCGCTGCGACCGGCCTCACCGGCCTCACCGCCCGCGCCCGAGCCGCCGTGAGAGCGTTCCGGACCGGTCGCTGACCAAGGCACCGCCCTGGCAAACCCGCGCATGGTTCCTGACGGCGCGCGCGACGAAGCGGTAGGAGCCGGTCTCCGTTGTTAAGGTGCACTGCGTGCCAGACGTGCTCGAATCGCTGATGCCCGTGGGCACCCAGATCCCCGCCGGACTCGAGTCCGCGTGTGCCCTGCCCGGTGTCCGCGCGTTCACCTCGCCCACCGACCCCGAGGTCACCCTGCTGGTGCCGGCGGACGACGAACCGGACCCCGAGGTCACCCTGCTGGTGCCCGCGGTCAACGAGAAGATCACGATCGAGGAGTTCGTGGCCTGGTGCCACGAAGGACTCGAAGCGGCCGGGGTGAAGGGCGAGATCCTGATCGTCGACGCCTCGAGCGACGAGACGCCGGAGCTGGCGGTCAAGGGCGGCGCCCGGGTGCTGCACACGCCGCTGCGCGGACTCGGTCGGGCCTACATCGACTCGATCCCCTACGTGCGCGGCCGCTACGTGATCATGGGCGACGCCGACTGCACCTACGACTTCCGCAAGCTCGCGCCGTTCGTGGAGGCGATGCGCACCGGCACCGAGTACGCCATGGGGTCGCGGTGGAAGGGCACCATCGAGAAGGGCGCGATGCCCGGGCTCCACCAGTACTTCGGCACACCGTTCACCACGTGGATCCTCAACCGCCTCTACGGCAGCCACTTCAGCGATATCCATTGCGGCATGCGGGGCATCACCCGCGACGCCCTGCTCCGGATGGGGATCGTCTCCCAGTCGTGGGAGTACGCCTCGGAGATGGTGCTCAAGTCGGTGCGGATGGAGCTCGCCACCACCGAGGTCCCGGTCACCTTCCTCAAGGACCAGGAGGGACGGCTCTCCCACCACAAGCGGTCCGGCTGGTTCTCGCCGTTCGCGGCCGCCTGGATCAACCTGCGCGCGATGTTCATCCACGGCGCGGAGTTCTTCCTGATCAAGCCGGGCATCGGGCTGATGCTCCTCGGACTCCTGCTCTCGCTTCCGCTGTCCTTCGGCGACATCACGATCGGCAAGCTCACCTTCAGCCTGCTGACGCAACTGGTGGGCGTCGCGCTCGTGGTGATCGGGCTGCAGAGCCTCTACTTCGGCGGGCTGGCGCACATGTTCCTCGACTACGGGGGACGACTACGCGGCCGCTGGAGACGGGTCTTCGAGTACACGCGGATGATGGTGGTGAGCGGCATCCTGTTCGCGGTGGGGCTGGTCCTCGACATCGTCCTGGTGGCCCACTTCGTCAGCCACGACTTCTCGCTGCCCGACCCGTCGGCCGCGATCCCGCACCTCGGCGTCCTCGGGCTGATGCTGATGATGGTCGGGTTCTCCACGTTCTGCTTCACTCTGCTGCTCCACGCCACGAGCGTCAGCTACGGCCCCGCCCTCGACCGTGACTGAGCCGGTCGAGGGCCGCTCCAGTTCGTTCGGCGAGGGCGGCGACGTCACCGTCGTCGACCGGTTTGGCGTCTGGCTGTCCAAGCGCCAGATCGAGAAGGTGGTCGGCCCGCTGATCGGTCGAGACGTCGCCGACGTGGGCTGCGGGTACGACGCGACGTTCATGCGCACCGTGCTCGACGAGGTCCGCACGGCCACGCTCACCGACGTCTCGCTGGCTCCCGACCTGCTCGCCCACCCCAAGGTGCGCGCGATCGAGGGGTTCCTGCCCGAGACCATGGAGCAGGTGGCCGACGCCTCCCTCGACGTCGTCCTCTGCATGTCGGTGATCGAGCACCTCTGGGAGCCCGACCGCACCCTCGCCCACTTCCGCCGCGTCCTGCGCCCCGGCGGCATCTGCGCCGTCAATGTCCCGTCGTGGTGGGGCAAACGTGCGCTGGAGTACTCCGCGTTCAAGCTCGGCACGTCACCGGCCGAGGAGATGGACGACCACAAGATGTACTACGACCCGCGCGACCTGTGGCCGCTGATGGTGAAGGCCGGCTTCATGCCGCACGCCATCAAGTGCTTCCGGCACAAGTTCGGCCTCAACACGTTCGCGGTCGCGACCGTCACCCCGTAGCACCCCGCTAGGAGAGAGCCGCATGTCCTTCACCGAAGACTTCCTCAAGGAGACGGTCGCGATCGTCCAATCCCTCGACAGCCATAGCGTCGAGGCGCTGGCCGAGGGCATCGCCGCGGTCCGCGAGCGCGAGGGCCGGCTGTTCATCGTCGGCGTCGGCGGGTCGGCCGGATCGGCCAGCCACGCCGTCAACGACTTCCGCAAGATCTGCAACGTCGAGTCCTACTCCCCCATCGACAACGTCTCCGAGCTCACCGCGCGGGCCAACGACGAGGGCTGGGACACCACCTTCAGCGAGTGGCTCAAGGGGTCGCGAATCAACGACAAGGACGCTGTCCTGGTCTTCTCGGTCGGCGGCGGCAACCGCGAGAAGCAGGTCTCGACCAACATCGTGGCCGCACTCGACACCGCGAAGTCCGTCGGCGCCTCGATCTTCGGCATCGTCGGACGCGACGGCGGCTACACCGCTCAGTTGGCCGACGCGTGCGTGATCGTGCCGCCGACGTACGCACCGCACATCACCCCCCACACCGAGGGGCTGTGCTGCGTGATCTGGCACCTGCTGGTCAGCCACCCCTCCCTCGCCGTCGCCGCCACCAAGTGGGAGTCCGTCGTATGACCGCGCGCCTGCGCAGGGTCTGCGTGGTCGGCGGCGCCGGCTTCATCGGCAGCCACTTCGTCAAGCGGCTGCTCTCCGATGAGGCGACCGAGCAGGTCACCGTCTTCGACAACTTCTCCTCCGGTCGCGACTGGCACCTCGAGCCGGTCAAGGACGACCCTCGGCTGAGCGTGGTCCGCGGCGACGTCGGCGACCTGCCGGCGCTGACCGAGGCGTTCCGCGGGCACACAGCCGTCATCCACCTGGCCTCCAACCCCGACATCGCGGCCGCAGTCGCCAACCCGGCCATCGACTTCGACCAGGGCACCCTGCTCACCCACCATGTCGCCGAGGCGGCGCGGATGGCTGAGATCGCCCTCGTCCTCTACGCCTCCGGCTCGGGCGTGTACGGCGACCTGGGTGAGCACGAGGCGGCGGAAGACCACGGGCCGATGGTCCCCACGTCGACGTACGGCGCCAGCAAGCTGGCCGGTGAGGCGATCCTGGCGGCGTACGCCGCGATGTTCGACTTCACCGTCCGGGCGTTCCGGTTCGGCAACGTGGTCGGACCCAGTCAGACCCACGGCGTCGGCTTCGACTTCGTCCGCCGGCTGCTCGACGACCCCACCCGGCTGCGCATCTTGGGCGACGGCAAGCAGAGCAAGTCCTACATCTACGTCGAGGACGTCATCGACGCCGTCCTGCTCGCCGGCTCCCAGGCAGAGACGCCGTTCGACGCGTTCAACGTCGCCACCGGCGACTACGTCACCGTCACCGAGATCGCCGAACTCGCGATGCAGGTGGTCGGTCTGGAGCCCGGATCGACCACGTTCGAGTACACCGGCGGAGACCGCGGCTGGAAGGGCGACGTCCCGGTGGTGCGGATCGCGACCGGCAAGATCCGCTCGCTCGGCTGGGCCAACCAGCGGACCGGTCCGGAGGCGCTGCGCGACTCGATGACCGCCATGGTCGGCCAGGCGCGCTCGGGGCTCCTGACGGCCCCATGAGTCGGCGGGCCGTCTTCCTCGACCGGGACGGGGTGCTCAACCGCGCATACGTCGACGGAGACGTCCCGGTGCCGCCGCGCACCGTGGACCGGTTCGAGTTGCTCCCGGGCGTGGCGGAGACCTGCCGGGCCTTCTCGGAGGCGGGGTTGGCGCTGGTCGTCGTCACCAACCAGCCCGATCTGGCCCGCGGAGCCCTCGATCCCGCCGAGCTCGACGCGATGCACGCGCGGCTGCGCGACGAACTCCCACTCGACGACATCGTGGTCTGTCCCCACGACGGCAAGGAGGGCTGCTGGTGCCGCAAACCGCGGCCCGGGATGATCCTGGACGCAGCCCGGCGGCTCGGGATCGACCTCGATCACAGCGTCGCCGTCGGCGACCGCTGGCGCGACATCGACGCGGCCCATCGGGCCGGTGTGGCCTCGGTCTGGATCGATTGGGGGCTCGGAGAACCGCTCAAGGACTCGCCGGGCGCACGTTTTGGCTCCCTCGCACAGGCACGGGATCATGTCCTGAAGGTCTGTGGCGCTTCCGGCGCCTGACCGAAGCACCGAACCTGACGGACTTGGAGATCCCCCACGTGAAGATCTACGCCGACGGCGCCGACCTCGAGAGCATCATCGCCCTGGCCGAGGACCCACGCATCTCCGGCTTCACCACCAACCCCACGCTGATGCGCAAGGCAGGCGTGGACAACTACGAGTCGTTCGCCCACAAGGTCCTCGAGACCATCACCCGGCACCCGATCTCCTTCGAGGTCTTCGCAGACGAGCCCGCCGAGATGGTGCGTCAGGCCCGGCTGATCTCCTCGTGGGGAGACAACGTCTACGTCAAGATCCCGATCACCAACACCCAGGGCGTTCCCAGTGACGAGGTGATCCGCGAGCTGTCCGCCGACGGGGTGCACCTCAACGTCACAGCCTTGATGACTGTCGCCCAGGTCGAGGCGGTCGCCCAGGCGTCCGTCGGCGGCCCCGGCCACGTGGTCTCGGTCTTCGCCGGCCGGATCGCCGACACCGGCCGCGACCCGATGCCGATCATGGCGCAGGCGCTCGAGGTGCTCGCACCGCAGCCCGAGCTCGAGCTGCTCTGGGCCAGCCCGCGCGAGGTCCTCAACGTGCGCCAGGCCGAGCAGGTCGGTGTTCACATCATCACCGCCACGCCCGACCTGATCGCCAAGATGGCGAGCTTCGACAAGGACCTCGACCAGTTCTCGCTCGAGACGGTCCAGATGTTCCACGACGACGCCGCCGCCGCCGGCTACACGCTGTGAGCGACAGCGCCCCGGCGCGTCTCAACGCCGACGGGACCGACCAGGACGACTGGGACGACCATTGGGACAAGTACGGCGAGGCGGCCAAGGGCAACCCCGCCAACGACTACCGCCACGCGATGATCCTCAAGCTGCTCGGCCCGCTCCCCAAGGGTGCTGTCGTCCTCGACATCGGCAGCGGGCAGGGTCAGTTCGCGGTCGACCTCCAGGCCGACAACCCGCAGGCCTCGGTCTTCGGCGTCGAATACAGCGCCGAGGGCGTGCGCCGCTCCCAGCAGGTCGCCGAGCGCGAGGGTGTGCCGGCGTACTTCTACGAGCGCAACCTGCTCGAGCCCGTCACCCGCGATCCGCAGCAGCCCCCAGCCACCCACGCGGTGTGCTCGGAAGTGCTCGAGCACGTCGACGACCCGACCACGCTGATGCGCAACGCCGCCACCCTGCTCGCGCCCGGCGCGAAGGTCGTCGTCACGGTCCCCGGTGGCCCGCGCTCGGCGTTCGACAAGCACATCGGCCACTGGCGGCACTTCACGGCGCCGCTGCTGCACCAGGTGCTCACCGACGCCGGGCTCGACGTCGATCGGGTGCTTCGCACCGGGTTCCCGTTCTTCAACCTCTACAAGCTCGCCGTGATCGCCCGCGGCCAGAAGCTCGTCGACGACATGGACCACCGGACCCCCGGCGACCAGCCCTCCGGGCTGGAGAAGGCGGTCACCGGCTTCTTCTCCAAGTCCTTCCCCTTCAACCGGGACGACGCCCGGCTCGGCTGGCAGTTGGCCGCCGTCGCCCACGTCCCGCTGGTCGGGTAGCCCGATGCTCATCACGCGCACCCCGCTGCGGATCACCCTCGGTGGCGGCGGCACCGACCTGCCGTCGTACTACGAAGAGCACGGCGGCATGGTCGTCTCCGCCGCGATCACCCAGCACATCTACATCTCGATCAACCGCACCTTCACCGACGACTACTTCCTCAAGTACAGCCAGCTGGAGCGGGTCGACAAGCCCGACCAGATCGAGCACCCGATCGTCCGCGAGGTGCTGCGCGCCCACGACGTCGGTCCCAGCGTCGAGATCGTGTCCACCGCCGACATCCCCTCGGGCACGGGGCTCGGCTCCTCGGGCTCGTTCACCGTGGGCCTGCTCAAGGCCGTCCACGCCATGCAGCGCAACCACGTCAGCGCCTCCGACCTCGGCCGCGAGGCCTGCGAGATCGAGATCGACCGCCTCGGTCGCACGGTCGGCAAGCAGGACCAATACATCGCGGCTTTCGGCGGTATCACGCGCTTCGACTTCAACCCCGACGGCTCGGTCGACGTCGTGCCGGCTCGACTCTCCAGCGACACGGTGCACGACCTCGAGCAGCACCTGCTGATGTTCTTCACCGGCTACTCCCGCGCCGCCGACGAGGTGCTGGCCGAGCAGGTCACCAAGTCCGAGAGCGGCGATCAGGCGATGATCGACAACCTCCACTTCGTCAAGGATCTCGGCCTGCGCCAGCTCGACGCCCTGGAGCGCGACGACGTCACGGGCTTCGCCGACCTGATGCACGAGCACTGGCTCAACAAGAAGAAGCGCTCGAGCTCGATGTCCAACCCCCGCATCGACGAGCTCTACGAGCTCGGCCGCAACGCCGGCGCCCGGGGCGGCAAACTGGTCGGCGCCGGGGCCGGTGGCTTCCTCATGTTCTACGCCGAGGACACCCGACGGGTGCGCGCCGCGATGCGCGAGGAGGGGCTGACCGAGTTGCGGTTCGGCATCGACCCCGCCGGCAGCACCATGCTCGTCCGCGAGTGAACGCGGAGCCCTGCTCGTGCAGTGCGTGATCCTGGCCGGAGGCCTCGGCACCAGGATGTGGCCGGTGGCAAAGACGGTGCCCAAGACCCTCCTGCCCGTGGCCGGACGGCCGTTCGCCGACTGGCAGCTCGACTGGCTGGCGGGCGCGGGCGTCACTTCCGTCGTCTACTGCGTCGGCTACCTCGGCGAGCAGGTGCGCGAGCACGTCGGCGACGGTTCGGCGCGCGGCCTCGACGTCCACTACGTCGACGAGGGTCGCGAGCTGCGCGGCACCGGTGGCGCGCTCCGGCTCGCGTACGACGAGGGTGAGCTGCACGAGCGATTCCTGGTGCTGTACGGCGACTCGTGGCTGCAGGTCGATCCCGCGGCCGTCCACACGGCGGCTGCGCGCTCCGGGCTCCCGGCCCTGATGACGGTCTACGAGAACAACGGCCAGTTCGACACCAGCAACGTCGAGTACGCCGAGGGACGGGTGGTCCGCTACGCGAAGGGTCTCGACCCGATCCCGTCGCAGATGCGCTGGATCGACTACGGCCTTTCGGTCCTCGAGCGCACACTGGTCGCCGACCGGATCCCCGGCGACACGGTCGCCGACCTGTCCGACCTCTGCCACGCCCTGGCCGCAGAGGGAGCGCTCGCCGGCTACCTGGTCACCGAGCGCTTCTACGAGATCGGCTCGCCGTCCGGACTGGCCGAGCTCGAGGCCCTCCTCGTCACTAGTGGCTGACGTCGTCGGGGACGACGAACTCGACCTCGCGCGCGTCCCGGCCGTGCTGGGAGAAGAGGTAGAGCTCGTCACCGGTGTAGCCGTGCCACTGCAGGCAGGCGCCGACGCGGACGTTGATGCTGTCGTCGGTGACCGGGAGCGTGTCGAAGCTGATCGAGCGCTCCTCACCACCGGCGCTGGTGAGCGAGTCGGTGAGCAGTCTGGAGGAGTGACCGAACGGCTTGCCTCCCGTCGCGAAGGTCAGCGAGCCGACATCGTTTAAGTCCACGCCCGCAGGGACGTCGATCTCCGAGACCCGACCGCGGCTCGACTTCAGGACGTCCACGGCACCCTGCGCCGCCCTGCCGGTGCCCACCGGCACCCGGCTGTCGTCGGGTAGGACCAGCTCGTCGACGCCCGCACCACGGTCGCCGAGAGGGTGAGCCGTGCCGTCGGCATCGACGGCGTACACGCGGATCAGCCCCCGTTCCCGGGTGATCGTCTGGAGGGCGAACCCGGAGTCCTCGGGCGAGCCCGAACCGACCGCCGCCGCGACATCAGGCCGCGGGATCGAGGCCTCCTCGGTGGCGACCACGCGGTCGCCGGCCGCGAGCAGGATACGGACGGGCGTGTCACCGCCCGCGGGGTCCATCGCCCAGCCGCTGGAGACGACTCGTCGCGCGGCCTGGCTCGGCGCCACCTCGACACCGGTCGCCTGGCCCTGCTGCGGGGACAGGAAGTTCGGGACCTTGCCCCACGAGCATTCGTCCGAGGAGAAGTAGAGGTTGTCGGTGACCGGCTCCTGCAGCAGGGTCGGCAGCTCCGGCCGCTCTGCGACCAGGTCTTTGCGCAGCATGAACAGCACGTCGCGCGAGCGCAGGATCGGGGTCCAGCCGTCGAGCAGGTAGCGGCTGACCTCGTGGTGCCGGACCTCGTTGGACACCCCGTCCCAACTCGGCAGCCCGAACGGCCCGTCGAAGGCGACCAACGCGGGCGGATCCTCCTCGAGCTGGTCGACCAGATCCTCCTGGGCGTAGTCCGGCACCGCCATGCTCACGTGGAAGTACGACGTGGTCGGGTCGAGGCCGAGGAGATACCAGAAGAAGCCCGGGCTGTTGGTGAAGTCGAAGATGGTGCGGTCCTCGCCCCCGAAGGTGTCCACGATCGTGCCGAGATCCTGGAGCAGCGCGGGGTCGTAGGTCTCCGGAACGGCGTAGCCGATCTTCGGGAGGCTGAAGGCGACGAGGCTGCCCTTGTTGCTGGACGGGGCCGCGGTGGCCTCTGCGCGCAGCGGTTGCAGCGCCGCGATGGCGAGCACGAGCACGAGGACGGAGATCAGCGGTGTCGTCGGGGCCGGTGCGGGCCGGCCGGTGAGCCGGCGGGTCAGCGCGTCGTCGGACCAGACGAGCAGCCGGGCGAGCCACAGCCCCGCCAGCATCAGCGTGACGTAGATGGCTTGCAGCAGGTGGCCGTCGTCGAACCGGCCGAGCGCCTTCTCGCCGTACAGGCCCGCCATCAGCGCGGCCGCGAACATCACCCACTGGTAGTGGGTCACCGCGCGGCGGGAGACCCAGATCCAGCCGGCGATCAGGAGGGTCAGCACGACGAGCGCCGTGGATGCGGTGAACATGTCCTCGTAGCGCTCGGTGGAGTACCGGCCGAACGGCAGCGCGCCGGACTCGACATGGCCGGGTCCGAAGATGACGTAGTACTCCAGGAACGGCACCAGGGTCGAGTGCAGGGCCAGGAACGCCGACCAGACCAGGGTCAGTGCACCGCCGACCACGACGAACCACCGGGTCGTCCGCAGCGCGCGCCACCGCGTCTCGCCCGCGGCGCGGGTCGATAGGTCGTGGGAGAGGAGGACGACGAGAACGGCGATCACCTGGAACGACGCCTCCGGGACAAGCACCGCCTCCCAGAAGAGCACGAACGTGAGCAGCCCCGTCCACCACGGGCTTCGTCTGCGCAGCGCCTCACCGAGCAGGATGAAGACGAACGGCGCCCAACACCAGCGCAGGATGCCGGGGACCTGCGTGGAGACGTAGACGACACTCGCCAGCATCACCAGCGAGGGCAACAGTCGGCCCCGCGTCGCCCAGACCCCGAGGAGATACATCCCGCTCCAGCACAGCGGGAGCCACAGGACGTACGCCATGGCCCAGGTCGCCCACAACGTGTGCTCGAAGAGCGCGAACGCCGGCCAGCTGCGGAGTCCGTCCTCGAAGACGCCGTGGATGAAGGTGACATCGCGCCACGGGAAGTAGCCGCGGCTCATCAGGTCGGCACCGGTGACGCTCTGCATGTCGTCGAACCCCTGCAATTGCCCGATGTTTCCGGGCAGGGCCGACGTCGCCATGACGATCAGCACGCTGCCGACGAACCCCGACAGCACCCAGCGGTGCACGGTCTCGGTCGCAGCGCCCCGACGCAGGGCCACGACCGGTCCGGCGACGGCGGCGGCCACGACGAGCGCGCAGAACCACAACGGCAGCCACGGCCAGTGGTCGACGCTGCCGTCGCTCAGGTGCGCCGCTGCACTGCGGACGAAGACGCACAGCGCGACCGACGCGACGAGCGCCGCGAACGGCGGATGGATCCGCAGCAGCACCCGGCGCAACTCCTGATCGGGCCGGGTCGCCCGCCGTACGACGACCGCGAGGGCGGTCACGAGTGCGGCATAGGCCAGACCGGCGACCACGCCGCCGACACCTACGGTCGCGCTCACCTCAGCGCCGCGGGACTCCACCGCGACCGCGACCGCGGCAGCGGGCAGCAGCAGCCCCACCCAGGGCGACCACCGTGGCTCCGCGCGCTCTGGCGCCGACGTTGGCACCGACGCGGGCACCGGCGCAGCCATCGACCGCCGTTGGGGTCTGGAAGAGGCGAGCGGGCCTCGCCGCCAGAGCAGCCACAACACCACCGTCGCCGCGATCGGTAGCACCCAGACGACCAGCCGATAGGCCAGGAAGCCGGGGTGGAAGTCGAAGTTCGCGTAGGTCGGGTAGCCCACGATGTCGATCGGCGGGTCGAGGCCGATCGGTCGTCGCCACCAGACGACTGCGACCAACGCACCTGCAAGTCCCAGCGCGATGGCGATGCGCAGCAGCGGACGGACGAGACCGCGGTGCAACTCCCCGGGATCGGTTCGCTCGGGATCCGGCGCGACCGAACCCATCTGCCCTCCTCGCCTGCGGCCCTCGCTGTGGGTCGCCCGGCAGTGAGCCAGACCTCCGCTCCGCTCACCTAGACTACGACGGTGCGGCGCAGGGACGGCATTCGCCGACCTGACAGCGAGCCCAGCGCCCAGCCCGGCCATCAGCGCAGTCCGCTGGTGCTCGTGGTGGGTCTCGGAGTCCAGGCCGCGACGACGTACGCCTTCCTCGTCCTGGCCGGCCGGACCCTCGGCCCGGCCGGCTTCGGTGCCCTGTCCGGCCTCTACGTGCTGCTCACCAGCATCGCCACCGGGCTCTGCCAACCGCTCGAGCAGGAGATCACCCGCAGGCGCGGGGTCGAGCGCGCCCGCTCCACCTACGACGCCCGACTCCTGGCCCGGGCTCTGCGCCTGGGCGCCATCTCTGCGGCGGGGGTGGTCGCCCTGGCACTGGTCGGGTTTCCGGTCACGCTCCAGTTTCTGGGCGAGTCGACGGCGTTGCTCGCCTCCCTCTGCCTCGCGCTGCCTGGATACGCCGTGTGGTTCTGCGTGCGCGGAGAACTCGCGGGCCGGCGCGAGCTGGGGTGGTATGCCGTCCAGTTGGTGGTCGAGGGGGTCTTCCGCCTGGCCGGCGCCGCGGTCGTGGTCGCCCTAGGCGTCGAGGACGTCGCGTGGTTCGGGCTCCTGTTCGGGCTCTCGCCGTGGATCGCTGCGGCCGTCGGCTTCGTCGGCCGCCACCGATCGGTTCCACCC
>DOWL01000185.1:0-5163 GCA_003519585.1 Nocardioides sp. | reverse complement strand
TCAGGCGCCCGAGCCGCCGACCGGCCTCGCGCGGCCGGTCTATCTGCTCGTGGCCAGCGCCCTGGCCGCCCAACTGATCGTCAATGCGGGACCGCTCGTCGTCATGCTGCTCGCTACCGACACCGAGCGCGATCAGGCGGGGGTCTTCCTCGCGGTGCTGGTCGTGTTGCGGGTTCCGATCTTCCTGTTCACCGCGTTGCAACCGCCGCTGCTGACCGCCCTCGCCGGCTCCGCGGCCGGCAACGACCGGGCCCGATTCCGCAGCCTGCTCGGTCGCGTCCTTACCGCGGTCATCGGCCTCGGAGTCGCCACAGTCATCGTCGGCACCGCGGTGGCGCCGTGGCTGGTCGACCTCGCGTTCGGGTTCGAGGAATCGCTGTCGCGCGCGACGTTCGCCGTACTCACCGCCTCGGTCGGCTGCCTGCTGCTGGGCCTGGTGCTGGGACAGGCTCTGCTGGCACTGGCCAGGCACCAGCAGGTGATGGCGGGCTGGCTGTGCGGCCTGGTCGGCCTCGCGATCGGTACGGCGATCGGGCAGGCCGTCGTCACGCAGGCCGCCAACGGACTCCTCCTGGGCTCGCTCACCGCGCTTGGCGGTCTCGGCACCCTCCTGGGGCGCTCGTTGCATACATGGCGCGCACGAGGCGAGGTCCCGGGCGCACTGTCCGTGTCCGCGAGCCCCACCGCAGAACCGTGAGGGTAGAGTCTCGCGACGTCCACGCACGATCATCGACCTCGGGAGGGGCCGTGTCCTCGCGCTACCAGACCGAGATCGATCTCGCCAGCACCAACAGCAGCCACCCCCTTATCGTCACGCTCGTGGGCGACGACCGGCGGGTGCTCGACGTGGGCTGCGCCGCCGGTGACACCGCCGAGGCGCTCGTGGCGCGCGGTTGCACCGTCAGCGGTGTCGATATCGAGGATGCAGTCCCCGACGACCGACGCAACCTCTTCGACAAGCTCGTGATCGCGAACATCGAGGAGCAGCGGCTCTCGAAGCTCTTCGACGCCGACAGCTACGACGTGGTGATCTACGGCGACGTGCTCGAGCATCTCCTCGACCCGTTGACCGCCCTGCGCGACTCCCTCCAATTGCTCCGGCCCGGCGGCCGAGTGGTGATCTCGGTCCCCAACGTCACGCACGCCGCCGTCCGGCTGGCCCTGGCCCAGGGGCGCTGGCGCTACACCCCCACGGGGCTGCTCGACGAGACCCACGTGCGCTTCTTCACCCAGGACTCCATCTGCCAGCTGCTCGAGGACGCCGGTCTCGTGATCGAGGAGTTGCGCGGCACGGTCGCCGACCCGTTCGACACCGAGGTCGAGTTCGACGCGGACGCGCTGCCCGACGGGCTGATCGACTGGGTGCGGCACCAGCCCGATGCGATGACCTACCAGTTCGTGGCCTCCGCCCGCCTCGCCGAGCCCGACGAGGAGATCGTCCGACCCGTGCTGCGGCCCGGTGCCCAGCCGAGCGTCGCCCGCCGACAGGACGAGCACCACGACGCGGCGTTGGCTTCGCGGAAGCGCAACCACCAGCAGCTCATCGGTCGCGACCAGATGATCGCCCTGGAGGCGGCCACCGCCGCGGCCCGCATGCACCAGGCGGCGGCCGAAGAGAAGCGCGTGCGCATCACCGCGCGCGCCCAACGGCTGCGCGCACAGCTCGACGAACTGATCTCCGAGATCGACGCCTTGCCCGGCTGGCGCGGCAGCTCGTCCCTGCGGAGACTCGCCGACGAGGCCCGCGGCCCCGCGCGCGGCCAGGAGTCATGAGCGAGCCGGTGCAGCACCCGTTCTTCTCGATCATCACCCCGGTCTATAACACCCCCCTCGACGCGCTGCGGGGCATGATCCGCTCGGTGCTCAGGCAGACCTTCGACGACTGGGAGCTGATCCTGGTCGACGACTGCTCGACGGACCCGAAGGTGCGCACCGTGCTGCACAAGGCGGCCTCGTCGGAGCCGCGGATCATCGTGATCGAGCGCAGCGAGAACGGCCACATCGTCGCGGCGTCCAACGACGGCGTGCAGGCAGCCCGTGGCGAGTTCATCGCACTGCTCGACCACGACGACGTGCTCACGCCGCGGGCGCTGCAACTGATGCACGAGGCGATCGAGACGGAGCCGGAGGCCGACTACCTCTACTCCGACGAGGACAAGATCGACGCCAACGGCCGTCCCTACGACGCCTTCCGCAAGCCCGACTGGTCGCCGGAGCGGTTGCGCGGCCAGATGTACACCTCCCACCTGTCGGTCTACCGCACCAGCCTGGTGCGCGAGGTGGGTGGGTTCCGGGACGGCTACGACGGCAGCCAAGACCACGACCTGGCCCTGCGCGTCTCCGAGCGCGCTCGCCGGGTCGTGCACATCCCCCGGATCCTCTACCGCTGGCGGGTCGTGCCCGGCTCCGCGGCCGGCGACGCCGAAGCCAAGCCCTACGCGTGGGACGCCGGCCTCCGCGCCGTACAGGATCAGCTCGACCGGCTCGGCATCGACGGCACCGCCGAGCGTGGGCCGCTGCCCGGCACCTACCGCGTGGCGCGCCGGCTCGACCCCGAGGTGCGGGTGAGCGTGGTCATCCCGACGCGCGGCGGCGAGGGCCTCGTGTGGGGCGAGCGACGCACCTTCGTGGTCGACGCCGTTCGATCGGTGCTGGAGAAGGGCGGCCACCGCAACCTCGAGATCGTGGTCGTCCACGACGACGTGACGCCCTGGGAGGTCCTCGACGAGCTGCTCGGGCTCGGCGCGCCCGATCTGCAGCTGGTGCGGTACTCCAAACCGTTCAACTTCAGCGAGAAGTGCAACCTCGGCGTGGTGTCGTCGTACGGCGACATCGTCGTGCTGCTCAACGACGACGTCGAGATCGTCTCCGACAACTTCCTCGTCGAGCTCTGCGCCCCGCTGAGCGAGGAGGGCGTCGGCATGACCGGTGCCCGCCTGCTCTTCGCCGACACCACCGTGCAGCACGCGGGGCTCACCTTCGACCGCAAGGACCTCCTGCACGTCTTCGCGGGCCGACTGCGCGACGATCCGGGCCCGTTCGGCGCGCTGCTGCTCAACCGGGAGGTCTCCGGACTGACCGGCGCCTGTGTGGCCCTGCGGCGTTCGGTCTACGACGAGATCGGCGGTCTATGTGAGCTGCTGCCCGTCAACTTCAACGACGTCGACCTCTCGCTCAAGGTGCGTCACCAGGGGTACCGCCTGCTCTGGATGGCGACCGCGGAGGCCTTCCACTTCGAGTCCCAGACCCGCTCACCCGTCGTCCACAACTGGGAGCGGGACGTCGTGCTGCAGCGCTGGGTGATGCCCGAACAGGACCCGTACCTGCCCTACGCACAGCCCGCGGTCACTGCGAGCACCGTGGTCGGGCGACGGAAGGCGAAGCGGGCCCGGAAACGGATCTTCGGCCGCGGGTGAGTCCGGCTCAGGCGTTGCGCGCGAAGACCAACTCGAGTCCGCGCAGGGTCAGCCACGGTGACGAATCGGTGAAGCAACCGCACTCCTCGACGACCAGCGGCGCGAGGTAGCCGGTCGCGATCACGCTCACGTCGTCGGGGGCCGCGCCGAGCTCCCCGATCATCCGGGCCACCAGCCCCTCCACCTGCGCCGCCACCCCGAAGACCATGCCGGACTGGAGTGCCTCGACGGTGTTCTTGGCGATCACCGTGCGGGGGCGAGCCAGCTCGACCTTGCGCAGCTGAGCGCCTCGGCGGCCAAGCGCCTCGAGGGAGATCTCCAGACCCGGGGCGATCGCGCCGCCGACGTACTGGCCCTGTCCGTTGACCACGTCGAAGGTGGTCGCGGTGCCGCCGAAGTCCACCACGATGGCCGGGCCGCCGTATTCCGTGGCCGCGGCGAGCGCGTTGATGATCCGATCGGTGCCGACCTCGCGCGGGTTGTCGGTCTGCACCGGGATGCCGGTGCGGACCCCGGGCTCCACCACGACCGCCGGCACGTCGGGGAAGTGTCGGGGCAGCATCTCGCGCCACTCGTGGAGCACCGCCGGCACTGTCGAGCAGACCGCGATGCCGTCCACCTCGTCGATGAGGTCGCCGAGCAGCCCACGAAGGAGCACCGCCCACTCGTCGGCCGATCTCCGGTCGTCGGTCGAGATCCGCCAGTCCGCACTCACCTCGCCGTCGTCGAGCAACCCCAGGACGGTGTGGCTGTTGCCGATGTCTGCGGCGAGCAGCGGCATCGCGTCACCCCTCGGTGAGGTCGAGGCCGATGTCGAAGACCTTGACCGAATGGGTCAGAGCTCCCACCGAGATGAAGTCGACCCCGGTGGCGGCGACCTCGCGGGCGCGCTCGAAGGTGAGCCCGCCCGAGGCCTCCAACAGCGCCCGGCCGGATTGTCCACGCAGGTTGTTGATCCGGACCGCTTCGGCCATCGTCTCGGTCGGCATGTTGTCGAGCAGGATCTCCTCGCAGCCGGCGTCGAGGAGCTCGCGGAGCTGGTCGAGGTCGGTCACCTCGACCTCGACGCGCAGGTCGGGGTACGCCGCGCGTACGGCCCGGTAGGCGGGCACCACACCACCCGCGGCGACCACGTGGTTGTCCTTGACCATGGCCCGGTCGGACAGGCTCATCCGGTGGTTGAGACCGCCGCCGCAACGGACGGCGTACTTCTGCAGCGCCCGCCAGCCGGGCAGCGTCTTGCGGGTGTCGAGCACCCGCGCCGACGTACCCTCCAACGCGTCGACCCAGGCAGCGGTTGCGGTGGCGACGCCGGAGAGGTGGCAGGCGAAGTTGAGCGCGGTGCGCTCGGCCGTCAGCAGGCCGCGGGTGGGTCCCGCTACCCGCATCACGACGTCCCCCGCGCCGACCCGGGTGCCGTCGGCCACCCGGTCGCTCACGAGAACGTCCGTGCCCAGGACCGTCTCGAACACCAGCGCGGCGATGCCGAGGCCCGCGACCGTGCCGGCTTCCCTGGCCGCGAACACCCCGACGCCACGGGCGTCCGGGTCGATCGTGGCGACGCTCGTGACGTCCTCGGTCGGCACATCCTCGGCCAGCGCGCGGTCGATGGCCGCCTGGACGTCGTCCGGGTCGAGCCCGGCCGCGGCCAGCTCGTCGTGGATCGTCACGCGTCAGCCCTCCCGCCGGCGCCAGTTTCATCGGCTGACCGATGAAACTCGACCTTGGACGATGAAGTTTCGTCGTC
>DOWL01000122.1:23386-23547 GCA_003519585.1 Nocardioides sp. | reverse complement strand
GACATCAGCGGCGTGTGCAGCGTCGAGGACACCTTGGAGATGACCTCGATGCCGACGAAGACGCTGAGGATGAAGATCGTCAGCCAGACGACTGCGTCGTTCACTGTGCTGCTCCCTCGGTCGGGGTCTCGCTGGAACTCTCGCTGGGACCCTCGATCTGT
>DOWL01000122.1:22936-23226 GCA_003519585.1 Nocardioides sp. | reverse complement strand
ACTCGCTGGGACCCTCGATCTGGACCCGGGTGGCCTCGTGGCGGATCGCCCCGGCGTGGGTCACGCAGGCGCCGGCGACGATCTCGTCGTCGAAGTCGGGCGCGAAGACGCCGCTCTCACCCTCGGCACCCTCTGTTGGCTGTCCGGTCATCAACGTCAGGATGTTGACGATGTTCTGGGCGTAGAGCTTCGAGGCCGGACCGGGCATCTGGCTGGGCACGTTCTTGCCGCCCCACACCGACGCGTTGCCGATCCGGGTGACCTCTCCGGCGACCGAGCCCTCGACGTTG
>DOWL01000122.1:21376-22745 GCA_003519585.1 Nocardioides sp. | reverse complement strand
CCCTCGACGTTGCCGCCGGTCTCGCTGGCCAGGTCGACCACGACCGAGCCGGGCCGCATCGCCTCGACCATCTCCGCGGTGACCAGCAGCGGCGCCTGCCGGCCGGGTACGGCGGCCGTGGTGATCAACGCGTCCGCCTCGGCGATGTACGGCGCGAGCAGCTCCATCTGTCGCTTCGCGCGGTCCTCGGTCATCTCGCGGGCATATCCACCCGCACCCTCGAGCGTCTCCAGTTCGAGCTCGATCGCCTTGGCACCCATCGAGCGGATCTCCTCGGCGGCCGCGGCGCGGACGTCGTACGCCTTCACGACCGCACCGAGCCGCTTGCAGGTCGCGATCGTCTGCAGCCCGGCGACACCGGCACCGAGCACCACGATGTCGGCGGGCTGGACGGTCCCGGCGGCGGTCATATTGAGCGGGAAGAAGCGGCGCAACATCCCGGCCGCGACGATCGCGCAGCGGTAGCCCGACACCAGGGCCTGCGAGGACAGTGCGTCCATCGACTGCGCCCGCGAGATCCGCGGCACCAGCTCCATCGCGAAGGCGGTCGCGCCGACGTCGCGCAGGTCCGCGACCAGCCCGAGCTCCTGGTTGACCGGCAGGAACGACACCGTCGCCGCGCCACGCTTGATCCGGCGTACGACGTCGGGGGCCGGCGGCTGGACCGAGACCACCACGTCCGCAGACGCGACGGCGTCGTGGTCGAGCACCGCACCGGCCTCGACGTACTCCTCGTCGGAGAGCAGCGCGTGGCGTCCTGCGCCAGGCTCGACCGCGACGTCGTACCCGAGTCCGGTCAGCTTGCCGACCAGTTCGGGGACCATCGCGACGCGCGCTTCGCCCTCACGTGTCTCCCGGGTCACGGCGATCATCACGTCGCGGACCCTACCGAGGTCAGGCGGAGGAGAGCGGGAATGTGTCCATGGGCACATGTCGTGGCCGACCGCGGGGCCCCTGCCCTAGGTACGACGCGACGAGGGTGAGCGTGTCGGCCCGCCAGCGCGGGCCGGTGTAGGCGTCGAGCAGCCGGACCCACGCCGAGACGTCGTGGGGGAACTTCGTGCGGCCTAAAGTCAGGTGCGGCCGGAACCGGGCGCCGTCCACCTCGACACCGGCCCGGCTGGCCGCCGCCCGACAGCCCGTGGCCAACCGGTCGAGCTCGGTCCGGGCCGGCTCGTCGAGGTCGAGCCCGGCCCACAGCACCTTCGCCCTAGCCACGTCGGGAAACGCCCCGCCTCCGGTGAGCGCGGTCTCGAACGCCGTACGGCGCGCCGCGGCCCGCGCGAGCCGCTCGACGAGATCGTCGAGCTTGCGTTCGGGCACGGACTCGTAGAACGCCAGCGTCACGTGGACCTGGTCGGCCTGCACC
>DOWL01000122.1:20833-21272 GCA_003519585.1 Nocardioides sp. | reverse complement strand
GCCTGCACCCACCGCAGCTCCCCCGCGGCCCGGCGCGGCTCGAGGAACTCGTCGAGATGCTCGAGCGCCTCGGCGGGCGGTGTGAGCGCAGCAAACAGCCGCATGGCCTCCACGCTAGACGTGCGTGCCCAGCGCCGATCCGATCGCGTAGGTGACGGCCATCGCGAACAGTCCGCCCAGCACGTTGCGCGCCACGGCACGTCCGGCGGGGCCGTAGCCGAACCGAGCACTCGCCCACCCCGTGAGCGCCAGCGCCAGCGCGACAGCGACGACGGTGACCGCGACCCGCAGGTCCGGCGTCACCAGGGTGATGGTGAGCAGCGGGAGCAGCGCACCGATCGTGAAGGACACCATCGAGGCGAAGGCAGCGTTCCAGGCGCTCGAGATATCGTCGGGATCGATGCCCAGCTCGACCTCGGCGTGCGCGGCGAGGGCGTCC
>DOWL01000122.1:20213-20752 GCA_003519585.1 Nocardioides sp. | reverse complement strand
TCGGCGTGCGCGGCGAGGGCGTCCCTCTCGGTCAGTTCCTTGGCGACCTGGAGTGCCAACTCCTCGCTCAGCCCTCGCTCGACGTAAAGCCCGGCCAGCTCCTCGAGCTCGTCCTGCGGGTCCTCGCGCAGCTCGCGCCGTTCCTTGTCCAGCAACGCCAGCTCGGAATCGCGCTGGGTGCTCACCGAGACGTACTCGCCGGCCCCCATGCTGAGCGCGCCCGCGGCGAGCCCGGCGACACCGGCGACCAGGATCGTCCCCAGATCGCTGGTCGCACCCGCCACCCCCATCACGATGCCGGCCGTCGAGACGATGCCGTCGTTCGCGCCGAGCACGCCGGCGCGCAGCCAGTTGAGGCGATTGTTGAGTCCACCCTCGTGCGGCTCGTGCTCGTGCGGCCCGGCCTGGAGTTGCGAGACGTCGATCTCGTCGACGTCGTCAGGCGCACTCATGGCCGAATCGTCCTCATGACGACGGTTGCCCGCAAGCAAGGTGAGGCTCCGCTGAACACCCCGGCGGGCTTCGCCCGAAAGACCGGG
>DOWL01000122.1:2579-20125 GCA_003519585.1 Nocardioides sp. | reverse complement strand
GCTCGCTGGCGCTCGCTCCGGCGCAGTCGCCACGGCCATCGGGCCGATCGCCGGGCGCGGGCTTCGCCCGAAAGACCGGGTCGCTGCGCTCCCTCCAGAGTTGACGAAGCTCGTCCGATCACGGCCTTAGGTCTGCGGTGCTTCCCCCGGTTCGGTGATCCGCTTGGGCATCAGCAGGGTGACCAGCACCAGCCCGACCGCGATGATCGCGGTGCCGACGAACGTCGCGTGGATGGCGGGGGCGAGCACGCCGGCGGAGAGCTGTTCCAGCGACGGGCTGCCGTGGCCGATCGCGTCGGTGACTCGGGCGTTGACGACAGCGCCGAACCCGGCCACGCCGACCGCACTGCCCACGGAGCGGGCGAACATGGTGGCCCCCGTGGTCACGCCCCGGGACTCCCAGTCGACCGCCGATTGGGCGGCGATGACCGGCGGGGCCGCGGTGAAGCCGAAGCCGAGGCCCATCACGAAGCAGGGCAGGGCCACCATCAGCAGCGAGCTGTCGGCGTCGATGGGGAGCAGGAGCAACGCGCCACACAGGGCGATCACGGCGCCGATCGCCGTGGTGGCCCGGAACCCGATAGTGAGGTAGAGGCGCCCCGCGTTCGCCGCCGCGAGCGGCCAGCCGAGCGTCAGCGCGGCCAACGCGAACCCGGCGCTCACCGCGTCGTGGCCGAGCACGCTCTGGGCGTACAGCGGGATGTAGGACGTGATGCCCATGAGCAGTACGCCCACGACCAGCGAGATGAGGATCGCGGGCAGGATCACGCGGTGCCGGAACACCCAGAGTGGGAGCACCGGCTCGGCGGCCCGCCGTTCGACCAGCACGAAGGCAACCAGCGCGACCACTGCAACCGTGAAGAGCGCGATGCTCGTCGGCGAGAGCCAGTCCCAGTGCACGCCGCCCTCGAGCAGCGCGAGCAGGAGCACCAGGCCACCGACGGTGAGCAGTAGCGCACCGAGCACGTCGAACCGATGCCGGGCCCGGGTCACCTGCTCATGGAAGCGGCGAGTCAGCATCCACATGGCCGCGGCGCCGATCGGCAGGTTGACCCAGAAGATCCACCGCCAGGACAGGTAGTCGGCGAAGACTCCACCCAACGTCGGGCCGACGACCGCCGCGAGCGCCCACACGCTGGCAAGGTAGCCCTGCACCTTGGCCCGCTCGGCCACGGTGTAGATGTCGCCGACGATGGTCATCCCGATCGGCATCACCGCTCCGGCACCGAGTCCCTGTACGGCGCGGAAGGCGATCAACGCCAGCATGTTCCAAGCCAGGCCGCACAGCAGCGATCCGACCAGGAACAGTCCGACACCGATCAGCATCATCGGCTTGCGGCCGTACTGATCTGAGAGCTTGGAGTACAACGGCACCGAGACGGCCTGGCCCAGGAGGTAGACCGAGAACAGCCACGGGAACTGCGTGAAGCCACCGAGGTCATCGACCACCGCTGGCACCGCGGTGGCGAGGATCGTGGAGTCGATCGCCACCAGGCCGATGCTGAGCATCACCGCGAGCAGCACCGGACCACGCTCGCTGCGCAGCCCCACGTCGGCGCGGCTGATCGCGGGCGTGGATGTCACGTACGGCGGCAACCGGTTGTCGGCGTCATCCATTCCCGACACTGTCCCCGCCCGCTGTCATGATCGCGGCATGGCCTACGACGAGGAGCTCGCCGAGCGGATCCGGGGTCTGCTTCCGGGCGTGCCCGTGACCGAGAAGAAGATGTTCGGCGGCCTGGCATTCCTGATCGGCGGCAACATGGCGGTGGCCGCCAGCGGCCAGGGCGGGATCATGCTGCGCTGCGATCCCGCCGAGAGTGAGCGGCTGATCGCCGAGCCCGGCGCCAGCCGGATGGAGATGCGCGGCAAGGAGCTCGACGGCTGGCTGCGCGTCACGACCGACGCCGTGGCCGACGACGCGGCCCTCTCGCGGTGGATCGCGATCGGCACGACGTACGCCGCGAGCCTGCCCGCCAAGTAGGCGGACCATCCGCGGCCGGGTGCCGCGCCGAACAACCCGCATGCGAAGCCGGCCGATCTACGCCCTGTCCGGAGTCCTCGCGACCCTCGTTGGGGTGGCCGCCGGCCACCTGGTCGCAGCCGTGCTGGACCCTGCGACCTCGCCCGTGCTCGCGGTCGGTTCGCAGGTCATCGACCTCACGCCGACGCCGATGAAGGAGTGGGCGATCCGGCAGTTCGGGTCGCGCGACAAGGATGTCCTGATCGGCTCGGTGCTGGCCGGGGTGCTGGTGCTGTCGGCCGTCGCCGGACTGCTGGCGCGTCGGCGGTTCCGGTACGGCGCGGCGATGCTCGTCGTGCTCGTCGGGGTGGCCGCGCTCACCGCACTGCGCAGGCCGGACGCCGAGCCCCTGGACGTGCTGCCTGCGCTGGCTGCCGCGGTCGTCGGGGTCGGCTCCTTGTGGCTCCTGGCGCGCCGGCTCCCCGACAGTGCAGGAAAATCGTCGCCAGGAGCCGAGGATGCTGCACTGTCGGGAACCGCGCCGACCCGACGCGGCGTCCTGATCACCGCGGGTGTGCTCGCGATCGCGGCTGCGGCGATGGGTGGCGCAGGACGACTGATCGGCCAGGCCCGCGGCCGGATCGGCGATATCGCCTTCCCCGCACCGGCCGAGCCAGCGCCTGCCTTTCCGACCGGGATCGAGCGACAGGTCCCGGGGGTGACGCCCCTGCGGGTGCCCACCGGCGACTTCTACCGCGTCGACACCCGACTCGACGTGCCGATCGTCGACGTCGACGGCTGGACCCTCACCATCGACGGGATGGTCGACCAGGAGCTGAAGTTCAGCTTCGACGACCTGCTCGAGATGCCTCTGATCGAACGCGACATCACGCTCACCTGCGTCTCCAACAGCGTCGGTGGTCCCTATGTCGGCGGCGCCCGCTGGATCGGCGTACGGCTTGCCGACCTGCTGGACCGGGCCGGCGTCCTGGCCGGCGTCGACCAGATCTTCAGCACCGACGTGGACGGCATGACCATCGGTACGCCGTACGAACTGGCCACCGACGGCCGCGACGCGATGATCGCGCTCGGCATGAACGGCGAGGCGCTGCCGCGTGAGCACGGCTATCCCGCCCGGATGGTCGTGCCCGGGCTGTACGGCTTCATCAGCGCGTGCAAGTGGATCGAGCGGATCACGCTGACCACCTATGCGGAGCAGGACTCCTACTGGACCGACCGCGACTGGGCCACCGACGCCCCCATCAAGATCTCCAGCCGGATCGACACGCCGAAGGTCCTCGAGACCATCGACGCCGGCGACACCTTCATCGGCGGAGTGGCCTGGGCGCAGCAGAACGGCGGCGTGGCCACGGTCCAGGTCCAGATCGACGGCGGCCCGTGGCAGGACGCGATGCTCGGCCCGAGCGCCGGCAACGACTACTGGCGGCAGTGGTACCTGCCGTGGACGGCCGAGTCCGGCACGCACAACCTCGCCTGTCGGGTGATCGACGGCAACGGCGCCACCCAGACCGCGGTGCGCGCCGAACCGTTCCCCGAGGGCTCCAGCGGCATCCAGACGCTCATCGTCAAGGTCGCGTAGTCCGAGCCTGTCGCGATCTCCCGCAGCGTTCGCGCGCGAGGTGAACACCGCCCGTCGAGCGTGTCGCGATGACCGGGCGGTCGGCGCCCGTCGATGGCTGCGGAGGTCTCGACAGGCTCGACCGACGTGGTCCAGCGAGGGCGTCACCGGAAGCGGTCTGGACAAGTTCGGCCGACGGTGGCCCAGCGCGAAATCCGGTTGGCGCTCCACACCGAAGAACAGGTGTCAGCCACCACAACGGAAGGCCCACAGACATGAACCGCAGCTCCCTCCGCAGGACCGGTGCCGCTGGGGCGGCCCTGGTCGCCCTCACCCTTGGCATGGCCGCATGCGGCGATGACGCCGACAGCGGCAGCAGCGCCAGCGACTCGGCCAGCAGTTCGACGCCCGTGGAGTCGGACTCGCCCACGGAGTCGGAGTCGCCGATGACCTCCGAGTCCCCGATGACCGACGCGGCGTCACAGACGTTCGGCGACGGATGCGCGGCGATTCCGACCGAGGGCAAGGGCTCGTTCAACGGCATGGTCACCGACCCGGTCGCCACCGCCGCGAGCAACAACCCGCTGCTCACGACCCTCGTCGCCGCCGTGGGCGTCGCTGGTCTGGGCGACACGCTCAACTCCGCGCCGGCCCTGACCGTGTTCGCGCCGACCGACGATGCCTTCAAGAAGATCGCGCCGAAGGACCTCAAGGCGGTCCTCGCGGACAAGGCGACGCTGACCGCGATCCTGACGCACCACGTGATCGGCGAGCAGCTCGACCCGGCGTCGATCGTCGGCGAGCACGAGACCCTCAACGGCGACACGATCACCATCGAGGGCGACCCCGAGACCGGACTCACGGTCGACGGCAACACCGCGAAGGTCATCTGCGGCAACATCCCGACGGCCAACGCCACGGTCTACGTCATCGACTCCGTGTTGATGCCGACCAAGTAGCAGGAAGACTGACCACGTGGATCCGATCCGGCCCGCGGCCGACGGCGCCCCCTTCTCCGAGGGGGCGTCGGCGGCGCCTGACCTGGCCGAGCTGTTGAAGGCGTCGGGCAGAGGCGACCGTGCGGCGTTCGCGCGGCTGTACGACGCGACCGCGAGTCGCGTCGTCGGCCTTGCGGTGCGGGTCGTCCGCGACCCGGCGCAGGCCGAGGAGGTCGCCCAGGAGGCGTTCCTCGAGATCTGGCGCACCTCGGGTCGGTTCGACCCCGCCAAGGGCAGCCCCCTGGGGTGGCTGCTCACCATCGTGCACCGCAAGGCGGTCGACCGGGTCCGGTCAGCGGAAGCCTCGACCAGGCGGGACACGACGTACCACTCGCAGAACCAGCCGGTCGATCACGACTCGACCGCGGAGGCCGCCCAGGCCTCACTCGAGGCACGGCGGGTCCGACAGGCCCTGTCCGGCCTCACGCCGGTGCAGCGCGAGGCCCTCGAGCTCGCCTACTTCGGCGGCTACACACACACGGAGGTGGCGACCATGCTCGAACTGCCGGTCGGCACCGCCAAGACCCGGATTCGGGACGGACTCATCAGGCTGCGGGACACCATGGGGGTGGGCGCATGAGCGACATTCATGCCCTGTCGGGCGCATACGCCGTCGACGCACTCGACGACATCGAACGGGCTCGGTTCGAGCGACACCTGGCCGAGTGCGCGACCTGTCGCGGCGAGGTCGACTCGCTGCGCGATGCGGCCGGGCTCCTCGCCGAGACCACGGCGATCACGCCGTCGCCGGGGCTCCGCGACCGCGTGCTGGCCGACATCGCCCACGTGCGGCCGCTGCCGCCGGTGGTCGGGCGTGAGGAGCCACGCCGGAGGCGCCGGGTGGTCGCGCTTCTGACCGCGGTCGCCGCGGTGATCGTGATCGGGGTCGGCGGCGTGGTCTGGCAGCAGGGCCGGGACGAGCGATCGCCCGACCAGTTCAGCCAGATCGCCGCGGCCGACGACGCACAGAGCTTCACGGTGCCGGTCGGCGACGGCGGCAGCGCGACGGTGGTGGTGTCCCAGCACGAGAACAAGGCCTACATCGAGACAAAGGGCATGCCGGCTGCTCCCTCTGGGCACCAGTACGTCCTGTGGCTGCAGCACGACGACGTGATGGTGCCGGCCGGGGTGATGCCCGCCGGCGCGGACAACAAGGTGCTGCTCAGCGGCGACGCGGCCTCGGCCAACGGCGCCGGGGTCACCGTCGAGACCGCCGGTGAGGAGCCGACCAAGCCCAGCGACGACGTGGTCGCCCTGTTCAGCTTCGACACCTAGGACTTGCTCTTTCATGACCCCGATGACCTCGCCAGCGGCACCACGGCGGATCGCGGTCGTCGGCTCGGGAGTGGCCGGGCTGACGGCGGCGTACGTCGCGTCGCGCACCGCACACGTGACCCTCTACGAGGCCGACGATCGGCTCGGCGGCCACGCAGACACCCACGTCGTGCGCGAGGGCGATTCCGCAGACGAACGCGCGCTGGCCATCGACACCGGGTTCATCGTGCACAACCCGCGCACCTATCCGGTGCTGCTCCGGCTCTTCGCCGAGCTCGGCGTGGCCACCCAGCCCTCAGAGATGTCGATGTCGATCCGCGACGACGGCTCGGGGCTGCAGTGGGCCGGCGCGCTGGGCCGGCGCGGCGTCTTTCCGACGCTGGCCAACGTCGTCGATCCGCGCTACCTGCGGATGCTCACCGAGATCCCGCGCTTTCACCGACGGGCTCGGAGGTTGCTGGCCGCGGAGGTCTCGACCAGCTCGACCAGCGTCGATCACCTCACGCTGGGTGAGTTCCTTGCGGCCGGCCGGTTCTCGGCGTACTTCCGGCGCCACTTCATGGAGCCCCTGGTGTCCGCGGTGTGGTCGTGTGATCCGGAAGCGGCGCTCGACTACCCCGCCCGCTACCTGTTCACCTTCCTCCAGCACCACGGGATGCTCGGCGTCTTCGGCAGCCCGCAGTGGCGCACCGTGACCGGTGGCTCGCAGCAGTACGTCGCGGCGGTGGCCAACGGGCTCGACCGGGTCCACACCGGCAGCAAGGTCACGACGGTGCTCGAGACCGCGGACGACGTCGAGGTGACCGACGGCAATGGCAAGGTCGAGGTGTACGACGCGGTGGTGATCGCGACCCACCCGGGCCAGGCGCTGGATCTGCTCGCCGCCCCGACCGCCAAGCAGCGTGAGGTGCTCTCCGCGATGCCCTACTCCCGCAACGTCGCGCTGCTGCACACCGACGACTCGGTGATGCCGAGGTCGACCAACGCGTGGGCATCGTGGAACTTCTGGCGCACTGAGGACTCCGGCCGGACCTTGGTCACCTACGATCTGACCCGGCTGCAGCGGCTCGACACCGACACCCACTACTTCGTGACGCTGGTCGGGCGCGACGCGAGCGGCGAGGAGCTCGTCGACCCGGCGCTCGTGATCGACCGGATGGAGTATGAGCATCCGCTCTACAACCCCGCGTCCGTGGCGGCTCAGACGCGGCTGCCCGAGATCGACTCCGATCGGATCGGCTTCGCCGGCGCCTACCACGGGTGGGGCTTCCACGAGGACGGCGCTGCGTCGGGACTGCGCGCGGTCGAACGGCTCGGCCTGACCTGGCCTGAGCTGCGGGGGCACGCACCGGCGGACGACGTACCGACCGGAGTCTTCGACACCACGATCCGGCACACCCGGCGTGCGCCGTTCGCCCGCTCCTTCACGCACCGCTCGCACACCTGGGTGGTCGACCTCGACGACCTGCCGGACCACGGGGTGCTCGGCCGGTTCGAGGGCCGCGACCACCTCGGCGATCCGGGGCGCACGATCCGGGCGAACGTCGATGCCTTCCTCGCGCGGCACGGGATCGACCTCACCGGAGGCCGGGTCGTGATGGCCGCGCACGCGCGTGCGTTCGGCCATTGCTTCAACCCGATCTCCGTGCACTGGTGCTGGAACGCGTCGGGCCGGCAGGTGGCGACCGTCGTCGAGGTGCACAACACCTACGGCGACCGGCACGCCTACCTCGTGCGCCCCGACGAACAGGGCCGCGCCAGCACGCCCAAGGCGATGTACGTCTCGCCGTTCCACGGCACCGACGGCACCTACCGCATGACCGTGCCCGTCCCTCACGACGACCGGCTCGACCTCGCCGTCCACCTCACGACCGACGACGGCGCCACCTTCTCCGCGTCGCTCTCCGGGCGGCGTACGACGGCCAGGGCGCGACGGGCGGCGCTCGCCGCACTGCGCGGGACGGTGCTGATCCGGATGCACGGCATCGCCCTGTGGCTCCGACGGTTACCGGTCCACGACAGACCGACGCACACGCAGAAGGGAGTCCAGCCATGACCGAGCTCTCAGATCGCAAGGTCAACCTCCGCGCCCGCCACTGGCCGGGCCTCGAGCAGCCACCCACCGGGCCCCGCGCACGGGTGTCCGCGCGGATCGCCAGGGGCCTGTTCCGCGCAGCCGTCGAGCGGCTCGCGGTCACCGTGCAGGTCGGCGACGAGACCTGGGGCCGGGGCGGACCGGTCGCGGTGGTGCACCGCCCCGAGGAGCTCTTCGCCCGGCTCGGCCGCGACCAGTTGATCGGCTTCGGGGAGGCCTACCTCACTGGCGCCTGGGACGCAGAGGACCTGGCCGGCTTCCTGACCGTGCTGGCCGCCGAGCTACCGCGACTGGTCCCGGCTCGGCTGCAGCGGCTCCGAGGACTCGTGGTGCGCAAGCCGCCGGCCGACGAGGTGAGCAGCACCGCCAACTCGCAGCAGAACATCGCGCACCACTACGACCTCTCGAATGAACTCTTCGAGCTCTTCCTCGACCCGACCCTGAGCTACTCGTCGGGTCTGTTCGACGGTCCCCTCGGGAGCCAGGAGGCTCTCGAGGTCGCGCAAGGCCGCAAGATCGAGCGGCTGCTCGACCAAGCGCGCGTGGGCGAAGGGACGCGACTGCTCGAGATCGGCACGGGGTGGGGCGAACTGGCGCTGCGCGCGGCTCGTCGCGGTGCGTCCGTCACCACGATCACGCTGTCCGTCGAGCAGCGGTCGCTGGCCAAGCGGCGGATCGCGGAGGCCGGGCTGGCCGACTCTGTGACGGTGGAGCTCTGCGACTACCGCGACGCACCTCCGCCGGCCGGCGGCGGGGGCTACGACGCTGTGGTGTCGGTCGAGATGATCGAGGCGGTCGGGTGGCAGTTCTGGCGGACCTACTTCGAGACCCTCGACCGGCTGCTCGCGCCCGGCGGCACGGTCGCGATCCAGGCGATCACGATGTCGCACGACCGGATGCTGGCGACGCGCCGGACCTACACCTGGATCAACAAGTACATCTTCCCCGGCGGCTTCCTGCCGTCGGTGCGGGTCATCGACGAGATCACCCGCGAGCACACCCGCCTGCGGATGGCGCCGCCGTTCTCGATGGGCCCGTCGTACGCGCGGACCCTCCAGCTCTGGGACGAGGCGTTCCTGGCGGCCTCCGATCAGGTGCGGGCACTCGGGTTCGACGAGACGTTCCTGCGGATGTGGCACTTCTACCTGGAGTACTCCCGCGCTGGCTTCGCCTCGGGCTACCTCGACGTCCACCAGCTCACCTTCACGAGGGACACGTGATCGCCCCGCAGCGCGGGGTCGCGCCTCAGCTCGAGGCGGCCCTACGTCCCTTCGTCGGCGGCGACCTGCCGGTGCGGCTCAAGGCGTGGGACGACTCCGCGGCAGGTCCCGTCGACGCCCCCCTGGTGGTCCTCACCTCGCCGGCCGCCGTACGCCGGCTGCTCCGGCACCCCGGTGAGCTCGGTGCCGCTCAGGCCTACGTCACCGGGGAGCTCGACGTACCCGGCGACCTCGACCACGCCCTCACCCACGCGTTCGCCGTGGCCAGGGCTCGGGGGCTCACCGGTGGGCGGCCGTCGGTGCCAGCTCTGCTGCGCGCCGTACGCACCCTTCGGGGGATAGGTGCGTTCGGCCGCCCGCCGGCAGCCCCCACGTCGCAGGCGCGGATCCGGGGGCGGCTGCACAGCCCCCTGCGGGACCGCAGGGCGATCTCGTTCCACTACGACCTGTCCAACGAGTTCTACGAACTGGTCCTCGACCCATCGCTGGCGTACTCCTGCGGCTTCCACTCCAGTCCCGACGTGCCCGTCGAGGAGGCCCAACTCGCCAAGCTCGACCTGGTCTGCGACAAGCTCGACCTGCGGCCCGGGATGACGCTCCTCGACGTCGGCTGCGGCTGGGGCTCCCTGTCGCTGCACGCGGCCGAGCGATTCGGCGCCAGGGTCACCGGAGTCACCATCGCCGCGGAGCAGAAGCGGCTGATCGATCAGCGGATCCGCGAGCGCGGTCTGGAGGAGCTCGTGTCGATCCAGCTCCGCGACTACCGCGACGTGGTCGGCCGCTTTGACGCAGTGGCCTCGATCGAGATGGGCGAGCACGTCGGCCAGGACAAATACGCGACGTACGCCGAGGTGCTGCACCGCTCCGTGCGACCCGGGGGGCGGGTCCTGGTGCAGCAGATGTCGCGCTCGGGTCGGTGGCCCGGCGGTGGCCCGTTCATCGAGAACTTCATCGCGCCGGACATGTACATGCGCCCGGTCGGCGAGACCATCGCCTTCTTCGAGCGGGCCGGACTCGAGCTCCGCGACGTCCAGGCGCTGCGCGAGCACTACGTGCTGACCGTCGCCGGGTGGTTGGCCAGCCTGCGCCGCAACCGCGACCGCTTGGTCGCGCTGGTCGGCGAGGAGGTCGTGCGAGTGTGGGAGCTCTACCTCGTCGGTGGGTCGATGGCCTTCCGCGACGGCCGGATGGGCGTCGACCAACTGCTGATGGTCCGGAACGGTGGCATATGACCGCGGTCGGGGTGTTGTGAGCGGGCCGCGTGGTGTCGGAATCCCAACATCTGTTGGGATTCCTGACGTTCTAGGGCGTTGCAACGGCCAAGAACGTCAGCAATTGCCTCGGGGAACGCTGAGCGTGCCTCACCGTTTCAACCGTCAACCGTCCACAAGCAGGCGAGCGCTGCAGCCTGTCCACAGACGTGGGCCGAGCCACCCGGACAGGGGCCGTCGACGAGAAATCGTCGAGCGCATGGATGCTTCTGAAGACGCTTTCTCTGAGCCGGTCCATCTGCGACGCGATCTGGTCGGGTTGGGCTGGAACGACCGCGGCATCGCCGACCAGCTCAAACGCGGGATCTGGGTCCGCCCGCGTCGCGGCGCCTATCTCGACGCGGGCACGTGGAAGACGCTCGACGCCGCCGGACGTCATGTCATCCGGACTCGGGCTGTCGTCAAGCAAGCCAACACCGGTGTCGCGGTGAGCCATGCCAGTGCGGTGCCGTGGTGGGGCGGACCCATCTGGGATCTCGACCTCGGCCATGTCCACACCACGCGACTCGACGGTCGCCTGGGGAGGAAGGAGGCCGGCGTCCACCAGCACTGCGGAAGCCTTCAAGAAGGTGACCTCGCCGTGGTGCACGGACACCAGGTGACGACGCCGGCACGGGTCGCACTCGAGGTGTCCACAATCGCGTCCATGGAGGCCTCGCTGGTCGTCCTCAACGACTTCCTCCATCGGAAGCTGACGACGCCGCAGGCAGTCCGAGAACGGTATGAGCGGAGCATCGACCTCTGGCCCAACACCCGCGCGACCGAACTCGTAGTCCGGTTGGGGGACCCACGGATCTCCAGTGTCCTCGAGACACGCTTCTGCTTCTTCTGCTTCCGCGCCAGGCTCCCGATGCCGGTGCCGCAGTACGAGGTGCGCACGCCCGACGGTCATCTGGTCGCTGTGCTGGACTTTGCGTGGCCCGATCTCGGCGCGTACGTCGAGACCAACGGCAGAGCCAAGTACCTCCAGCTGCTCAAGCCTGACCAGGAGCCCGGCGAAGTGGTCGAGCGTGAACGACGGCGCGACGAGCTGGTGCAGGGTCTGACCCGCATGCGGGGCATGCACGTCTCGTGGACCGACCTCAACGCCCCACGGTTGCTCGACAAGCGCGTCCGCGACCACCTGTGGCCGGCCGACGAGGCAGCGAGCTAGGAGCTAGGAGCTAGGAGGAACTTCAATGGCGTTTCCAGACCTTCTTGGGCATTGCAACGGCCCAGAACGTCAGGAATCCCAACATATGTTGGGATTCCTCCACCCGGCCGGCGCGCGATGAACCCCGTCGCCGCAGCACTCATCGCCGGACTGGCTACGGTCCTGGTCGGCATGACGGCGGCCGCCATCCGGACCAAGCAGCTCGACAAGGCGGCCGTGGTCGACGTCGCCTGGGGCGCCGGGTTCGTGCTCATCGCGCTGGTCACCGGCGTGGTCGCGACGCTGGTCGACCACGGAACGCCCTGGCGGCGCTGGCTCGTGGTCGCGCTGGTGGCGATCTGGGGGCTGCGGCTGGCCTGGCACATCCGGTCCCGAGCCGTCGGCGAGCACGGCGGGCAGGAGGACCCGCGCTATGCCGAGATGCTGGGCGGGTCGCCGTCCGAGGTCGGGATGAGGACCGTCGTACGCCGGGTCTTCGTGGTCCAAGGCGCCGTGCAGTGGTTCATCGCCCTGCCGGTGATGATCGGCGCTGTGCTGAGCGTCGAGTGGTGGCCGGTCGTGGTCGCCGGCGTGGTCGTGTGGGCGATCGGATTGTTCTTCGAGGCGGTCGGCGACCGGCAGCTCGCGGCGTACAAGCGGGAGCCGAAGCAGACCAGGCCCCCGGTGATGGACCGGGGGCTCTGGCGCTACACCCGGCATCCCAACTACTTCGGGGACGCCTGCATCTGGTGGGGTCTGTGGCTCGCGGCGGGACTGGGCTCGGGCTGGGTGGCCGGGCTCGCGACGGTGCTGTCGCCGGTCGCGATGACGTTCTTCGTCTACCAGGTCACCGGGGTCAAGCTGCTCGAGCGGACGATGATGCAGCGGCCCGGCTACCCGGCATACGCCACCCGCACCTCGATCTTCGTGCCACTGCCACCGAAGCGGTCACATCGAGACGGCTCCTAGGCACGGCGCCACACGACGGCCGCGAAGCCGATCAGCAGCAGCATCATCGCGATCTGCAGGAAGTCCATCGCCCGGCCGGGGAGGCCGACGAACTGGGCGATCGTGAGCAGCAGGTACGCCGCGACCGCGGGCACCGGCACCGCGCGAGCCCGGATCAGCGCGGCGGCCAGCACCAGGCTGCCGAGGGTCACGAGCGCGAAGCCGGCCATGTCGACGCCCATCAGGTGTCCGACGTGGTCGTTGGCGTAGTCGACCAGCGACGTGCCGGCTCCCGTCGGAAGACCGTCAGCGGTGATGAACCAGACGACGGTCGCGAAGGCGGCGCCCCCCATCGCGAACAGGATCCCGCCCGCCGTCGTGATGACGGCCCCGACCAGGGCTGCGACTCGCCCCTTCGCACGGACCAGGTGCAGCACGCCGAGCCCCACGGTCAGCCCGATCACGGCGTACGCGAACGCGTCGAGCAGCATGCTCGACCAGGCCGCATCGCGGACCTCGAGGAGCCGGTCATAGCTCAGGACCTCGTCCGAACTGCTGTCCAGGCGGTCCCCCCACGGCGTGGTCGCGAGGAGTACGCCGACGGTGGCGGCTGACGCAGCGAGCGCAGCGGCGGCGACGCGAGTGCGGACGGTGGTGACGCCCGAGGACTCGACCTCGGACTCGATGAAGGGCGTGGTGGTGGTCATGCGGAGCCTCCAGGGCAGTCGGCGAACGGATGCCCGGACGCTATGGAGGCAGGACCGGTCGCAGGATCGTGGCGATCGCGGGACTTGATACCCGTGCTGGCACGGACCCCAGCACGGCCGTTCCGTCCCTACAGTGCTGACATGGTCGCCCGCCGCGCAGCCGTTGTGAGTGCGGTGTGCGCCGCGCTCGCGTTGGTGATGGCGGTCTGCTTCCTGGCCGCCGCGCCGAACCGTACGTCGTGGCTCACGCTCGCGATCGGGGTGCTCGTCGTACCCGCGACGACCGGCCTCTCGGTCCTGGTCTCGCGACGCCGCGACGGCGCCACCGTCGGGATGCTGCTGGGTCTGCTCTCGCTCTCGGTGGCCGTCGTGGTCGCCAAGGAGATCTGGCTCCAGTGGCTCGCGACGACCGACGACCCGACTCGCTGGGCGTGGCTCGTGGCGGTCACGGCAGAGAACGCGTGGTGGGTGCTCGCGACGTTCGGGCTGCTGCTGCTCCACTTCCCGGACGGCCGAGTCCCCTCGCGCCGGTGGCGCTGGGTGCCGGCGGCGCTGGTGGTGGCCACGACCGTCACCCAGGTCGACGGTGCACTCGCCGACGAGCCGTTCCGGGCACCGTTGGCCGGCCTGGCCCGCCCCTTCGGGCCGCCGCCGGGGTGGTGGCAGCTGTGCGCACTGGTCTGCTTCGTGGGGGTCCTCGCTCTGGTCCTGGCCTCGGCGGTGTCGCTGCTGCTGCGGTTCCGCCGCGCCGACCGGACCCAGCGCCAGCAGATCAAGTGGTTGGCGCTCGCGGGGATCGGGCTCCCCCTCTACCCGCTGCTCTGTGGCGTGGAGATCCTGGTGTGGGGCGAGCCGCTCTGGTTCAGCGGGGCGATCGGTCTGGCGTCCTTGATCGCGACGCCGTTGGCCGCGGGCATCGCCGTGCTCCGCTACGACCTCTACGACGTCGACAAGGCACTCGGTCTCGCGGTGACGTGGGGCGTCGTCACCGCTCTGCTGTTGGCGGTCTACGGGGCCGTCTCGTCGGCGACGGGCGTGCTGGTCGGCCGCGGCTCCGAGATCGGGATCGCGCTCGGCACCGCGGCGGCCGCCCTGCTGCTACTTCCGGCCGTGCGACTCGTACGCCGCGCGGTCGACGCCCGGATGTACCCGTTGCGCCGCTCCGCACTGACGGCCGTCGACGAACTCCACCGCGAAGTGAGCGCGGGCGACGCGCGGCCCGAGCAGCTCGAGGAGCGGCTACGCGGCGCCCTGCGTGATCGGGAGCTGCGGGTCGGGTTCCGGGTGCCCGGCTCGACGGCGTACCTCGACGCCGGCGGCGAGCCGGTGCCTCCGTCCGGCGTCCTCGTCCTGCAGGACGACGAGCCGACCGGCGTGCTGGTGCGCGGCTCGGGCCCGGCCTCGTCCGAACTGCTGCGCGAGGTAGCCGACCGATGCAGCACGCTGGTCGAGGTGGTCCGGCTCCGGTCGGAGGTCGCGCGAGCCCTGCGTGACGCCCAGGACAGCCGGACCCGGCTGGTGCAGATCGGCTACGAGGAACGGCGGCGGATGGAGCGCGATCTCCACGACGGCGCGCAGCAACGGCTGGTCTCACTCGGCATGCAGCTGCGGTTGGCCCAGCGCCACCTCGACGACGGGACCGTCGACGTCGACGAGTTGCTCGACCAGAGCGTGGCCGAACTGGGTACGGCGGTCGCCGAGCTGCGGCAACTGGCGCACGGACTGCGGCCCGGAAGCCTGGACGACGGCTTGCCGGCGGCCCTCTCCAACCTGGTCAGGACGCTGCCGATGACCGTCGCCATGGACGTCGACGACGGACCGCTGCCCGACGCGGTCGCGACGACGGCGTACTTCGTGGCCAGCGAGGCGATCACCAACGCCGTCAAGCATTCCGAGGCGACGCGGATCGAGCTGCACGTGGTGCGCCGCGACGGGCAGCTGCTGGTCAGGGTCACCGACAACGGCTGCGGTGGCGCCAACCTCGGGCTGCGCTCCGGGCTCGCCGATCGAGTGGCCGCGCTGGGCGGCTCGCTCCGCGTGGCCAGTCCGGTGGGCAGTGGCACCGAGGTCGAGGCAGCGCTCCCCTTCGAGAGACCATCATGCGCATCGTGATCGGCGAGGACTCGGCGCTGTTCCGCGAGGGGCTGGCGCGGCTGCTGGAGGATGCCGGCCACGAGGTCGTCGGCCGGGCCGGCGACGCGACGGCCCTGGTCGAGGCGGTCACACGCGAACGGCCCGACCTCGCCATCATCGACGTCCGGATGCCTCCGGACGGTACGGACGACGGCGCCCGGGCCGCCAAGGAGCTCCGCGCGCAGGACCCCGAACTGGCCATCGTGCTGCTGTCCCAGCACGTCGAGACCCGACACTCGGTCGAGCTGGTGGCGGGCGGCCGGGTGGGCTACCTGCTCAAGGACCGCGTATTCGAGGTCGACGACTTCATGGACGCGCTGCGCCGGGTTGCGGCGGGCGGCTCCGCGCTCGACCCCGAGGTCGTGGCGACCCTGCTCGGACCTCGTCGCGACGACGACCCGCTTGCGCTGCTGACGCCACGCGAGCGCGACGTACTCGCCCTGATGGCCGAGGGCCGCAACAACGCCGGCATCGCCCGCCGGCTCTTCCTCACCGATCGCACGGTCGAGACCCACATCGCCGGCATCATGCAGAAGCTCGGCCTGCACGAGACCGGCGAGGAGAACCGCCGCGTGCTCGCGGTGCTGACCTGGCTCGGCGTCCGGCAACGCGGCTGAAAGTACGGCGAGTCGGCGTTACTGCACGTCGGTAGCGCCGACTCGCGGTCGGGTGATGCGACACTGGAGGCGATGGAGGATCGGGTCTCCGAGGCGTTCGCGGCTACGCCGCGAGAGTGTTTCCTGCCCCGGGGAGCTCGGCGCAGGGCGGCGCACGACGGTCCGATCGCGATCGGGCACGGGCAGACCAACTCGCAGCCGCGGACGGTGGCGGACATGCTCCGGCTGCTCGAGGTACGGCTCGGCGACCGGGTCCTCGACGTGGGGTCCGGGTCAGGATGGTCGACCGCGCTGCTGGCGCAGCTCACCGGTCCGGAGGGGCAGGTGGTCGGGGTCGAGCTCGAGCCGAACCTGGTCGACTTCGGTCGTCGCAACCTCGCTCACTTCACTCGGCCCTGGGCGCGCATCGAGACCGCCGACCCGGAGCGGCTCGGCTGGCCGGCCGGGGCGCCGTACGACCGAGTCCTGGTCAGCGCCGAGGCCCGCACCCTGCCGGCGGCACTCGTCGACCAGGTGGACGACGGCGGTCGGATGGTGATCCCGGTGTTCGGCACCATGCTGCTGGTGCGACGCACCCGTGCCGGCACCGAGGTGAGCGGCCACGGCGGCTACCGGTTCGTGCCGCTGCGGTGAGCAACCGACCCGTTCGACCGCCGTTCACCCACGATCCCTAGGCTCGACCCGTGGTCGAACCTGCGCTGGGCGAAGAGCTACTCCGGCTCGCGTCCGCCGACAACTTCCGTGACGTCGCCGGCCCGGACACGGCGTACGTCGCCTCCGACGGGACCCCACTGCGCCGGGGCGTCGCCTACCGCTCCAACGAGCTGCAGCTCACCGACGTCGACGCAGCCACGATCGCCGGGCTCGGCGTGAGCGCGATCTACGACCTGCGCTCGCAGCACGAGGTCGAGGCGCACCCCGACGCCGAGATCGCCGGTGCCACCTGGCATCACCTCGAGGTGCGCGGCATCCCGATGTCGCAGCTCCGGTCGCTCACCTCGCACGAGGCCGCGGACGCGGTGATGAGGTCGGTCTACCGGAGCTTCGTGGAAGTGCCGGGTGCACGCGCGGCGTTCGGCGAACTGCTGCGCCACGTCGCCGAGGCCGAGGACGGCGCCATCCTGTTCCACTGCGCCGCCGGCAAGGACCGCACCGGCTGGGCGGCCGCGCTGCTGCTGCACATCGCCGGAGTCGACGACGCGACCATCCTCGACGACTACCTCCTCACCAACTCCTTCTCTTCGGCCACCCGCGAGAAGTACCTCGGCCTGGTCCGCGAGCATCTCGGCGCGGACAAGGTGTCGATCTACGAGACGGCGATGCTGGTCGACGGGCGATTCCTCCAGGAGGCCTACGACGCGATCGCCGAGCGGTACGGCGACCGGACGAGCTACCTGCGTGACGGACTCGGTCTCGACGAGGCGACGCTCGCGAAGTTGCGGGCCAGGTTGCGCGGATGATCGAGCGGCCGGCGTTCGCGTGGCGCGAGGTCGGCCTGGTCGCGGGCGTGCAAGCGGCCGTGTTGCTGGCGATGGCGCCGTTCTACGGGCCCGGTCGCGACGAGCTCTACTTCTTCTCGGCGGGCAAGCGGCTGGCCTGGGGCTATCC